>CAZFWV010000218.1:0-11849 GCA_964522605.1 uncultured Pirellulaceae bacterium
AGCTTTCCCGCAGCCGGGGCATCGCTGCGCTCTGCCACCAGCCACCCCTCGAGAACAACAGGTTTTGAAATGCGTTTCAGAATTGGGGCGCGGCTCTCGACGTGACCCTGTCTCCATGCCAGGACGAGTGCAGCCCCTTCCTTCGATTATCATCGAAACCTCCTGGGCGGCAAGGATTTGGTCGGCACGAGCGGATCACGACGCGAGCCTGGCAACCGCGAAGAGATGGCAGAAAAGCTCGCAGCGCGCCGCGAATCCCGCTCGATCCGGGCAATCGTTTTTGCGAGAATCAGGTGACAGGAGTCTTCTACGTTATGGCCGAACCGTCGTCCCGAGAGTCGTCTGAACCGGATGCTGATCGGGAATTCGCAGAATTTGTCGAACAGTTGCTCACGCATTTGCGGGAAGGGCGATCCGGTCAAGCGGAACGATTGACGGGCGAGTCGCCGGATTATGCCGAGCGTCTGCGGGCTTTTCTGCCCGCTCTTGCGTCGACTGTTGGCCTGAGTGGCGCTTCGCGCGAGCCCGCGGGAGGGGCCACCGAGATTCCCGAGAATCGCCGTACGGGTTCCGAAAAGATCCTGGGCGATTTCCGCATTCTGCGCCAGATCGGACGCGGCGGGATGGGGATCGTCTATGAAGCGGAACAGATCTCTCTGCGGCGGCGCGTCGCCCTGAAAATCCTTCCCTTCGCGACGCTGGTGGATCCGAAGCACTTGCAGCGATTCAAGACCGAATCGTTAATCGAAGGCCAGCTATCCCATCCCAATATCGTCAGCGTGCTTTCCGTGGGGCAGGAGAACCACGTGCATTTCTTCGCCATGCCGCTGATTGACGGCGTTTCGGCGGCCGAGTGGATTGCACGCTGGCGTCAGGATGCGGAATTGACCCAGGCGAGCAATCACACTCGAGGCGGGTTCAAAACCGAGATTCGGGAAGGCGAGGCTCCTGCCGAGCCGAAGACGCGGAAAACCCAGGCTCGGCAGGAGCCTCGCCCTCCCGGTTTTGCAGCCGCTCCTAGTGAATCGGTCGCCAATCCGTCGGCAAAGACCGATTCCAATATCGTCCGTGAGCGACTGAATCGTGTGTCCGATATTGCGCGTCAAATCGCCTGCGCTCTGGAGTACGCACATCAAAATGGTGTCCTGCATCGAGACGTCAAGCCATCGAATATCCTGGTCGACAAGCACGGAAAGGCCTACCTCACGGACTTTGGTCTCGCTCATGCCCCAGATGTCAATTTGACGATGACCGGCGATGTGATGGGGACCTTGCGATATATGAGCCCGGAACAGGCGCTGGGTCGTCGTGCCGAAGTCGGAGAACGAAGCGATATCTATTCCTTGGGCGCGACGCTCTACGAAATGGTGACGCTCCGACCGATGTTCGCCGACGAGGATACGGAATCTCTGTTGTCGGCCATCGCCGGTCATGAGCCTGCTCGATTGAGGGCCATTGATGCGCAGATTCCCCGCGATCTGGAGACGATCGTGCTGACGGCGACGGCGAAGGAGAGTCGCGACCGCTATGAATCCGCTCAGGCGATGGCTGACGATTTACAGCGGTTCTTGGACGATCGGCCGATTCTCGCTCACCGGCCGCGTCTGGCGGACCGAGTCGCGAGATGGTCACGGCGCCACCGAGGTTTGGTCTACACGGCGGTCGGCGTCAGCCTTTTGTTGTCGGCGATCCTCGGAGTCAGTTCGCTGGTTGTGCTCCGAGGCAGTCAACGCACGCAGAGTGCGCTGGACCATGTGGCCGAGTTGCTCTATGCCTCAGACATGCAGTTGGCATACCAGGCGTGGGATAAGAAGTGGATCGGAGAAGCGGTGTCGATTCTGGCCCGTCATATTCCTGAGGCGAAAGACCGCGATCAGCGTGGCGTTGAATGGTTCCTGCTTCGAAGCCTTGTGGAAAGAAGTCCGCCGCTCGTGTTTTATAGTCATCCCGGCGTTGTCTCGGAGTTGGCAGTTTTTCCCGATCGTGAGCGAATCGTCACCGTCGGAGATGATGGTCTCGTACGGATCTGGCAAGTGCCACAAGGGCACCTTCTCTCGACGATCAAAACGGGTGACGCAATGCTGGCCGCCGTCGCCGTCTCGCCGTGTGGTACGATGGTGGCGACGGGTGAGAATACGGTAGCGATTTGGGACGTAGACAGTGGCAAAAAGATCCGCGACCTGACCACGCATGAAACAACCGTTGAGGCCATTGCTTTCTCGCCAGATGGCCGTTTCGTTGTCTCGGCTTCACGGTACAAAGATTTGCGAGTCTGCACGATCGAAGGGGAACTGAAAGGTCATTATCTGACCGGTTCGCGAAATGAGTCCGTTTGTTTTTCGGCGGATGGTCATCGTCTGTACGTTTCGGTGCGCGATCTGACAAATGTCCTGCATGATCATATTCGTGTATTCGAACTGAACATCGATCAGGGAGATGAGACTGAATCGGCGTCGGACGAACCTCTGCTGACTGAAAAACAGGTCTGGCGACGCCCAACTCATCTGACATTTGCCGCAGTCAACAGCGGACTAATCGCTTTTGCCAGCCGTTACAACGGAAGAGTTTTTCTCTCGAAAGAGGATGACCAATCGTGGAATCGGGAATTGCCTCCCCAGAAGGACCAATTGAACGCCGTTGCGATCTCTCCGAACGGACAATACTTCGTGTCTGCGCACAATGATGGATCCATCGTTTGGCGGCCGATTTCAAGAATCGATGAGTATGGCCACGAGCGAAGAATGAGCGTGCATCGGGGCGCAGTAACCGACCTTCAATTCATTGATGATCGCCGTCTCGCCACTTGTGGCGCCGATGGGGCCATCCGGATCTGGAACCTTGGGCCCTCAGAGCGTGCGCTTTCAATCGCCGCAAACGAGGTACAGAGTGTCCGCGATCTTGCGTTCTCGGCCGATGCGAACCATTTGGCAATCGTGGGCGATTCCGGATTGTTGTGGCACGGTCGAGCGGATGGATCCAACGGTCAGACTTGGCGTTATGAAGGTCCAGTGACGATGGATCTGGACGACGTCGACTATTCTCCTCGGGGAGACCTGCTGGCACTAACTTCGGAATCGTCGAATCAGATCCTTTTGTGGGATGTCAACCGTCGCGCCGTTCGGAACTCTTTCGAACATGCCGAGCGAACTGTACACGACGCCTGCTTCTCGCCAGACGGTGGGTCGCTGGCGACTACTGGTGATGATGCACTGGTACATCTATGGAATTTGGCAAATGGAACGGAATCCGAACATTTGTCGTTGCCGCACCACGGTTGGGCGCTCGCCTACTCACCGGACGGAAGCCGATTGGCGGCCGGTGGACGTTTCTCTGAGATCCTGATCTGGGATCTTTCCCAACGAAAAGTGGTGCTGCGTTTGCGAGCGAATTCCGACACGAGAGATTTGGCCTTTCAACCGGATGGACCATTGCTCGCCAGCGCCCATTCCGACGGACATCTGCGGCTGTGGGATTTGCGGTCCGGTGAGCGGATTGCCGACTTTCAGAGTCACGAAGGTGCGATCAATCAACTGGCTTTTTCCCACGTCGGTGGAACCGTTGCTACGGTCAGTGATGATGGGACGATCCGCCTGTGGTCAGCCGACCTGCATTGCCCAATTGGGATTGTTGAGCGACGCGCAACCGATGCGTTCGCCGTGGCATTCGCACCGGACGATAGCGCAATCGTCGCCGGCTGGGGCTCGGGGAACTACGACGCAAGTGCGGTTTTGCTGTGGGAGATCGATCGTTCACGCGAGATCCCGATACGTCCCGCTAGGAAATGATTCCGCCAGTCTGGGTTGCAGGCAATGAGCTAGGGAACGGCTCCGAAACAACATCCTCGTTTAACCGCGCGGGCAACGGGCCGCGCGAGCTACGCGGGGTGTAGTGCACGCGGTTGCTACGCGCGGGGCGTTGCCCACGCGGTTAAACGATTCGTGAGCGTGGGGTGTAGTCCACGCGGTTCCTACGTGTCGCATCGCTCGTTTAACCGCGCGGGCATCGCCCCGCGCGTACGGAGGGACCGTCCGCGGCCCGCTGGGCACGCGGTTAGACGAGTGGATCGAGATGCCGAAATATTTCCTGAGTCATCCCTACGCGTGCATGCCCAGCTTTGATCCGTGGTCCCCGTGATGTAAAATGGCGGGCGAATCGGAGGAAGAAAGATGAAAAACCTGAACCGAAGAACATTCATCCGTGTTGTGGGGGGCGTTGGACTGACTTCGGCTCTTCCTCTGCCATACGCTTTAGGGAGCGAACCAACGGCGCCGGCGGACGGAGTGCTTGTGGAAGCGGCATCCTTCACCGACGCAGGCGGCTGGAAATTGGACACGCAGCACTACCAGCAGATGGGTGGCTGCTATCTGTTAGCGCATGGGATGGGGCAGCCGGTCGCGAATGCCGGCACCACGGTCGAGATCCCCGAGGCAGGTACGTGGTACGTATGGGTTCGGACTCGTGATTGGTGTCCTGGCCCGTGGCAGGCTCCCGGCCGCTTCCACGTGCTGATTGACGGCCTGGCGCTCAGGCCAGAATTCGGTGCCGAAAACGCCGATTGGCATTGGCAATCGGGAGGAACGATCGAAGTCGCATCGCCCCGCACGATTCGTGTGGAACTCCAAGACCTCACCGGATTCGAGGGTCGTTGCGAGGCGATCTACTTCTCTCGAGACGCACATCCCCGGCTGCCGAACGATGATCTCGTCGAGCTGTCGGTCTGGAAAGACCGACTGAGCGGACGCGCGGACCAGGCAATTGAGGAACAAGCGTTTGATTTGGTCGTTGTCGGAGGGGGGATTGCGGGCTGCGCCGCCGCGTTGACCGCGAAGTCCCAAGGTCTGAATGTGGCCTTGATCCAGGATCGCCCGCTATTCGGTGGCAACGCAAGTCAGGAAGTTCGCGTGCATACGATCGGCATTCCCGGCAAGGGGGCGGCGATGCTCGAGACGATCGACACACCGCATTATCCGAACGGACACGCGGATGCGATCGAGGCCCAGCAGAAGCGTGAGTCGACAATGGCCTCCTCGGGCGTGGCTCTGTTTCCGCACCATATTGCGATCGGACTGGAAAAAATCGGTGATCAGATCGCCAGTGTCGAAGCACGGCAGGTGACCACCGGCGCCATTCGCCGGTTTCGAGCGCCGGTATTCATCGATGCGACCGGGGACGCTTGGCTCGGGTATTGGGCCGGTGCAGACTATCGGTATGGAAGAGAGTCACAGAGTGAATTCGGTGAAGCGTGGGAGCGATTCGGTGAACTGTGGAGTCCGGAGTATCCCGACAATCGCGTCATGGGTGCGAGCGTGCTCTGGAATTCCGAGCCCACGGACGAACCATTCACGTTCCCGGACGTTCCCTGGGCGATGCCGGTGGCAAAAGAACATTCTGCGACGAACGGCGAATGGTATTGGGAATACTCGGACAACGATCTCTCCCAAATCGACGATGCCGAGCAGATTCGCGATCACCTGTTGCGTGCGATTTACGGCTCTTTCGCCAATGCAAAGACGGATCCGCAGAATGCGAACCTAAAACTGAAGTGGGTCGCACACGTGGCTGGAAAACGAGAATCGCGTCGGTTGATGGGGGACTATGTCTACACGATGAGCGACATGGTTGAGCGTCGCGGATTCGACGATGCGGTGGTGGAAGAAGTCCGCGCAGTCGATGCCCACTATCAGCTGGCACTCACGGGGTCGCCTTCAACCTTCCTGTCGGAAGCGATGTTCCGGCTGACTCGCGGTACGTACTACATTCCCTTTCGGAGTCTCTATTCTCGCAGCATCTCCAATCTGATGATGGCCGGCCGCTGCTTCAGTTGCTCCCATATCGGCCTGTGTGGGCCGCGGGTGATGAAGACATGCGGCCAAATGGGAATCGCGACCGGCTATGCCGCCGCACTCTGCCGCCGCTATGGTATTCTTCCCCGAGAAGTTGGCCAACAGCGTATTCAGGAACTACGCTCCTTGATCGGCTATGGCCAGGACGTCCAGGCGAATTCCGACGATGCCGCGGCCTCGAATGCGTGAAGTGATCGCGCCCGGCAGGCAGAATTCGTCGCCTGGACACCGATAAGTGTCCGGCAGGGTCCTGCGTTCGGGCGGCTTTCCGACTGGAGAATAAACCTTGGATCCAACATTCCAGAAGTCACTCGATACTCGTCTGAAACCCGATCCGGTTCGCGAACAGAAGGCACTGCAACGGCTCTTGCCGCGGTTGGAGGATCGATGCGCGGCCGATACGGATCCCGTCGAGTGGCAGCTCTACATCCAGCGTGTCAGACAGCATTTTCCCGCGCTCTTTCGTCGACTCTTCGCGCTGTATCACGATCAGTATGATTTCTTCTACCATCTGGAGAGCATTCTCGTATCGGCCACCGAGTTGTGGCTGGACCGGCCGGGCGAATTGAAGGGACTCGATGCGCTCCGTGAGTCCGACCCGCATTGGTATCAGTCACATCGAATGGTCGGCGCGATGTGTTATGTCGATCTATTCGCCGAAAACTTAATGGGACTCCGTGAACGCATTTCCTATCTGCGAGAGTTGGGGGTGACCTACCTGCACCTGATGCCGCTGATGAAAGTGCCGCAAGGGGATAATGACGGTGGATACGCAATCAGCAGCTATCGGGATGTGAACCCGCGTCTGGGAACGATGGAGCAACTCGGTGAGTTGGCCGACGAACTCCGACACTCTGGCATTTCGCTCTGTCTGGACTTCATCTGTAACCACACGTCCGACGAACATGAATGGGCACTCGGTGCGTTGGCAGGAGATGAGGAGTACCAGGAGTACTACCGGATGTTCCCGGATCGTGGATTACCGGATCAGTATGAACGAAGCATGATTGAAGTGTTCCCGGACGAGCACCCCGGCGCGTTCACGTATCGCAGCAAGATTCGCAGGTGGGTCTGGACCAGCTTTCACAATTATCAGTGGGACCTGAACTATGCGAATCCGGTTGTCTTCAATCGGATGCTGGAGGAAATGTTGTTCCTGGCGAATCAGGGAGTCGAGATTCTTCGCCTGGATGCGGTGGCTTTTCTTTGGAAACGCTTGGGTACCGATTGCCAGAACCTACCCGAAGCACATTGGGTTCTTCAGGCTTTCAATGCCGCGGTGAAAATGGCGGCGCCAGCCATGGTCCTGAAGTCAGAAGCGATCGTGCATCCCGATGAAGTTCGAAAGTACGTTAGCGAAGACGAGTGTCAACTTTCCTACAATCCTCAATTGATGGCCGCCCTCTGGAACTCCCTGGCCACTCGCGAAGTCAAGGTGCTGCGGCGAACCATGGAGCACCGCTTCGCAATTCCGGATGGATGTGAATGGGTTAACTACGTGCGCTGCCACGATGATATCGGTTGGACACTCGCCGATGATGACGTAAGTCGCGTTGGGTTCAGCCCCAAAGAACACCGTCGGTTCCTCACTCGCTTCTTCACGGGACAGCATCAAGGCAGTTTCGCGCGGGGACGGACTTTCCAGGAAAACCTCGCGACGGGAGATGCCCGCGTCTCGGGAACGTGTGCTTCGCTCTGTGGACTGGAAAAGGCACTGGAGGAGGATGACGTCCAGGAAGTTGAACTGGCGATTCGGCGGATCTTGCTGGTGCATGGAGTGATCATCACGATCGGTGGTATTCCGCTGATCTACCTGGGCGATGAGATCGGAATGCTGAATAACTACGAGTATGAGCGGGATCCGGAAAAAATGGGGGACTCGCGATGGCTGCACCGTTCTGCCTTCGACTGGCAGCGTGCCGAGCAGCGACGCGATGCAGAGAGTGTGCCGGGACGAATCTATCAGGGGATCTCTCGGCTGATCCAGCTGCGCGAACAGTGTCTCGCGTTCACAAGAGCGACGACGGAGTTTGTGGAAACCGCCAACGATCATGTGCTCGGCTTCTTCCGGAATTCCGAAAATCATTCCGTACTCGTCCTGGCGAATTTCTCGGAGCATCCGCAGACGATCGAAGGACGTCATCTGCGCCTTCTGGGGCTCCGACGAATTCTTGTCGACCTGGTCACCGGTCGCAGTCTTGCCGCAATGCAGGAATTGGTCCTTGAGCCCTATGAATTCCTCGTGCTCGGCCAGCCGCGATAGTCGTTTTCTCGCGTTTCCGCTCTGCGGCCCTCTGCACTGCGAACGGTGAAAACGTTGTTCTCTCGACAAGAAATCGAGCGACCACCGCACCCGTCACAATGGGTGTGCCACTGGGCTCTGCCAGTGTCCTCTTGAGTCGAGGAGAAGCACTGGCAAAGCCAGTGGCACCCAGCGTTTCCGCTCTGCGGCACCCTGCGCCGCTGTGGGCTCTGCGTTGAAATGCGAAGACGCAGTGCGGCAGGGCCGCAACCGATTGGGATGCTTCCGCACTCGGGTAAGCGCCGCCTCCGTTGGTCGCTCGATTTCTTGGCGAGAGAACATCGCGTTCAGATTGGATCGAAAGAAAAAAGGAAACCACGGATTTGACGGAGAGTACGGATCGGCACGGACCGATCCGCGGACATCCGTTTTATCCGTTCGATCCGCGGTTCCTCTTCTCGATCTCTGGTTCCGCTCGACTTGTGCGCAACAACCAAGTCGTGGATTGCGTAGGTCGGACGTTGTCCTATAGGATAAATGCGAATTCGATTCACGATGGTTGCAGTTCCCAACGCGCCATCTTGCCGGTCGTTGACTCTCCGCATTACGACTCGAAAAGGGAAAAAGGGAAACGGATGCAAAGCTGCCTGGATCAAGTTCGTGAAGTGTTGTTGATGGGACCGGGACCGTCCTGCGTGCCTCCCCAGGTTTACGAGGCCCTGGCGCGTCCAACAATCGGGCACCTCGACCCGCGATTCATCGCGATCATGGATCAGATCAAGGAGTTACTCCAGCAGGTTTTCAACACGCAGAATCCGCTGACGATTCCCATCAGCGGAACCGGTTCTGCCGGGATGGAGACCTGCTTCGTCAACCTTGTCGAGCCTGGTGACCGCGTGCTGATCCTCGTGAACGGCGTGTTTGGTGTTCGGATGGCCGACGTGGCCGGACGTCTGGGTGCCGAGGTGGATACGCTCGAGTTCGAGTGGGGGACGGCGGTCGATGTCGATGCGGTCCAGAAGAAACTGAGCGACGGGCCTTATAGGATCGTGGCAATCGTCCATGCGGAAACTTCAACCGGTGTCTGCAATCCAGTCGCGGAAGTCGGCGAGTTGGTGTCGGCGACCGGCGCACTTTACCTGGTCGACACGGTCACGAGCCTGGGAGGCATCCCGGTTACAATGGATGCCTGGCACTGTGATGCGATCTACAGCGGGACGCAGAAGTGCCTTTCCTGCCCGCCCGGATTGGCGCCGGTGAGTTTTTCTCCCTCCGCAGTCGAAAAGCTGCGCGGGCGGAAAAACAAAGTCCCGAACTGGTACCTCGATCTGACCTTGCTTACGGCTTATTGGGACGGAGCGAAACGCGTTTATCATCACACGGCGCCGATCAACATGTTGTATGCGCTCGATCAGGCGCTGCTGTGTATCGTGAACGAAGGGCTCGAGAAGGTCCATCGTCGACACATCGAAGCACATCAACAACTGGTCGAAGGATTGGAGGCGCTCGGTCTGGAAATGCTCGTCGTGCCCGAAGCACGATTGCCGATGCTCAACACGGTAAAAGTGCCGGATGGAGTCGACGAGGCAGCCGTGCGAAAGGTTCTGTTGGAAGAGCATGACATCGAAATTGGTGCGGGACTGGGGCCGCTGGCGGGTAAGGTCTGGCGGATCGGCATCATGGGCTACACGGCCCGTTCTGAGAATGTCGATCGATTTCTTCGGTCGCTGGCGTCGGTTCTTCGCCATTGATTCTGAACCGTCCAAACTCTTCGGAAAATTTCTGGTTCAATCGCCCCTGAAGGTGCGATTGTCTTGCTGACGCTAATGTGTCAAGACCGCCGATGACGGAGATGCCATCGACGCGCAGGGAAACATGGTTTCTTGCGGGAAAAAGCAGTCCCGCGCCTGTCGATGTGGCACAGAGTCGCGCTGTAACGCACGTCGATCGAGATTCACGCTCGACAGGTTACGCGATTGAGATGCAAGAGCGCCACAATTTGTGACTATCTCGGCCGAGTTGTCTAAGTATAATGCCCTCGCTGAAAATTCCGTTCGGGATTTGACACGAAAGGGCCACATCGTGCCGAGTTCAAAGGGCAGGACAAAGCGCCGCCATGCGCGCTTGCAGCGGCAAATGCGTTTTCGTCACTCTGATGTGGAGCAACTGGAAGACCGCCACTTGCTGGCCACGGTCGCCTGGGATGGTGGCGGCGATGGATTCTCTTGGCAAGACCCGTTCAATTGGCAATCTAATAGTCTGCCCACAGCGGCCGATGATGTGATCATCGATGTGCCCGGCGACGTGACGATCCAGATCCATGGGACGGCGGGGACTCCCATCGTCAACAGTATTCAGTCCAGCGAGTTTATCGAGCTACGGACGACACTCACGGTCAATGCGACGTCTTCGTTTGACAGGGGCGTGGGGATCTCATTCGGTACACTCACGGGGGCTGGTGACGTGAGCCTGGGCGGAACCAGTTTCATGGGGGCCGCCACAGTTGGTGGTGCGGGGAAGTTCACGATTGAGCCTGGAGCGACACTGGCGCTCGGAAGCCTGCTCAATACGACCAGTGATCGCGTCATCGACAATTTCGGAACGTTACGGATTGGCTCGACATCGGTTGGCAGCCCCACTCGACTTTCCCTTTCCGGATCGGGTGACCGAATCATCAATCATCCTGGCGCGACCTTGCATTTCGTCGATTTCGGAATCATTTCCGGCACGAATGTAAGCATCGTGAATCAAGGTACGTTGCTGCGAACGGGCAGTGGGAACTTCGAACTAACGGCTGAACTTGCGAACGAAGGAGATTTGGCACTTGAGGGAGGCCAGTTGCGTTTGAACGAAGGGGGCAGCTCGACGACTTCGATTGAGGTGCAGGCCGACGCGACGCTGCAAATCCTAGGGTCCTTTACCTTTTCTCCGTCGACCAGTCTGACCGGTGAAGGACGGATTGTCTTTACCGGTGGCACCCACGATTTCACGGCAGCACAGCTTTTGCCCCAGGGGAAAATCGCATTCTTAGGCGGGACGATCACAATCGCGAATTCATTTCCCGAGAGTGCGCAGATCGAGCAGATTCGGACGAGCGTGACGTTCAATGCGGACCAGGTCTTGAATTCGGTAGATGCCGACTTTGGGAATATTCAAGGTAGTGGCAATCTAACATTCACGGGTGTGAGTCACCTGAACCAGAGCATCCTTTCGGGTACGGGGACGGTGGAGGTTGTCGCGGACGCACAGCTCGATGTGTTTAGCCTTGGGGCGACGGTTAATCGACGGCTTGATAACCGCGGCAAGGTACGAGTGTTCGGCGGACTCAGTGGAGCAGGGACGGTCGTCAACCATCAGGACGCACTCGTTCAATTATTTCCCGGGTTTACACAAATCCTGAGCGTTCAGCGCTTTGAGAATCAGGGGGTTTTTGAAAAGCGCAATGATGGAGTTTCGCTGTTCGAAATGTCTGGCGGTTTCGAGAACGCGGGCACGGTGTCCGTGTTGCAGGGAAGGATACAGCTTCGTGGCGGCGGCAACAGCTGGAGCGATGCGAATGGAGTCATTGATGTCGCGTCGGGAGGCGAACTGGAGTTTTTTGGTCAATTGACGTTACTCGCCGGCGCCGTGCTTACCGGTAGTGGCCTGGTGGACGGCGACGTTCTCAGTTCCGGTACGGTGCGGCCGGGCAGCGAGCTTGGTCGGTTACGGATTGAGGGGAATTACGCGCAGACACCGGACGGGCGACTCGAGCTGCAAATCGG
>CAZFWV010000219.1:0-11793 GCA_964522605.1 uncultured Pirellulaceae bacterium
TTTTGAAGTTGCACGTAGCCGAATTCGTGAGAATTCGGAGGTCTCGAGCAGGGAGACCCAGCGACAAAGCCCCCGAATTCTCACGAATTCGGCTACGAACTAACAAAGTGTGCAACTTCAAAACTTACGCTTCGGGTTACGATGCACCTCAAGTGCGCAACTTCAAAACGCTGGGCGGGAGCGTGAGTTCAATTCTCCGACCAAGTTCTTAGAATTCGAAATCCGATTCCTGCAAGGCTTCCGCGGGAACGCGAACGATGCGGAACTCCACACGCATATTCTGGAGTGCCTCTTCAAAGTTCTCGGGCTTGGGAATCAGCGGCTCCGAGATTCCGGCCCCGGTCGGCTGCAGCTGGCTGGCATCCAGATTCACCTGTTGGACTTTGGCAAAATCAATCAGCGACTGCTTCACGGCCTCGGCACGCGCGAGCGACAAGTTCAAGGCAGCCTGTACCGTTTCGCGCGGACGTTGACTCGGAGTCTCAAAGGCTCCGGTCTCAATCAGTTTCAGAACGGTTGAGGTCTGAGTCAGGTCGAGGCGTTTCCCATTCAGGAAATACTGGTAATTGCCGGATTGTCCGCTGCGTTTGATCGTGCCTTTTTCGATCCCGGCCTTGATCATGTCGATCAGCGCCTTCGTTGGATCGGCGTGTCCTCGGATCACAATCACGGCGTTACCAAAGGTGGAAGCCGCTTGAATCGCCCGGTTAAACTCCGCTCCGTACCGGTCGGCGGAGAAGTCGGGCTGATTCGGCTGAAACTTGATCGTGAAACTCACGATCGTCCGATCGTCCAGAACTTCACTCCCGGGGAAGACGCCCCCTTCCCCAACTTCAACGCCTCCCTGCTGCTTCAAATCCTGGTACTCAATTTCTGCTTTCTGGGCGACCTTTCGATAGTCCCATCCCGGTGGGTCAAAACCGCTGCGAAAGCCGGCGTAGCCCCAGCCCACAGCTAAATCCAGTGCGGCCGCCATCTTCGGTTCGAAACCGCTCAGGTTTCCTCGATCCTGAAAGAACGCCATCTGCCCTGGCAGTCCGACGAAGGCGCAATCCAACAACAGTCCGTGCGCGTCGACCTCCAGTGTGGGAAGCACTTCTTCCCCGAAGATTTGCTGCGCCATCGTCAACAATCCTCGGTATTCATCATTCAGTCGCTGCGTCTGCTCAAAATCCTTTCGCATCGCCACGACCTTTTCCGTCGCCTGCAGATAACCGGCCACAAAGTTTTCCGCGAAGTCGCGATGCCCCGATAGCCAATCGGAACGAACCGCATACACATCGGCAATCGATCGGGACATGTCGCGCGTCGAGTTCAGCACGTGCGCGCCTTTCACGGTTCCCTCCGCACCCGAACCCGTGCTGTCGTAGCCTCCGGTCAGGCCAATCATGTCGGGCGTAATCACGCAACAGGCGTCAATCTTCTCGTCCTTCCGGAACGCTTCCGCGGGGCCGTTCGGTCCTGTTAAGTCTGGCACCCACACGATCTCGACCTCATTGCGGTTGATCTTGGCTGCATCCAGCGAATCGTACAGCAGGCCGACATGCGGCCCGCCCTGTTGACAGGCAATGCGGATCTTTCGACTTTCGTTGCGCAAATCATTCAGCGTCTTCAGATTCTCCCGTGCGACGAGATGGTCGCCTGCACTCCACGACAACTGGAGGATCACAACCGGCTTCGTGCGCGGGTCTTTGCCAAGCACCTCGCTTGCTTGGCCCAACATCCGCATCGTGCCCCGCAGGAAAGGCGTCTTGCCGGAAACATAATTGCGGACTTGACTCAAAAAGTCATCGCCCGGCGTCAGCTTGATCTTCATTCCCATGCGGTCGTAGGCGGAACCCGACGAGGTCTCTAAGCCCCCGTTGGCGAGAAAGGTCGCCACATCACCACCCCAGGTGATATAGGGAATCTCGACCACTGACGAGTCGACGACGGTGCCGACTTCCACAGGTCCCAACAGCTTGGCAAACGGCTCTTGGGCCGAACCTTTGGATCCGACCAGGAACGCTAACGCCAGCACGAGCCACGACGTCAGGTGATGAAACGTTCGTTGCTTCAATCGTTCCGACAAACGTTGCATGGGAAAACCCTCCCCCGAAATCCATGGCGATCGCCGCATGACCGACCGGATGGCCAACTAGATGAGTCTCGGTCGACGCAATGCGACCAAATCGCAAGTAGCGAACGAAATGTAACGCATGATTATCCAGCAGCCGCTGGGTCAAGTCAAACATGGGTACGCTCGAAATTACCCAAATGATGGCCCTCATTACCGCATGCGCCGGGCAGAAACCGACCATCAAACGTTATTCGCCGCGGAGGCCGAGATCTTGGCAATTCACGAACCGTCCTCGAGCGCTTGAAGATCGACACGTGAGCCGGTTATCCTGAGGATCCACGAGCGGCGAGTTCTGCACCCCAGGTCGGAGCCAACGATGCGACGGATCCAAGCCATTGACGGACAGTTCGTCCCGGCGTCACACGAAGACCCACGGAAGCCGGGCGTTCTGAAACGCGTCTTGGCCACGCATGATGAACTGCTCCGCGGCCAAGTTCAAATGATCAACTGGTGTCGCCTGCCGGTTGATTCCTCGTTTCGCACCCACTATCACGAGGACATGGAGGAAATCTTCATCCTGGTTCGGGGAATCGCCCAAATGCGAGTCGGAGAAAACTGCATCACGCTCGAACCGGGTGACGCCGTGATCGTATCACCCGGCGAGGTTCATTCCATGAAAAATAACGGATCTCAAGAGGTTGAGTACGTTGTCGTCGGAATCTCACTCGGTCAAAATGGGAAGACGGTTCTGGTCGACAACTAGTCTTTGTCTCAAAACTGCACTGGCAGAGCCAGTGGCACACTAGATCAGCGGGTGCCACTGGCTCTGCCAGTGCTGCGGAAGCGTTCTGAGACAAAGCCTAATCCCCTGCACCGCACACCGCGAACGACTCCCCTGGAGATAACTGCTTCCCACTTTCCCCCAAGGGCCCCTCGTTCCTTGGTCGTCCTCGAGGCGGTTTCAAGACGGGGAGGGGGAAACTCCTGCCGAGCCGAAGACGCGATACACCCCGGCTCGGCAGGAGCCTCGCCCTCCCGAATCTCAGTGTTGAAACCACTTCTAAGATTCAGCGCAGAGACCGTGAAGGCGTGAAGGGCCAGAGGCGTTTCGATTGATCTGCTGATTTGATGCCCGGAGGTTTCCAATGTTCCGCAATCTGAAATTGAGAATCTTGCCGTTGTTCTTCTTTCTCATCTCGATGCCTGCGATCAGCGCAGAGTGGCAACCCGCACAGGCGCCGTTGATGACCCGCTGGGCCGCAGACGTCTCCCCGACCAGTGCGCTGCCGGAATATCCACGACCTCAGTTTGTCCGCAAGGACTGGCAGAATCTGAATGGACTCTGGGAGTACGCAATCCGTCCGAAAGCGGAGGACCGTCCGGAAGCTTTCGCGGGCCAGATCCTGGTCCCCTTCGCCGCCGAATCGGCCTTAAGCGGAGTCATGAAACCGGTCGGTCCGGAGCAGACACTTTGGTACCGGCGGACGTTTACGGCGCCCGCGTTGGGTGACGGCGAGCGATTGCGACTGCACTTCGGCGCGGTCGATTGGCAAGCTCAAGTGTGGGTCAACGAGCAAATGGTCGGTGAGCATCAAGGCGGTTACGATGCGTTCTGGTTCGACATTACCGACGCACTGCGTGAGGAAGGAGAACAGGAAGTTGTCGTCCGGGTATGGGACCCGGTGAATGATGGCTACCAACCGCGGGGCAAGCAGGTCATCGAACCTCAGGGAATCTGGTACACGTCGGTGACCGGAATCTGGCGTACCGTCTGGCTGGAACCTGTTCCCGCCGCCCGAATCGAGTCGCTCAAACTCACCCCAGACATTGATCAAGAACAGCTTCGCGTGGACGCATCCGTGACCATCCCGTCGGGATCCGTAACGCTCGTTCTGACCATCCGCAACGGAGATGAAACCGTATCGGAAGCCTCCCTGGAATTTGCGGGCTCCGAAGACAGCGAGAGCACCGCTACTCTCGAGATCTTGCTTCCGGTCGAGGATCCCCAGCTCTGGTCGCCCGACACCCCGTTTCTCTACGACCTTCAGGCTCGGCTGGATTGGAACGGAAATCAATCGGATGAAGTCAAAAGCTACTTTGGCATGCGGAAGATTGAGGTCCGCAAGGCCGCGGATGGTTTTCAGCGATTGTTTTTGAACAATCAACCGCTATTCCATTTCGGCCCACTCGATCAGGGATGGTGGCCTGATGGCCTCTACACAGCACCCACCGACGAAGCTCTTCGCTACGACATCGAAGTCACGAAGAAACTCGGTTTCAATGCGTGCCGAAAGCATGTCAAGGTCGAGCCCGATCGCTGGTATTACTGGTGCGACAAACTGGGACTGCTCGTCTGGCAAGACATGCCGAACGGAGATGGCCATATTCGACGCGAGGACGACGACTTGCAGCGGTCGGAGGAATCGGCCGCCAACTACCGCCGCGAGTACCAGGCGCTAATCGACACCCATTACAACCATCCCTGCATTGTGATCTGGGTGCCGTTCAACGAGGGCTGGGGGCAATTCGCCACGAACGAAATCCTCGCGTGGACGCATGAGTACGATCCTTCGCGGCTGGTCGACGGTCCCAGCGGCTGGACCGATCGGGGAACGGGGGACATTCATGACATCCACAGCTATCCTGGCCCTGACATGCCAGAACCCGAAGAACAGCGCGCGGTCGTGCTGGGCGAGTTCGGTGGACTGGGACTGCCCATGGAAGGACATCTTTGGTGGAATAAACGGAACTGGGGTTACCGCACCTATGACAACATTGAGACCTTGCGGAGTAATTACGACCAGTTGATGGAAAAGCTGTTGCCGCTGATCCAGCGAGGCCTCGCCGCGGCGATCTACACGCAAACAACGGACGTCGAAGGAGAAGTGAATGGGCTGATGACGTACGACCGAGAGGTCATCAAGTTCGACCCGGATCACGTATCCGAAATTCACGCCGAATTCTACAAGACGCCGTAAGAAACGACGGCGCACATAGAACTCGTTCTTGAGGGGTGGCTGGTGGCAGAGCGCAGCGATGCCCCCAGCAAACCGGGGAACTGGGGCATCGCTGCGCTCTGCCACCAGCCACCCTACTGCGAATCTAGGTTTTGAAATACGCTGCACGGAACTCAGAAAACCACGGAGGCAATGGACCCAACGGATCAGCACGGATTGCTCCGGCAAGACCCGGCAGCTCCGTTGAATCCGCGGTCCCTCTCTCACGCCATCCCCAACAGGAGACTCACCCCATGGCTCGCTGCATTCTCAGTACCTTCCTGATTCTTGGATTGACCACCGCAACCGACGGTAGCAATTGGCCAAATTGGCGTGGACCGTTTTTCAACGGATCGACGGATGAAGCAGATCTGCCCGCCGAGTGGTCGACGACGGAAAACGTTGCCTGGAAGGCGGACTTGCCGGGTGCGGGGGCGGCAACACCGATCGTCTGGGAGAATCACGTCTTCATCTCCAGTTCGGATCCGGAGCGAAACCAGCTGATGGCGATGAGCTTTGATCTCCAGACGGGACAACTCCGTTGGCAGCACGATGTCGCCGAGGGGATTCGCCGCGACTCGCGCAGCAATTTTGCGGCTCCGTCTCCCGTCACCGACGGTGAATCCGTGATCTTCTTCTACAGCAATGGGGATTTGGTCAGTTTCGATTTTGCGGGCAACAAGCTGTGGTCGCGAAACATCCAGGAAGACTACGGGACATTCGCGTTTCTCTGGACGTTCAGCAGCTCTCCGCTCCTGCATAACGGAAAACTGTACGTCCAGGTGCTGCAGCGCGACGTTGCGGTCGACGGCCGTGGTTTTCGGGATCGCGAAAACGAATCGTACGTTCTGGCACTCGATGCAAAAACCGGCGAGACGCTCTGGAAGCAGACGCGTCCCAGTCAGGCACGCATGGAGTCACGAGAAGCGTTCAGCACGCCGATTCCGTTGACGTTTGAAGGCCGCAGCGAGATCCTGATCAGCGGAGGCGACGCAATCACGGGCCACGATCCGGAATCGGGCCGGGAACTGTGGCGTTGGGGCACGTGGAATCCCGATCGGATTCCCCATTGGCGGCTCGTACCCTCCCCCGTTGCCGGCAATGGAGTGATCCTGGCTTGTGCCCCCAAACGTTCACCGATCTACGCGTTGCGCGCCGGTGGGCAAGGAACACTGAATGACCAGGCCCTCGTGTGGGTCAGCGACGAGCAGCGCGAAGTCTCCAGCGACGTCCCGACGCCTGCATTTTACGACGGCGATTTCTTTGTTCTGAGCGACGTGCGCAACTCGCTGTCGCGTGTCGAGCCGCAAACAGGAGAAGTCAAATGGTCCGCCCGAACGCCCGGACGCGACAAGTACGAAGCCTCTCCGCTGGCTGCGGATGGCAAGATCTACATCATCAACTTCCTGGGCACGGTCGCCGTGTTCGATGCGGCGGACGGAACGCTGCTGCACGAAGTGTCGATGGACACACCCACCGATGACGATCCGGTTCGCTCTTCGATCGCCGCCGCCCAAGGCCGGCTGCTGATCCGGACCTCCAGCAAGTTATTCTGCGTTACGAAATAGAACCTCATTGCCGGGCCGGTGGCGAACTGGCATCGATCAACAGATAGCCGGCCCAGAAAAAAGGATGCTCCGCCGACGGAACCTGGCCTTCCGTTACGCCTTTGAGACGTGGTTCGGCGGTCGGATCGAGCGGAGCAGAGCGCGTTAATTGAATCGCTCGCTGCCACGCGACGGCGGGCGCCTCGCGCGGCATCTCCTGCAGAAACTCCCGAAGCAACTCCATGCTCGTTCGTCCCCCCGTACGCCAGCGGCTCAGAACCACACTGCGCGAGCCACTGGCCATCAAACCACAAACGGAAAGGAAGATTTCGTCGCCCGTCGTTCGCATGCGCAATCCCGTCTCGGCCGCCGTCGGAAAACCGGGTAGCACGATCTGTGCCGGCCCATCCCAGGGCAGCTGCAACCAATCCGCGAGCGAACTGCCGGGTTGACCGCGATCGATCGCGGCCGGTGCCCAGTTCCAGGGAGACTTCGTCGCATCGTCCAGATCTTCCAGTACGAGCAACGTGTCCCACTGTCCCGCCAATACGGACGACGGTGCGGGCAGCGGTTCTCGGAGCCGAATCGCCTGGGGACGCAACTGCTGGATCTCCGCAACCGTCGCCTCCAAGATGGGCGCCGTATCGGGACCGAATAATCTTCCCACCGCGATCGCCGTGGCTCCCGTACCGACGGTTGGTCGCGGATCGGAGACCGCCAGGGAGAGTGTGGGTGCGTAGCGGATCGCCGTCAGTTCGATCAGGGCCTGGGGGCCGCGCGCGGTCGGCACCTGCAACACCTCGAACGGAAGGTACCAGAGAAACCCATCCGGAACGATGATCAGTTCCTGCGTCTCCTGTAAGACTTCGGGCGTCAGCTTCTCGGCCAAAGGCTTGAAAACAGCCTCCGCCGACGCCTTCCATTTCTCACTCGCCAACAAGCTGGCATTCATCACCTGATTGCGGTCGTAATTGCCCATTTCGCGCACGAGTTCGACGAGCGATTTTTTCAGTTGGGGAACACCGGTCAACGGCCATTGTTCATACCGTTTTCCCGCGGTGATCAAAATCGCATGGACTTCGCGCGAAGTTACGCTGAATCCGAGAATCGTTTGCCCGGGCTTGAGCTGCGCCTGCAATTGATCGAGCGGTTTCAGCGGAGGAAACAGGCGAGTCGCCGGCTCCGGACGCAGAGCGATTTCGGCCAGGATCTGTTCCTGCTGCTGACTGTCTTTTAGCAGCTGCTGGGCATATTGAATCTGCTCTCGCGTCTGTTCGGCCGCCTCAGGAAAGACGGGCAGTTTCTGCAAAGAGCTTCGGGCCTCGTTGGAACTGCGTGACAGCTCATTTAAGCGCGGAAATCGAGCAAAGAGTTCCTGACGCTGCAGGCGCGTAGCTTCGTCGAGTAGCACGTCGGGAGCCTCCACAACCCAACGCAGCGCCAGCAGCCGGCCGCCGAGCGGCAGTTCTTGATAAAATTTCTGACGACGCACCAAGTCGCTGACCAAGACGAGTGCGGCTAAGTCGCGCCGCGCCATCGAGATTTCCAGCCAGCGGTTGTAGGAGGCCTGCAAGTCCGAGACTTGCACCAGGAGCGTGTTGAAGGGATCCGTCTGCCAGTCCTGCGCCGTCGGCTCGCCAAGCGTTTCGTTGTAGAGCAGGTCCGCAATGCGGTCGGAGATCGCCTCGGTCCGATGCAGATTGTCAACCAGTCGAATCTGCAGCAACCGCTCGGAAAGACGAGCCTGAGATTTCAGGGCGCCGGCCAGCGCACTTTGACCGGCCGCCGTCTTCCCGCCTTGGAATTCGGCGAGTGCGGTGATGTATTGGAATCGAGCGCCCAAACGCCCGGCCGCCAGATCACTGCGACCTGTTGCCCGACGGACCTGCCGCAGCCAACCGTCACATTCTCGCGTCGCATTCAGCAGGGCGGAGTTTTCGGCCGCATCGAGCAGGATCGAGGCGGCGGCGCGGTCGTACCCCTGGGACTTGGCCCAAACGGCCGCATTCTCCAGCGGCGGAAACAGTTGCTGCCCGCCCGTGCGCATGTACATCTGAGTCGCCAGGCGAAATGCATCCTCCAAGACGTCTCCCTGCCCAAAGAGCGCGGCCGGGAACGTGGCGTCGAAAAAACAGCGTCCTGCGGCTTCCCACTCCTGTTGCTCTAACAACAACTTCCCCAACTCGACCAGCGCAACTCCGGTCAGGGGGTGATCCAACTGGCCTCCGACAACCAGCGATTGACGTAGAAGATCGATCGCCTCCTGTCGGTCTCCGGCCGTGGCTTTGGCAATCGCCAGTTGCACATTCAACAGTGTTCCCGCCCAATGGTTACCCGCAAAAGGGCGCTTGGCGAGTTCTCGTTCCAGATCCGAGTTCAGGCGGTCGTACGCGCCCACCGGTCCCAACAGCTCGCGCCTCCGCTGCAGCGAAACCGCGACACAGCGAAAGATTTCGATCACGCGCAACGGGTACAGTTCCGGCGGCGCCACGATCCCTCCCTGTCGAACAACACGATCGATATCCGTACCCTGCAGGCTGAGCACGGTTTCTGGGAACTGTCCGGGTACACACGGCCGGGTACTCGGTCCCCAAGGCAGTCCACCCGCAATCTGGGCTGGGGGCACGGCGGGCGGAAACTGCAGACGCTTCATCCATCCGGAGTGTGCCAGCAGCAGTCGCAGTGCCGCTTCATGCTGCTGCAGCGCGGCATCCAGATCGCCCAAGTGATAATTGCATTCGCCGATCATGGCGTAATAGCAGATCGAATCGACCCACCGCCCCTCGCTGCTGCGAACCCCACTCCGCGCTGCACTCTGAAAACCGCGCAGAGCATCTCGATATTCGCCCGCATAAAACGATCGCAAAGCGAGGAAATAGATATCTCTTGGGACTGCGGATCCGTCGCGAATCTGCGCCCAACAGGACCCTGACAGCAAAGCTGCCAAGATCAGCCAAGCGATGGCAGCAACCCGAACGGCCCGCCTGCGCCACCAAACTGCTGTGATCCCGCGCATCATCCGATCTCCCCTCTGTTCGCCGAGAAAAACCAATCACTTTCATCATAGTGAACGGCATCGCGCGATACGAACTTCTCCAGCACCATCGGCCCGCCCCGGAGACGGTAATGCGGAAGTTGGGCATGTCGATTGAAGTCTGCGGGTTGTTCGGTCGATAACGATCGTGACGATTCAAGCAATTTTGCGAGGGAGTGCTATCACATGGATCGGAACGGATCGA
Organism: uncultured Pirellulaceae bacterium; assembly: GCA_964522605.1. Classification (GTDB taxonomy): domain Bacteria; phylum Planctomycetota; class Planctomycetia; order Pirellulales; family Pirellulaceae; genus CAVZLD01. The sequence continues at coordinate 9,842 of CAZFWV010000219.1, forward strand.
AATCCCGGTGGGAAAGCCTGCTGGCGTTCGGCCTGCTGGCACTCGGCTGCCTGGGAACGACGGGCTGCCAGGTCGATGTCGCCGGAATGACGTTGCCCAGCCCATACTACTTGTCCGATGACCTGCAGTACTTCCCCGCAGGTCCAGAGTTCAAATTGTCCAACGAAGCGGCCGCCATGAAGGCGTATAAAGCCGAAGCGCTAGGGGAAGATCTTCCCTAGACCGCGACGCTTCCGGATTCCAAATTCCTGGATCCCGGCGGCGGGTTTCGGTTATACTCCAGGCGTGTTCCATCCAGGGGTAGATGGAACCGCTGGGGGTATGTAAACCGATGCAAAAAACTCTGTCTGGCGTCACGCTGACGCTCTGGCTGGTCTGTGCCGCTTCCCAGGTTGAGGCGGGAAAACCGTACATTCTGCTCGGTCCCGCGGACGAATTGGCGCTCGATCAGCCCCGGGTGGCGATCGAGTTAATCGATCCACGAACCGGCAACTCGATCGGACCAGAACTTACCAATACGTTTTTGCTCGACACGGGTGCCAACAGCATTCTCGCCGGCGACGATGCGGTATCCGAACTCGCCCCGCAAGGCTACCGAACGGAGGGCACGTTCATCGAGTTCGGCGTCGCGGGCTCAGCAGAGTTCGACGTTTCTGCAGAGTATCACGTGCGATTCGGCGGGTCGGACGGCGTTATTCAGACGCTGGAAAACGCCCGAATCCTCTCCAGTACGCAGACCAGCTTCTGCCCTGTCCCCGGACTCTGCTCGTTCTTCGGCATCATCGGCATGCCAGCGATGAACGAGCGCGTTACGACGCTGAATCTGAGCGGCCTCGGCGGCGGAGGGGGAAACGGGGATCCCTTTGACATCTTTGATCTTCTCGAGGGGGGGCTGGACTTCGACTTCTTGGCAACCACTTTTGCCAATGATCTACCGGCCACAAGCCAGCGGCGCTACACGGTTCCCCTCGAACCCCTGCATTTCGATCCCGGTGAGACCGGACCGTTGCCGGTTTGGGTCGATCTGCCTGCGATCAGAACCACGATGAGACACGAGGGCACCGAGCAGCGGGGCAACTTTGTCCTGGACACCGGCGCCCAACTCAGCCTGATTTCGAGCCAAATGGCCTTCGACCTGGGATTGGATACGAACGGAAACGGCGATCTGAGGGACGAGGCGATCGGCACGCAGCCGATCGGCGGGGTGGGAGGCACGATCGAGGCGCCGATCCTGCTGGTTGAAGAGTTAAGTGTGCCGACCGATCAGGGGATCGACCTGGTCTTCACGAACCTGACCATGTCGGTCGTCGACATTCACCCCACAATCGATGGTATTTTCGGGATGAATCTCCTGTCCAGTGGCTGGATGGGATCGCTGCTCGGCGGCTGGGGTGACTTGGCCGACCTGCTGAATGATGCCGGGATGGGTGATCTGCTCGGCAGCCTGGGAGGCCTGGGATTGGGCGAGGGATCCAGCACGCCATTGTTCGAAAAAGTGCACTTTGATTTCCGCGGTTTTGAGCAGGGCAATGGCCGGATGGTCCTCGATTTGATGCCGGACGTCGCGAGCATTGCGGTCAGCGGAACGGGGCACGGAGACTTGGACCTGGACGGGGACGTCGACTTCGACGATCGACTTGAGTGGGTCCAGAACGTGAAAAACACCTATTTTGGCGATGCGAATCTCGACGGAGAATTCAACACGACCGACCTCGTTCAGGTTCTTCAGGCAGGCGAGTATGAGGATGGAATCCTGGAGAACTCGGATTGGTCTACCGGGGACTGGAACGCGGATTACGAATTCGACACGGCCGACATTGTTCTCGCGCTGCAAGAGGGCGCGTATGAACAGGGCCCCCGCGCGGTTGGCGTTTCATCGGTTCCCGAACCCTCGAGTCTGCTACTGATCGGCTGGTGCGCCGCTTGGCTGCTGACGTTGCGTCGGCGCCGTT
>CAZFWV010000220.1:0-11752 GCA_964522605.1 uncultured Pirellulaceae bacterium
GTTAATTTCTGTGAATGTCGACGGCTCATTGACGGCGTGAAAGTTCTGTGAACCGCTGTTAGAATCTTGACTGCGTCGCTTTCCTGTCGGCCGAGTTGCCTGGTGCGCGCCAGTCATGACTGAGCGAAAGCGACAGTTTCCCAGAGTTACGATCCATACCGCCAGTGTTGGTCCGCTGGCGTCTCAAATGAAGATCACAAGGATCCGCATCATGCCATGTCGCCGCCTGATCGGCTTTGTCGCCTTGCTGTACGTCACCGCGTTGTACGCGGAAGAGAATCAGGAAGTCGCTCCTATCCTCTGTCGTGGCAATTACCATTCGGAAGCAGATGCGATCAAACAGCTGGCTCGTATGGCCGCCACGTATTCGAATTTGCCCGAATGGCAAGAGCGTGCTGCCAAGGTGCGAAAGCAGATCCTGGTGGGTGCGAAGCTCGATCCCTTGCCGGAGCGCACGCCTCTGAACCCAATCATTCACAAGAAGCGAGAGTATGCCGGTGGTTATTCTGTCGAGTCCGTTGCATTCGAAGCACGCCCCGGGTTCTTCGTCTATGGAAACCTGTACCGACCGCTCGGCAAGCGAGGGCCGTCTCCCGCTGTCCTTTGCCCCCATGGTCATGCGAGCGGCCCGGGTGGAGGTCATTTGCGAGCGGAGCAGCAATATCGCTGTGCCACTTTGGCACGCATGGGTGCCGTTGTCTTCTCGTACGACATGATTGGATTCGGCGAATCTTTGCACCACGGCTGGGATCATGGACACAAACAAGCTCTGACTCTGCAAACATGGTCAAGCATTCGCGCAATCGATTTCCTGCAATCTCTGGACGACGTCGATGATCAACGAATTGGCGTTACCGGCTGTTCAGGTGGTGGGACCCAAACATTCCTGCTGACAGCAGTTGACGATCGAGTTACTGTGTCGGTGCCAGTGGTCATGGTCTCCGCACATTTCTTTGGCGGGTGCCATTGTGAAAGTGGAATGCCAATCCATAAGACACGCGAGCTGGAAACGAATAACGCTGAAATCGCTGCCCTCGCCGCGCCTCGCCCACTCCTGCTGGTTTCTGTTGGTGGCGATTGGACGAAGAACACACCCGTTGTGGAATATCCCTACATTCGCAAGGTTTACAGCCTGTTTGGCGAACAGGCAAAAGTCGAGAATGTCCATTATCCAGGTCGCAAGCATGGCTACCAGTATATGAAACGGCAAGCCATGTATCCGTTCATGGTCAAACACCTGCAACTTGATCCCCAAGGTGTGTTTGACGAGGAAACCGAATTGTACGACGAATCGAAAACAGTGATTGAAACTCCCGAACAAATGTACGTGTTCGATACAGCGAGACCTTACCCAACGACCGCGCTGAAACCGAATTCCATCGTGGATTTCTAGTGCTTGGTCACAGCGAAGAATTAGGGTTGTGTCGGCCCCCAATCCTAAGCTGTGACAGAGCACTCGAGTACATTTCAAGACAGTCCTGTTTTTGCAGCTCGCCCAGTGGATTCAAGGACCGGACAGTCATCAGGAGGCCATGCTGCCCGCCGAGAGGAATGCCATGCTCCGAAAACTCGCGATGACTACGGCCTACGTTGTCGTCTTTTCTGGATGGATTCCCTGCCATGGTCAGGCCGTGGAAAACCGCGACAAGGATCCGGATCACGTGCTGCTTGTTGCCCTGCTGCAGATGGATCCGCAGGGAAATGACCAGCAGGCGAATCGAAAAAAGGCAGATGTCTTCTGCCGGGAGGCGGCAGCCGCAGGCGCCGACATCGCGTTGATGCCCGAGATGTGGAACATCGGTTACACACGTTTCAAGCCAGGGGATGCAGCGGAACGACAGGCTTTCTGGGAGCAGGCGGTCAGCAAAGAGAGCGACTGGGTGCAACATTTCCGAGAGTTGGCTGACGAATTGGATATGGCAATCGGCGTGGCGTACGAGCAGGCGTGGGAACCTCGGCCCCGTAATACGATTACGCTGTTCGACCGCAACGGCCAGGAAGTACTCACCTACGCCAAGGTCCACACGAGCGATTTCAAAGCGATGGAACGCAATATGACGCCGGGGGAGGACTTCGTTGTGGGGCAGCTCGACACCGCCCAAGGGACGGTTCAGGTCGGCGCGATGATCTGTTTCGATCGTGAACAGCCCGAGAGTGCGCGGATTTTGATGCTCAAGGGAGCGGAACTCATTCTGACACCGAATTGTTGCGGACTGGACGATCTGCGGCTTCAGCAGTTTCGGGTTCGGGCTTGGGAGAACGTCCTGGGGGTCGCCATGGCCAACTATCCCCAGCCGTACCAGAATGGTCATTCGGCTGCCTTTGATGCGGCAGGGAACTGCCTGGTGATGGCCGGCGAAGCCGAAGGTCTTTACCTGGCTCGATTCGATCTGAACGAGATTCGTAAGCGTCGACAAAAAACCATTCACGGCAATGCGTATCGTCGGCCGCACCGGTACCGTGACCTGACCTCACCAGAAAAGGATGCAGTCTGGGACCGGATCGACGGCATCGGAAGTCCATACGACGGCAACCAACGATGAGCTGTCGTAAGACGAAGGAGTCTCACGCTACAGGATTAGGAAGCTCGACTAGTCCTTCCCGTGGGGCAATTCAGATCGTAGGGTTCAAGCAACTGCAGGAATTTGCTGGACGACCTTCTCGGTAGCACCTATCCTGCGGGGGCATCCGCGGCTCTTTCGCGGTGCCACACGAACCGAGTGGGGCCGTCTCGATCGTCTCTTGGCGGTGGAACGCACGGCCAGCACCGATGCAGATTACCGATCCTGTTTGCCAAAGGGACCTCCCATGAAGTTACCTCGCTGGATTCGAATTGTATTGCTTGCGCTTGTTGTGTCACCTCTATCGATTCGAGCTCAGGAACCGCAGGACGCCGAGCAAGAGTCGTCGCCCAGCAAGGTCTTTTCGGGCCTGACCGCGCGCTCCATTGGCCCGGCGCTGATGTCCGGGCGCGTGGGAGATTTTGCTGTGAACCCGGAGAATCCCGCACAGTATTTCGTGGCGGTGTCTTCCGGTGGAGTGTGGAAAACCAACAATGCGGGTACGACGTTTCAGCCGGTGTTCGATGGGCAGGCATCCTACTCGATCGGCTGCGTTGAACTGGACCCGAATAATCCCAACGTGGTCTGGGTGGGAACGGGAGAAAACAATAGCCAGCGGAGCGTTTCGTTTGGCGACGGCGTTTACCGCTCGCGCGACGGAGGAAAATCCTGGCAGAATGTGGGCCTGAAGCAGTCAGAGCATATCGGCATGATTGCGATTCACCCCAGCGATTCCGATACCATCTATGTGGCGGCCCAGGGACCTCTGTGGCAAAGCGGCGGTGAACGCGGTCTGTATAAGTCGGCCGATGGCGGGCAGACCTGGCAGCGAATCCTGCATGTTAACGAGGACACAGGAGTCAATGAGATCCATATCGACCCGCGCGATCCGAATGTGTTGTATGCGTCTGCATACCAGCGGCGGAGACACGTGTGGACCTTGATTAATGGGGGACCGCATTCCGCCATCTACAAATCCACCGACGCAGGGCAGACCTGGCGCCAATTGACGAATGGAATTCCCAGCGTGGACAAAGGTCGGATCGGACTCGACATCGCGCCCAGCGATCCAGACGTCTTGTACGCAATCATTGAGGCGGCTGGCAGCCAAGGCGGCTTCTTCTGTTCGACCGATCGCGGCGAAACGTGGGAAAAGCGTAGCGATTACATGACCACGAGTCCACAATACTACAACGAGATCATCTGCGATCCGGAGAATATCGATCGTGTGTACTGCCTCGACACCGTTCTGCAGGTTACCGAGGATGGCGGACGTACGTTCCAGTCGATGCCAATTCGTAACAAACACGTCGACGATCATGCGCTGTGGATTAACCCAGCAAATACTGACCACCTGTTGATCGGTTGTGACGGCGGGATCTACGACAGTTACGATCGCGGACAGAACTGGCGCTATTTGCCCAACCTGCCGATCACTCAGTTCTACCGGGTGAGCGTTGATAATGCCGAGCCGTTCTACAACGTTTACGGGGGGACTCAGGACAATTGCTCGCAAGGCGGCCCTTCACGCACGACCAGCCGGGCAGGCATCACCAACGAAGATTGGTATGTCACCGTAGGAGGAGACGGCTACGAGACGGTGGTCGATCCGGACGATCCTAACGTCGTCTACAGCCAATACCAGTATGGTGGTCTCGTGCGGCATGATCGTCGCAGCGGACAGATTGTTGATATCAAGCCACGCGAGGCACCAGACGAAGCGCCCTATCGCTGGAATTGGGATACGCCGCTGTTGCTCAGTCCTCACAATTCAAAGCGGTTGTACTTTGCCGGCAACAAGCTGTTTCGATCCAATGACGGCGGCATGAGCTGGCAGGTGATCAGCGATGACCTCTCTCGTGGCCTGGACCGGAACGAGCTCGAGGTGTTCGGGAAGATCCAGAGTGTTGACGCGGTCGCGAAGCACAATTCAACTTCCATCTTTGGAAACTCAACCGCGCTGGATGAATCACCTCTTGTCGAGGGGTTAATCTATGTCGGTACGGATGATGGCATGATCCATGTTACCGAGAATGGTGGAGAAACCTGGCGTGCGATTGGCCTGTTTCCCGGTGTTCCAGACCTCGCTTACGTGAGCTGTGTCATGGCATCACTGCATGATGCCGATGTCGTGTTTGCTGCGTTTGACAACCATAAGATGGGGGACTTCAAACCGTATCTGCTCAAGAGTGTCGACCGCGGAGCGACATGGACTTCGGTCGTAGGCGATCTGCCTGATCGCCACATCGTCTATTCGGTTCAGCAGGACCATGTCGCCGCCTCGCTATTGTTCGTTGGTACCGAGTTCGGCGCGTTCTTCACTCAGGACGCGGGCGAGACATGGATCAAAATTAGCGGGCTACCGACAATCGCAGTGCGAGATCTCGCCATTCAGCGCCGAGAGGAAGACCTCGTGTTTGGCACCTTCGGCCGCAGTTTCTACGTCCTGGACGATTACACACCGTTGCGACTCGCCGATGCCGAATTCCTGGAAAAGGACGCAGGCATCCTGCCGATCAAGCCGGCCCTGCGTTATGTCGAACGCAGTCGCTTGGGCGGGGATGGACGGGGATCGCAAGGCGCTACTTTCTACGCCGCAGCAAATCCACCCTTTGGGGCCGTCTTCACCTATTACTTGAAAGACAAACTCACCACGAGAAAGGAGCGGCGTCAAGAAGCGGAAGCGAAGGCAGAGAAGAGCGGTAAGACGGTCCCGTACCCGTCGATTGAGGAGCTTCGCGCGGAAGACGAAGAGACGGAACCCGTTGTACTGCTCACCGTCCGGGACCAGGCCGGCGACGTCGTTCGGCGGATCACCGGTTCCCGCGATCAGGGTCTGCACCGAGTCGCTTGGGATCTGCGGTATCCTTCGTCGGCGCCGATCAACCTGGCAAACGATGGTCAAGGACCTCTCGTGCTGGCGGGTGAGTATTCCGTCGAATTGGCCAAGGTTGTTGACGGTGTGACCACGACACTGGCCGAGCCCACTCGATTTGACGTCGTGGACCTGGGTGGTGCGACCTTCGAGCCCGAAAACCGTGAGGAGATCCTGGCATTTCAGCAACAGGTGGCCAAGTTGCAGCGCGCCATTGGAGGTGCCGTTCGACTGACTGATGAAACGCAAGAACGACTGGACTACCTGCGCAAGGCGGTGCGCCAGACGCCCGCTGCCAATCCGGAGTTACTGACGCAGATTCAGCAGCTGACGTCGCGTCTGAATGTCATTCGTACGAAGCTGAGCGGTGACCGCACTTTGAGTCGACTGGAGGAGCCGGTTCCTCCCTCGATTTATGATCGGATTCGCAGTGTGGTCGGGAGCCAATGGAATGTCACCTCTCCGCCCACGCAAACACAGCGGGATGACTATCGTTACGCCGGCCAAGAGTTTGCGCAAGTATTGACCGATCTTCGCCAATTGATTCGGCAAGACCTGACGGCGATTGAACAGCAACTCGAGACCGTCGGTGCCCCTTGGACTCCGGGACGCATCCTCGATTGGACCAGCGACGGCGGCACGCCGTGAGCCTTCGGCACGGCCCAAAAACAACTTCCTCGTTCAATCGTGCGGGCTCCTCGTTTAACCGCGCGGGCTCCTCGTTTAACCGCGCGGGCGTCGCCCCGCGCGTAGGGAGGAGTCTTCCGCGGCCCGCTGGGCACGCGGTTGAACGAGAGGACCGAAATGCCGAAGTTACTTCTGAGTCATCCCTTCGTCTGCGTGTGCGAGCGCTGAAGGAGACTGGCGGCTCACGATCGCTGGTGCCTCGTGAATGAGCTCGTCGTTTTCAATCGCTGCTACCATAAATAAGGCAAAGTCCACGCGTCGCGTGATGTTGCTCTCAAGAATTGCGTCGCCCACATGGCGACTCCACACCGGCAGACCCTGGCTTTCGCCTTCTTCGAGATCACTTCCTCGTACGACGGTCCATCGCGTGTTACTGACGAAGATCCGCCGGCAGGCCTCGACCTGGTCGTTTAGATCGACAACACGAATGAGACGCGCGAACCAGCCGGCGATGCGCAACATCCACAAGAACGTCGGCGAGTAGACGTCCTGACCGTCGCGAGTGATGTGCCAGCCGCACGAGAACACCAAGCGAGCGTCTGGACGCGCATAGTCGAGTACAGCCTGGGCGGTTCCTGATGAGTAATGATGCACGCCCCAGGGAACCAGCACGGTGAGCACAGCGTCACAACCCTCGACGGCTTTCCGGACCACGTTGCGGTCGTTCGTCGCTCCTGGAACGATCGTGATCCGGTCTTGGAACGGGTCGAGCTTTGACACGCTGCGTTCCCGACACACACCGACGACCTCGTAGCCTCGATCGAGCGCATGCTGCACCATGTACCTCCCCAGCTTTCCGGAGGCCCCGATAATGCAAACCTTCATAGAGGGTCGATCTCCAATGCAGCTCTGCCTTCCCAGAAACCTGGGTGGACGTGCCCGATGAGTTCGTCTTGGGGCTGTGAGTCGTATCCGTGAGTGTAGACTTCCAGCGATGAGAGAACAACGGTAAGCACGGACGTCGCGAAGACCGCTCGGTGCAGCTCCAGTTTATCCGCTCGACCAAGGGGCCGCTCTTCGACCTGCCTTAGACGCGGTTACGGCTGCGCGACTTGTCCAACTTGCATGTACCGGCATGCACGACGAAGGTCGGTGGGCCCTCACGCCGCACCGGCTTTCTGCGTACCCACAGTGAGAGCAGCGTGTCCTAACCTGTTCTCGGGGATGTCTGAGGGTGATGAGCCTGTTAGAATCAAATGCAGCGAACCAATTGCTGTCTGTCCAACGATCACGAGGGGAGATTCGTTCTCGTAGCATGCGGAATTGACTCGATCGGGGGAGACTACAATGGAAATCGTCTCATCCATGCACGTGGCACGCTGTCGTGATGGCTTCGTTGTCCGCATTCTCGGTAACGTGACAATGCGGGAAAGTCCCGTCTTTCACGAATTCGTTGTTCAGTGCTTTCGGCGTGCCGATGTTGCTGTCTTCGTTGATCTGTCGCAGTGCAGGCACCTGGATAGCACATTCCTCGGCTGCCTGATCGAACTCCAGAAACGATGTGAGTCTGCCAGAACACGGCTGGTGATCGTGGCTGATGAGTCGGTTCGCATCCGGTTGTTGACCACTGCTCACATTGACAAGTACATCCGATGTATCGAGACGTGTCCTGCCAATGTCAGCGAATTCGTTGCCTTGGAAGTCACCCAAGTCGAGCCACGGGAACTAGGTCGTCACGTCATGCAATCTCACCTGGCGCTTGCGGACCTGGGCGAGAAGGATGCGGCTGCTTTCCGATCGATTGCGGACCGACTCGCGAAAGAAATCGGCGAGTAATACCGAAATCCGATGCGATGAGAAACTGGGCCGATCGGAAAACGGTGGCGTGCCGGAAAAGTCAACGAAACCGACAGAATGAGAAGCGGATTCGTTTGTGAGGCGACAAGACTTCGAGATTCGGTGTGACGCCCTCTGGCGGACGCACCGATGGAGTTAGACGGACTTCGTATCGGCCGCTCCAACCCGTTTGAATCGAGCCGGGTCGTGCATGCCCCGATACGATGCGCTTCTGCCGAAAAAACTCCCGATTTTCTCAAGGATGGGACTGAGATGGGAAGATCAAAACGCGGAACCTCTTCGGTGCTGCTTTTCTTGTTCTGGGCGGGGGTCATCCCGGGGGCCGTACAGCAATCGGCTGTTGGCCAGTGTGATTCGGATTTAAGCTCGCTGCTATCGGAGCCCTGTCCGCACTGTGTTTCGGCCTGTGAAGAAGGCGAAACAACGGTCCCGAGCCCCGAGTTTCTCGATACGCCGTCGACCATGGCTCCGGCGCAACCGACCGAGCCGGCCTTCGCGTTCACCGAACAGACCGGTGCCCTAGCAACGCCTGATTTTGCCGCTCAGCCTTCCGTGGCCGGTTACATCGACGACGCGATCATTCGCAGTCGCATCCGCATCCGTTACGACTACGCCAAGAACGCGAGCTTCCCCGATCGGGCTGAGTTCTGGTATCCCACGGTGCCCGAGATCGGCGGCCGGGGACCCGGCCAGTTCGGCGGGCTCGGCGGACTTGATTTCCAGGAGATCCGTACGTATGTGGAATGGGCCGGCAGTCCTGCCTGGTCGGTGTTCGGCGAAGTCCCCGTGCGTTTTGTGAATGCGGATGGGGACGGAGGCACATTCTTCGACCCGATTTCTCAAGAGCCCAGTGATACCGTTGGTGGGGCGGGAGATATCACCGCCGGATTCCGCCTCGGATTGCTCGTCTCACCCGAAGAGTCCCTGACGACGCAGTTTAAGGTCTATATGCCCACTGCGAACCCCGAAAACGGTCTGGGTACGGGACATACGAGTCTCGAGGCAGGGTTGTTGTATCAGCGCCGTTGGCGGGACCGATGGACGATCTTCGGAGAAATCCAGGATTGGGTCGCGATCAACGCCTCGCGGATCGAAACGGATCCGATCGTGACGCCCCCCGATGACCGCCCCCTGGAAGGTCGGCTGTTCGGCGGAAACGTCCTGCGGTACGGCATGGGACTCGGCTTCGACATCTGGGATCACGGAACGAGAAATCGCGAGAACCGTCTGGTCGCCGTGGGGGAGGTTGTGGGCTGGAGTGTCCTGGACGGCTTCAAGTCGGATCTGGAAGCAACGATTCTGGATGCCGATGGCGACACGATTGTGAACGGGAAATTTGGTCTGCGCTACAATCTAGGTCGAAACACCGTCTACGTAGGTTATGGCACAGCGTGGACGAACGAACGCTGGTACAGCGACATCTTCCGACTGGAATTAGGACACTACTTCTAGCTCTCTCTAGCTCGACTGTCTGATTCCTCAAGTGAACGGAAACCGTAACGCACAAGGAACTTGGTGGCGTTGAGAGGCTGAGGCAGTCCACGATATCCGTCGCGTTTTGTCGGCAGGTTTCGGCAAGGCTGGCTAGCGTTTCCCAGGTCTGCTTGTTGCGACCGGTCCAATTTTCGTTTAACGGCAAGCCGAAGGCGACTGCTACTGTCTGGTATCCGCCGACGCCTCCGGCTAGCCGTTAAACGAGTTGTATGTGCCTGCCGTATATCGTGTGGGCCGCTCCGCCTTTCAGAAGAACTTATTCCAGAAGGCTCGTAGTTCGCCGTCAAAGGCCTGGTCGGCTCCATTTCCAATCGGAACGGCATAGCCAACCGTCAGCACGTGGCCCGCACCAAACTCAAGAGCTCCCCCAATCACACCCGCCACTTGTTGGAGATCATGTCGGGGTTGCCCGACTCGAAAGTCTTCGGCCGACACATAATCCAGCTCTTGCAGCGAGCGCGATATGTGCAACTCGCACATGGCTGCCAAGCCGTTTAGGCTGGTTGGAGCGCAATTGTTCTGCGATCGACGGAAAAGCCAGTATCCGCTCGAGAGGTTGATATCAAGCAGGGTTGCTCCCTGGATGCGTCCTGCCGATCGGAGACCTTGCCCATACTGGTTCACATACACGGAGTTGCCATTTGTATCGATGTCCAGGTCAAGAAAGCCCTGCATAAATACGGGACCCGAACTGACCAGCCATCCGAGGAATGGCATCAAGTGAACCGTTTCATTCTGAACCCGGACGAGTTCAGTCCCCCCGGGTGCGAGAATCCGCAGGTCATCTGCCGTGGGTACGGTAGCTACGATCCCGCCCGAAAGCGCCGCTCGGTTGGACCGTACCAGCAAACATTTTGCGGCCATATACAAGTTCCCGAATTCGACTCGCCCCATTGGAGCCACGCCATCGAGAACAATCGTGCTATCGAGAGTACTCGCTAGGGGAAACCGCATTTCGAAGGAACCCAGACCGGCAAGAAAGGTCTTTTCGAAACCAGGGCTGAAGCGATTGACCGTGACCCCTCCGGCGAACAAAGGCACGCTGTCGAACAAGCTGTAGTTGACAAACACGCGGTCTCGGGGAATGGGGCTTGTGTTCTCTGCGATCTTGACGCGGCCCACGACCGTTTCGGCCGGATCGGGGACAACGAGTGTTATCTTCTCAGAGAAACTGTAGTTGACGCGCCATAGGTCACCGTCATCGAACGGGAATGGACCGACGGCCGTGCCTCCGTCGTAGGAAAACTCGGGGCCGGGCGAGGTAGGAGCATCACTCGGAGGTACCGGCTCCGAAATCGCAAATACGACCTGCCGGTCGGAGATCAACTGCCCTTGCCCGACGGAGTAAAAATCATCGGGAATCTCGTGATTACTACCAAGCGTTTCGTAGACCAAGCTGGAGTCAAGGCCACTGTTGGCACTCTGAAGAATGTACCCCCGAGCAAAGAGCGAGTAGGGCACCCGATTCGTTATGGTTAGGAACGAGCGACCACCATTGAATGATGGACCAATCATGTTGGGGACTGCCAAGGTCGATGCGGCTCCCGCTGCAGCCTGTTCGCTGAATGCGAATTCAGGCATCTCCGAGGTCCCGGTCATGGGTGATCGTTCGGCGGAAGGCGGCGACGCGTAGGGTGTGCGATCTTCTCCGGGTTCCAGCTGAGGTTGCCCGCGGTAAGGTCTAGAGGCCGCCCCCGGTAAGGACGGTGATGCCGTCGTCCCATCCGGTGAGGCCCAATCGCGTGGCGCTGGAATGACCGGTGCCAGCGTCGGCGTACCGCCGAAGTCATGGCCACAATCGCAATGACGCTGACAGGCTGGACAGGTCCATTGGCCGCATTCGCAATGAGTCAGATGATCCTGATCGCGCGATCGATGAACAATGGGTGCTAGCGTTTCCGGAAACTGGGCGCAGCAGGGAGCCACAACTCCTGCCAATACGGTCGAGAATACGATCGATCCGATCACGGTGATCCAGGTCCGCGACCCGGCAATGAATCGGTAGGTTCTTCGCCACGATCTCTCAGCTGACGTTTCCATCGGAGGATCCCTCGACCGGCACCAAGACCTTCTCGAAACGAACGATCGACGACATCCGGACCGTCGATTGGAGGTCTATTTGGTACTCGGTTTTCGGGACCGGTAGATTGAGAAGAGTCGCTGAATCCGGCAGGGTTTGCGCAGACTGCGCCGGTTGCCACAAGGTGACGGACGGCCCTTTTCTATGGAGGTCGTGCAGCTTTTAAGTTGCTGGCTCGGAGGAAGTTACAACACCGTCCCAGTGGCTTTTCGTTTAACCCGCAGCCGTCAGGCGAGGACGATTTGCCTCTTATCCTCG
>CAZFWV010000221.1:0-11751 GCA_964522605.1 uncultured Pirellulaceae bacterium
AAACGCCGGCTCGGCAGGAGCCTCGCCCTCCCGAATCTCGGTTTTGAAACCGCTTCTCCAGCCTGCAGCCTGCAGCCTCCCGCCTATTCCATCCCTGCCGCATTACGGAGTCACGACTTGATGGCCGATCGAAATGTCACTTCCGGACCTCGAACTGCGAAGTCGCTCGATCTGAAGTTGGCTCGGATCCTCTCTGATCCAACTTGCCGGGATTTCATCCTGGCCGATGCAAAAGATGCCGACATGGCCTTTGGTCTGTCGGCGCCCGGCCGCAGTCCGGAGTATTACGGGCAGGAAGCGCATTTTCGCACGTTGGCGGAGTATCGCCAGTTGATGCGCGAGATCGTGCATCAGGGACTGGTCGACATCATGTTGATGAGTGCCAGTTCCAGCGAAGTGCTGACCCTGCAGGAGCGATTGTTCGACGACAGCCATGTGACGCCGGCAATTCGTGCGAACGACACGACGGACATCTGGTTGGCTGCGGGCAGCGGTCGGTATGCGTCACAGCCTTCGCGTCCGTTTCGTACGGCAACGATCGATCATGCGCAGTGCGGCAAACTGGAGTGTGAGCCGCACGAGCGTTACTTGGGTGCCAACCTCGGACTGTATTCGATCACGCTGAATAATGACACGCAGCTTGATCTGCAGACGCTGGAGGCCTACAAGACGTTTCGCTTAGAGGCCGAACGGAAAGGGTTTCGTCATTTCCTGGAGGTGTTCGACCCGAATGCGACGGGTGCCCATTCACCGGCCGACGTGGCACGATTCATCAACGATCACATTGCCCGCCTGTTGGCCGGTGTGACTCAGCGTGCCCGCCCCATTTTTCTCAAGATCGTCTACCATGGGCCGGCGGCGATGGAGGCGCTTTCGCGCTACGATCCGTCGCTTGTTGTGGGCATTCTGGGAGGCTCCGCGGGTACCACGTTTGATGCATATCACATGCTGTGGGAAGCGAAGAAGTACGGGGCCCGCGTGGCTCTGTATGGGCGGAAGATCAACAACGCCGAACATCAGTTGTCGTTCGTGAAATACCTGCGCGCCGTAGCCGACGATCAGCTGAAGCCGGCTGAGGCGGTGCGCGCGTATCATGGTGATCTGCAGAAATTGGGCATCGCTCCGCAACGTTCGCTGGAAGAAGACCTGCAGTCGACCGATACGGCGAGCAGCTACGCGGGGCAAACGGCTTCGCGAACTCCGCGTGCGATTCCTGCTGCGACACAACGCCACGGCGTCGCGGAGCCGGATTTCAGTAAAATGACGCAGGCCGAAAAGGTACAGTGGAATCTCGAACGCTGGAAACGGATTCTGGATTGATGATGGATAAGACGATCGACTGTGTGCTATGCGGTTCCTGCGTCGTGGATATGCTCGTCCGCCCCGTGCCGCTCGAAGTTCCGATCGGTGGTGGGCGCTTGATGCAAACGGATCCGGTTGAGATTACCACGGGCGGTATCGTCTCGAATGCCGGGATCGCACTCGCGCGACTGGGGATGAAAGTCGCTGCGTTCAGTTACGTCGGACAGGACGACTGGGCGAATGTGATTCGCAAGAAGCTCGGTGACGAAGCGGTCCTGGTGGACTCCTTGATGACACATCCAACCGGCGCGACGAGTACGACAGCGGTGCTGGTCGATGCGAGTGGCGAGCGAAGCTTTGCACATTGTGTCGGTGCGCCGAAGCAAATGACAAAGGCCACCTTTCTCGACAACCTGGAACTGTTCGCGCGGAGTCGCATGACGTTGGTCGGTTATTACTCGTTAATGCCGAACCTGGAATCCGACCTGCCGGAAGTGTTTGCGGCGATTCGCCAAGTGGGTTGTCAGACGGCGCTCGATGCGGCGGGCGAAGGCGGCACGATGCAACCGCTCGATCGGATCCTGCCCCATCTGGATGTCTATTGTCCCAGCCGTGCCGAAGCGGAACATCAGACGGGACAGACGGATCCGCAGAAGATTATCGATACGTTTCGACAGTGTGGCGCGCCGGGGTTGCTCGGGGTCAAGTTGGGTTCGGAAGGCGCGCTGCTCAGTCCGGCGGCCGGCGAGTACATCTCGATTGCCGCCGTTTCGCCCCCCGGCCCCGTCGTGGACACCACGGGCGCAGGAGATGCATTCTACGCGGGCTTGCTCTGTGGTCTCTTGAAAGGCGGTTCGCCCGCGGAAGCCGGTCGACTCGCCGCCGCCGTCGGTGCCTGCTGCGTCACCGGACTTGGCGCCTCCGCCGGGTTGCGCGACTACGCCGAAACCACGCGCATCGCCGGGCTGTGAGACGCGGCAATCGCAGCACCATCACCCTTGGCCGAAGGCCAAATTCAACGCAGCCCAGGGCATCGCCCGCGCGTTCACGCACAAATCCGTGGGAAATGCGGGGAGCATGGCCGCGGAAAAACGCGGAAAGCCGCCGAGAACACCGCCGACCGGTTCGCCAGCGTCTTGGCAGTCTTTCGACAGACGCGAGAGGAAATCGCGTTCAGGTGGGACCGGAGGAGGAGAAGCAACCACGGATTTGACGGAGGGTACGGATCGGCACGGATCTATCCGCGGACATC
Organism: uncultured Pirellulaceae bacterium; assembly: GCA_964522605.1. GTDB lineage: Bacteria > Planctomycetota > Planctomycetia > Pirellulales > Pirellulaceae > CAVZLD01. The sequence goes on from CAZFWV010000221.1 coordinate 2,555, forward strand.
CGTTCGATCCGCGGTTTCTCTTCTCGATCTTCGGTTTCGCTCGACTTGTGCATATCAACCAGGACGATGTCCCAGGCCACGGTGAATAGGGATCCTTCGATGCGTCATTCACCCTGGGATCTCGACGTTTACACCCGTTGACCCAATCGTTCGGCCAGGCGCTGCAGCGCGCGGCTGTGATCGTCGAGGGCGAGATGAACGTGCAGCAGGCTGGGCCCGGCGCGATCTTGCCAGGCTTGGGTGAGTACGCGATCGAATTCGCCTTCGGTGCGGACTTCGTAACCGCGTCCGCCGCCATAGATCTCTGGCAGTCGGTTGTAGTGCCACGATTGGATGTCATTAAATTTCCAATCGCCCGCATGCAATTTTCGTTCGGTGCCGTATCCGCCGTTGTCGAGCAGAATAATGACCGGATCGAAGCCGCACCGTGTGAGTGTCGAAAGCTCCTGCCCCGTCATCTGGAACGCGCCGTCTCCACAAATCACGACGACACGGTTTTCGGGACGCGCGACCTGGGCACCGAGAGCGGCGGGAATCGAAAATCCCATCGAAGTGTAGTAGGCCGGGCTGAGAAACTCTGTGCGTTCGCGAATAACCAGTTCGGTTGCGCCGAAGAGTGAATCGCCAATATCGGCGATGACGATCGTCTTCTCATCCAGCTGTTCGTTCAGTCGAGCGAACAGACGAGTGATCGTGATCGGATCCTGCGCCCGTAATTGAAATGGTTCCGCAGATCGTTTCAGTGTCGGTGGAATTTCTCGCACCGGCAGCGAAGGGACTTGCTGCGTTAATGATTCGAGAAAGTCGTTGAGCTCAACCTGGTGATAATGATGATGGTGGATTCGCAGTTGTTCACTCGTCGCGTATATGCAGCGACCTGGATCCAGGTGGGCCGTGAAGATCCCCAGATTGATGTCTGTCATGAACGTACCGAGCAGTAGTAGGCAATCGCTCTGTTCGACAAATTCCGTGACCATCTGCCGTCCCATGGCGCCTTCGTACAGGCCGATATACAACGGGTGCGTTTCACGGATGACGCTCTTGCCGAGCAGGGTGGCTGCGATCGGGATCTGTGTGGTTTCTGCCAACGCAAGCAACGCGTCCTGCAATCCAAGTCGATGGATTTCCACGCCGGCCAAGATCAAGGGTCGTTTTGCCTGCTCCAGCAGTTGGCACGCTTCCTTCACCGCCTCGGTCAGCGTCTCCGGATCGCTGGCGAACACGGGACGCTGATAGGCGTGACTGATCTGTGGGACGACGTTGACCATGTCGCGCGGGATTTCCAGGTAGACCGGGCGCTTGTACCGCAGGCATGTATCAAGCAGTCGGTCGATTTCGCGGAAGGCGGAGACCGGGTCCGACAACTCCGCACAGGCGACACACAGTTTCTCGAAGACATCCAACTGCGTGCGAAAATCGCGCACGACATGATGCAAAAGGGGCGATCGTGATCGCTCACGCAAGCCGGGCGATCCGCTAATCACGACAACCGGAGATTTCTCAGCGTACGCGCCGGCCACGGCGTTGCAGACGCTCAATCCGCCGACACAGTACGTGACACAGAGTGCACCCATGCCTTTGATTCGCGCGTAGGCGTCCGCGGCGAATCCTGCGCAGTCCTCGCGCGTGCAGCCGATCACGCGCAGGTCGCTTTGCTCCAATTGGGTATAGAACGACAGGACGTAGTCACCCGGGATACCGAAGATGTCGGAGATTCCATAATCCTGCAGTCGCTGGATCAAGTATTGGCCGATCGAGAGACCAGGTCCGAAGCTGTTGTTGGATGACATCGCTGGGGCCTCGCGCGCGGGATCGAGATCGGATCTATCCTACGCCGTTGGTCGCCAGAGGAACAGAACAATCGCTCCCAGCAGAAGTGCGAACGTGAGCAGGGCGAGTAATTTGCCCCGCTGGGGGCGAGGATCGCTCGCACCGATCAGTGCCAGGACAGCCGCCCCCATCAGACTTGCCGCGGCGGTGAGTCCAAGCCATGCGGTTCGGGCGTCGACAGGACCCGCCGTGGGCGTCGTTGGTCTTGCGGCGACCCACCCGAGCAGCAGCCCCAGGCAGGCGACGAGGCAACTCAGTACGCTGGGCCAATTCCATGGAGCCACGGGCACTGCGGCCGTGCGACGAGCGCGGATTCTGAGAATCGTCCACCAAAAGATCAGAAACCCGGCCGAGCAGGCGATCACGATCAGACTCTTGCGCGGGTCCCACAGCCGACTGTCGAGAAAGGCGCCTGTTGCGCCAATCGCCAGGTAAATGCCCCACGCAGCCAGCGCGATCGTCAGTCCCACGAGAATACGTCGCGCTTGACGAGGATCCGGATCGCGCACGTTGGCTTCAGGCATTGGGGAACTGTTCGTCCATCTGAGAGTTTCCGCGGAACGATGCGTCGTCAAACGTGGACCGAGATCAGGACTTCGCGCGAATTACCGCTTGCTTGGAGTGCCCACTTTTCGCAGGACGGAGAACTCGTCGAGCGTGACCGTCGTTCGCTCGCCGTCTTCCCGCTCAAGCACAATCAGATCGCTGAATACCTTATCGTCGCCGTTGCGACGTCGATGCAAGCCGTGTCGCCGTCGTTCGGTCTTGAGCACGGTTCCTCGCGTGACGGATTCCCATTTGCGAAAGCCCACTTTGACTTCGTGCGTCAGTTCAACGCGGTCTCCCGGACGCAACTGTTGGAAGACTTTGAGCGTTTCTTCGTGCTGCTTGTTCATCGAGTAGCCTATCCCTCTTTCGCGTCGATCCACGGCATCAGGTGACGCATGCGGCGACCGACTTGTTCGATCAACAACTGACGATCTCGGCGTCGCATCGACTTGAACGATGGTGCTCCAGCGCGATTCTCCAAGATCCACTCCCGTGCGAACCGACCGGTTTGGATTTCCTCGAGAATTCGTTTCATCTCCGCGCGTGTTTCTTCCGTGATGATCCGCGGACCTCGCGTGTAGTCGCCGTACTCGGCCGTATTCGAGATGCTGTGCCGCATATAACTGAGACCACCTTGATGCAATAGATCGACGATCAGCTTCAATTCGTGCAGGCATTCGAAATAGGCCATCTCCGGATGATAACCGGCTTCCACCAGCGTGTCGAAGCCCGCCTTGATCAGGGCGCTCAGGCCGCCGCAAAGGACGACTTGCTCCCCGAAGAGATCCGTTTCCGTTTCTTCCGCAAAGGTCGTCTCAATCACTCCCGCACGCGTTCCCCCGATCGCCTTCGCGTAGGCCAGACCCACCCGCCGCGTCGTCTCGCTGGCCCCGTCGCCGACAGCGATCAGGCAGGGCACGCCCGCGCCCCGTTCGAATTCGTCGCGGACCAGGTGGCCGGGCCCCTTGGGAGCCACCAGCAACGTGTCGACGCCCGGGGGCGGCACGATCTGCTCGAAGTGGATGTTCAGTCCGTGCGCGCACATCAAGATGTTTCCGGGCACCAGGTGAGGACCGATCTGATCTCGATACAGGTCCGCCTGCACCTCGTCGGGCAACAAAATGTTCACGATGTCCGCAAGCCGAGAGGCCTCTTCCAGCGAGACGGGATCAAACCCATGGCTGACGGCCAGCTCATAGTTCGAGCTGTTCGGTCGCTGGCCCACAATCACCCGACAACCACTGTCGCGCAGATTCTGCGCCTGAGCATGGCCCTGAGATCCGTACCCCAGGATCGCAATCGTTTTGTCTTTCAGCAGCGACAGGTCGGCGTCCTGCTCGTAGTAGATGTTGGCCGGCATACCGAGGCAACTCACAGTCTGCAGGTAGGGTCGGAAAGGGGAAGCGAAGCGGAGACGCCGGAAGCGTGGTCGCGCTACTTCTGCTTGACGTACTTTCGCAACGAACTGTCCTGGACCTGCGGGCCGTTCCCCGCATCTGCGAGGCGCGCTCCGCTGCGAACCATCGCAATCCGCCCGGTCCGGACCAATTCGCTGATCCCGTACGGACGCATCCGATCGATGAAGGCTTCGATCTTGTTCTCACGCCCCGAGATTTCGATCATCACCTCGTCCGGCCCCACGTCCACGATGCGACCGCGGAAAATCTCGACCAGCTCACGAATCTCGCTGCGTTTTCCCCCCGGCGGCGCCTTGATCTTCAACAGCATCAGGTCACGTTCCACATAATCCTGGGAGCTGACATCGACCACCTTGACGACGGTCACGATCTTCTCCAACTGCTTGCGGATCTGCTCCAGCACGCGGTCGTCACCGACCACGACAAATGTCATGCGGGACAGATGGGGATCCTCCGTCTCGCCGACCGCCAGCGAATCAATGTTGTAGCCACGCGAAGCGAGCATTCCCGAAATATGGGCAAGAACACCGGGAACGTTCTGAACAACCGCCGAAAGCACGTGACGCATGGGAAATCGTGGACCTCGATGGATGGTTGCGCGCGTGAATGAACCAAAACGGACCAGCGGAGGCCGAGATCTCTCGACTCCCCCTGTGTCTTCTGAGCGACATTGACGGCGCAACGGGGAAACAAAGCACCCCAGCCCGGACGGATCGGGAAAACAGGGGCTAAACCGGCATAATAGTCCCCGCTGCGGGGGTGAGCAAGGTGGCCCGGCCGGACAGCCCGCCGCGATGCGTGTGTCCGGGACTGCAGCATGGATCCCAGGGGTCGAAGAAATGTCAACGGGAGAACCTGGGGACTGTACGAAGTCGATGATTCGACGACCCAGGCCGTCCAGTAGGGACCTCAACCCCCGACGACTCTCCTGTTGAATTTTCCGCCCGCAGCGTAAGTCGGCAGATGCTGACATGCACCCGCCACTTCCCGAATAGACACCGCTACAATGCAGGCAGGGCCGCTCGGCAGAGTCCGGGCTTAAGTTGCCTGCCGATGGGATACGACAATGAACAAGGACGTCGGATGCGCGATCCGTCCTGGATGCCGACCGGGAGGCAACGCCAGCACTGAATTGCTGGCGCGCAGCGTACTGGCGCCCGCCCAGCTTGTTCGTTTCGTCACTTCGATCCTGGGGTTGAAATTCGATACCGATGTCATTCCGCGTAGACCTGGATCTTTACCGGGGACCGTTGGATCTGCTGCTGTACTTGGTGCGCAAGCAGGAACTGGACGTGCGCACCATTCCGATTGCGCCGATCACCGAGCAGTACCTCGAATACCTCGCCGTATTGCAGGAGCTGGACATCAATGCGGTTGGGGACTTCTTGGAAGTTGCTGGCTTGCTGATTGAGATCAAGTCTCGCCTCGTCCTGCCGCACGGGGAAGAACAGGAAGAAGAAGAAACGCTGGAGGATCCGCGCGAACTGCTGGTGCAGCAGTTGCTGGAATACAAGCAGTACAAGGATGCGGCCAGCATGCTGGAAGAGCAGGCTCGGAGCTGGTCGATGTGCTACGCTCGACAGGCAAACGATCTTCCGCCTCGCGAAATGGATCCGGCCGATCAGCCGATTCATGAAGTGGAGCTGTGGGATTTGGTCAGTGCCCTCGGTCGGGTGATGCGTGCCAATGAATTGTCACAGCCGGCGAACATCGTTTATGACGATACGCCGATCCAGGTGTACATGCAGCGAATCCATCAGCGGTTGTGTACGGATGGGCAGGTCGCCTTTTCCGACATGTTTCAACCGGGAATGCACAAGTCCGCAATGATCGGTGTCTTTCTCGCCGTGCTGGAACTTGTGCGGCACCACTGCGTGCGGGCTGAACAGGATGAGTTGCACTCCGAGATCTTCCTGTTACCCGGCCCGGACTTTTCGACGGAGCTCGAAGTCGACACGATTGATCCTTACGTTCCCGCCCCGCCCGATTCCGACGAGGATCAAGCCACCGCGAAACCTCGGTGAATCTGCGGAACGAGCGGCGAAAACACCCGTCGATCAGCCGAGCAATAGCTGCTCGAATCGCGGATAGGCATCATCCCACGGCTCTGGATCGCGCGGATCGTACCGATCGAGTGGAAAGCTGGCGGCGATGATCTGCCGGGCCTGCTCGATCGAACCGACGTCACCGCGGGCAATCGCTTGCATCGCCACGTTGCCGATCGCCGTAGCTTCGACAGGACCCGCGAGCACCGGGCGGTTGCACGCGTTGGCCGTCATCTGACAGAGCTGCTGATTCTTCGTTCCACCGCCGACGATATGAACCGTCTCGAAGCGGGTGCCCGTCAACGATTCGAGCCAACCCAAGACCATGCGGCAGCGCAGTGCCAGGCTTTCCAGAGCACAGCGAATGATGGCTCCCTCCGTCGACGGAACCGGTTGGCCCGTCTCCTGGCAATACGCGCGGATTGCTTCCGGCATGTCCGTTGGTGCAGCGAATCGCGCGTCGTCCGGATTGATCAAGCTCGTCAACGGCGACGCTTGCTCCGCCAAACCCGTCAGCTCCTCCCAACTGTATGACTTGCCGGCTTGAGACCAGTTCCGACGACACTCCTGAACCAGCCAAAGACCGGTAATGTTCTTCAGCAGGCGGATCGTGCCACCCACACCACCCTCGTTTGTGAAGTTGTACTCGCGACTCAAATCATTGATGACCGGCGTGGTGACCTCGGCGCCGAGCAGCGACCACGTGCCGCTGCTGATGTAACACCAACTCGGATGATCGGTTGGCGTTCCGAGGGCAGGCACCGCCAATACAGCACTCGCTGTGTCATGCGTTCCCGGAAGAATCACCGAGACATCGCGCAGTCCGGTCGTGGCTGCGACTTCGGTGCGTAAGCTGCCGAGGTCGGTGCCCGGCTGAACGATCTCTTGCAGCATCTTCGTCGGAATGTCGAATCGCTCTAGCAGGTTTCGCGCCCACTGACCCGTTCGCGGATTCAGGAATTGCGTCGTCGATGCATCTGTGAACTCGTTCACCTTGCGGCCCGTCAGCAGCCAATTGAAAAGGTCGGGCATCAGCAGGAAGGTCTCGGCCGCCTCGAGTAACGAGGAATCCGCCGTTCGCAGTGCGAGCAACTGGAAGAGCGTATTCAGCTCCATGAATTGCAGTCCGGTCTCGGCGAAGATTTCCTCGCGACCGACCGTCTGGAACGCGCGATCCATCATGCCCTGCGTGTGCGGGTCACGGTAATGCATCGGGTTTCCCAGGAGTTCGTCGTTGCGCCCCAGCAGACCAAAGTCGACGCCCCAGGTGTCGATGCCAATACTGGTCACCGAGGAACCGTACTTTTCGGCCGCCAGTCGCAGCCCGTCCTGGATCTGTGTCCAGAGGCCTAGCAGGTCCCAATACAATCGCCCGCCCGCGGCCGTGGGACCGTTCGCGAAGCGGTGCACCTCGTCCAACCGCAGTTGCCGGCCGTCGAATCGACCCGCGACAACGCGCCCGCTGGAAGCTCCCAGATCTACCGCCAGATAGGTGCGACTCGTTTCCGACATCATGATCTCCTGATTCCGCCAATCGGCCCATTTTTCCGTGAAAACTCCAGCTCCGCCTGATCGTGACGGCCCCGATTTCCGCAGTCAACCCCCAGCCGACCCGCCCGCCGCAAAACCGATCCATGCGGCGGATCCTGAAGAATCAAGCGCCGGCGAACCGATACTTGACTTAGTTTATCAACATAAGTAGGATTTGATCCCAGTTGATTGTGGTGTGATGCCTGACCCGGCCGGATTGTCCGCGCCGCCTTTGCTCGCCGAGAGATTTCGATGTCCGAGGCCTTGGCCCAAACTACGGATTCGTCACTCCCGACCGAAGAGATGCTGTCGGAGCTGCGCTCGGTGAGCGAACGATTCGAAACGGCGCGCGCCGAACAGATTCTCGAATGGGCGGCGCAGCGATTTGGCGAAGGGCTCACGATGGCGACCGCATTTGGTCCCGAGGGTATGGTGATTCTGCACCTGTTGGCGAAAGTCGCGCCCCGGACGCACGTGTTCAACCTCGAAACAGGGTACCAGTTTTCCGAGACGCTCGAGCTGCGCGAGCGTGTGGCACAACGGTACGGCATTGAGGTCGAGTTGATGCGGCCCGAGTTGACGGTGGAACAGTACGAGCAACTGCACGGAGGACCACTTTATCGTACGAATCCGGACCAGTGCTGTCGGGACCGCAAGATTCGCGTCCTGTATCGGGCAATTGCTGGTCGTCAGGCGTGGATTAGTGCGATTCGACGCGATCAGAGTCCGGATCGGGCGCGTGCACCGATCGTCGGTTGGGACCGCAAGTTCAGTCTGGTCAAAATCAACCCGTTGGCGAATTGGACGAAGCAAGACATCTGGAAGCTGATCACGGACGAGGAGATTCCCTACAATCCGCTGCACGATCAGGGATATACGAGCATCGGTTGTTGGCCTTGCACGCGGGCGGTCGTTTTTGGCGAGGATGAACGTGCCGGGCGTTGGAGCGGTCAGGCGAAGACCGAATGTGGTTTGCACACGTTAGAGGAATAGGCGTTTGATTCCGAGTCGATGAGTGTTTCCGCCAAGACCGAGTATGCGTGCCTCGCCGTGCTGGACCTGGCAGCGGCTTCTGCGTCCGCAGAGCCGGTCCGCGTTCGATCGATTGCGGAATCGCACGGAATACCTCCACGATTCCTCGTTCAGATCCTTCTGCAGCTGAAGGCAGCGGGAATTGTGACGAGCACGCGGGGAGCGGCAGGTGGCTATCGGCTGGCCCGCGACCCGGCACAGCTCTCGGTCTGGGAAGTCATGTGTGTCATCGAGGGCTGCGAATCGCCGCTCAAGAGTAACGCCGGCGTCCCCACCGCGGCGTCAGATGCCCTGCTGGAAACTTGGCAGCGGGCGGCCAGCCGGCAACGCGAAGTCCTGCAGGCGACAACCTTCGCCGATCTTGCCGAGGCGATTCGAGACGAAGCGACGAACATGTACTACATCTGATGCGCGCTATCTCGCAAGGATCGCCTTCCCAATGCCTCGACGGGTGCATGTCAGCTTCTGCTGATTTGGGCTAGGGGTCCGAGACGTCAATCGGGGGATTTGAAGATTGTGCGCAGGCCCCTGTCGGCCGACTTTTCTCAAGTCGGCACGCCCGTCCAGCCCTCGAACTTGGCAAGGATCGGCGTGTGGAGGCACCGATGCCGACTTGAGACAGGTCGGCCGACCTATGCGGAGTAGACAAAACAGGCTACCGACAAAATCAGAATCTGACGTGCTCTCCGTGTCGACGATTCGTGCCCAGCCCGACTGGCTGACTGAGATCTTGAGCCTCACGCTCCCGCCTCCCCGTCCTCCCGGCTCCGTGCATTGCCTGTCCCCGGGTTGG
>CAZFWV010000222.1:0-11742 GCA_964522605.1 uncultured Pirellulaceae bacterium
TACGAACAATTGCTGATGCGTCGAATGCTGGAAGGGGAGCCGATTCGTCAATTCGTCCACACGCCCGTCGAAACGGTTCCTGCATCGATTAGTCTGAAAGAGCTAGTGGAGGATTACATCTACCGCTATCACTTCAAGATGTTTCCTGTCACGCAGAACGGCGATCTGCTCGGATGCGTCTCGACACGCGATGTGGGCCGTGTGCCGCGCGAGCGATGGCCGGATCAGACAGTCAGCGATGTCACAGAGCCATGTGGTGATCAAAACTCGATCGCCGGTGACGCGGATGCGTTGTCGGCTCTTCAGAAGATGCACAAGAACTCAGTCTCACGATTGCTTGTCGTGGACGATGGGCACCTGGAGGGCGTCATAAGCCTGAAGGACATGATGCGTCTGATATCGATTAAGTTGGAACTTGAAGGCGAAGACGACGCGCTTGCGTCGAGCCCGGAAGTCGAGCGTGAGGTCCACAAGCTGGCGTCCGAAGACTGACTCAATGTGTTTGCGTAGCTGGTGGTTTGTGCGGTTGAATCAACGGTTGTTCTGCCACCGATCTCAAGGGTTCTTTTCATTGAAGTGGTTCGCTGTCGATCGGTTCAAACGCGGTTGACGACAAAGCCAGTTGCTACAGTTCATAGACAATCAATATTCTGCGGTCATCAGCACCGTCGCACTCATGGGAGCCAGGGTCAGGGAAAGATGACCCGGCGATTCGACTTGCGACGGAATTGTGGTACCCGGTCCACCCCAGCGTTCCGCTGCGGAATCGAGACGTAATGCCCAAACGCCGTCTCGCAAGGGCACGGTTACGGTGTAAGGCTCCGATGAAAAATGAAAGAGGCAATACATTTCGGCAACCGACGTCCTGTAGCGACAGGAAAAGACTCGGTTGGCTTCCACAATCTGTGTTTCCATCTGGTCTCGTTTGAGCAGCGTGAGTGGACTCTCGAATCTGCGCAGTCGGATCAAGTCCTGGTAGTAGCCCCATAACTCCCGGTGTCGGCCGCGATGCCGCAATTCGCGATCCAACTGCGACCGCGTAAAGGTTTCTTCGGCGGTCGGATCCGGAGGATCTCCCTGCCAACGAAATTGCGCGAATTCTCTTCGACGTCCCTCACGCACGGCGGCACATAATTGTGGATCCAGGTGACTGACAAAATATTGAAAGCGAGCAATCTCGCCGTACTCCTCGCCCATGAACAGGAGGGGTGGATAGGGCGCAAGTAATACGACGGCGGCGGACAGTTTCAGTGCCTCGAATGACACGAGCTCAGTGAGTCGCTCGCCCATCATTCGATTGCCAACCTGGTCATGATTCTGAGAGCAGACGATCAGTTGTTGTGGATGGATGCCGCGTGCCGAGTTGCCGTGCCGCCGGCCTCGAAAGGTCGAGTAGCGGCCATCCAGAACGTAGCCGTCGCGGAATGCTTTCACGAGGTCGTCAAAACCGCGATAGTCTGCATAGTATCCGGATCGTTCGGTCGTCAGTGTTGTTCGAAGGGCGTGATGAAAGTCATCGCACCATTCAGCATCCAGTCCGAGGCCACCGCAGTCAGCCGAACGGACCAGCCGGCTGTCATTCAAAGAACTTTCCGCAATGACGTGTACCTGCCGATTGAGTCGCTGCGCTTCCAATCGCACATTCTCTGCCAATTCTTGAAGAAACGGGTGTGCCGAAAAGTCATAGATTGCATGGACCGCGTCCAGCCGCAGGGCGTCGATGTGGAATTCATCGATCCAGTAGAGCGCATTCTCGATGAAATATCGGCGCACCTCATCGCTCGCGCCTCCGTCGAAGTTAATCGCCTTCCCCCACGGGGTCTGATACCGTGTGGTAAAGTATTCGCCATACTCTTCCAGATAATTTCCCTCCGGGCCAAGATGGTTGTAGACAACATCCAGAACGACGGCGAGTCCGCGGAGATGACACTCGTTGACCAGTCGTTTCAATTCTGCCGGGCCCCCGTAGGAATTCTGTACGGCGAATGGATAAACGCCGTCATAGCCCCAGTTGCGATTTCCGGGAAACTGTGCCACGGGCATCAGTTCGAGAGCGGTAACTCCAAGTTCGGTGAGTTCATCCAAACACGTGCGGATTGCGGCAAAAGTCCCTGCTGAGGAAAACGTGCCGGGATGGATCTCATACGTAATGAACTCACCGAGCGGGATACCACGCCAGTCCCGATCTTGCCAATCAAAACATGGGTCGACCACCGCCGACGCTTCATGAACTCCATCGGGCTGTAGCCGAGAGGCCGGGTCGGGTAGATCGCGTTCTTCGTTCAGGCGGTAGAAGTAACGAGTGCCCGGCGGGACTGAATCGGCAACTGCCTGGAAATAGCCTCGCTCGAACGCTTCCATCGGAATTTTCCGTTGTCTTTCGCCGACAACGTTGACCTCCACCTTTTTCGCCTTGGGTGCCCAAACGCAGAATCGGCAACGTTCGTCTCCCAGGTAGGTTGCTCCCAGGGAACGAGGGTAGACCGGATGAGTTCGGAGACGCCGATGGACTGGTCCTGTGGGGGTTTTCATGGATGTTGGTTTCCAAATCTTCTGTCCGGTTGTCGGAGTTGTTGCACGAAGTCAAGAATTCTGAGGACGATATCGTGATGCTCAAGTTGTTGAAATGACAACTCCGCTCGACGTCTCCAGTTGGGCCGCTCAGTCGACGTGCCGGGAACGTTTTGGGGGAGTGTTTCGTGCCAAAGGTCTTCCAGGTTAACGATCACGATATCGGCATCACTCGCAGCCAAGAACTGGTGCGCCGCCACCGTGATCTCGGCCAGTGACGGTTCGTCAGAACTAATCCAGCCAGCTCGTTGCAATTGATCGATTAGTGTGCGCTTCAGCCGCTCACGTCGTTTTGCTTCATGCTGTCGTTCCTCCGTGTCCATCAACGCAAGGCTCTCACGTAGTTCGAGATCTTCGGCCTTCCACCACGCTGCAAACGTTGGACAATCGTGCGTGTTCAATGATGCGACGCAACGGCCATCGTTCGATTCAAGTATGTTCTCGTGTTCCGACTCCAATTCATACTCCACGACACACAGTTGTCTTACGCCATGGTGACGCATCGCGGAGTTGACTTCCTTCGGCACCGTGCCGAGGTTCTCGCCGACGATACCGGTTTCGTGACGGTGTGACTCGAGGCAAAGAATGGCATACCATTCTTCCGGTCGGTACTGCACATAACCACCTTCCTGCGCGGACAGCCCATCGGGAATCCAGTAGAGTCGGTGCAATCCCATGACGTGATCAATTCGAAGATATTGGGCAATGCGAAACTGCCTCGCAAGAAAATCACGAACGTGTCGGTACCCACGATCGCGGATGGCGTCGGGATGGAATGGAGCAAATCCCCAGTTCTGACCATTCGTCCACACCGCATCCGGCGGCGCGCCCGCGGTCGCCCCGGTTGCAAAGACTTCTCGGTACCGCCAGACGTCGTAACCGTCGCTGCGGACACCGAGGGGCAGATCCAGGTAGAGTCCGCAGTTGTGACGGTCTGCATCGCGTGCGATCGCCGATAGTTGTTCGCTCGCAACCCATTGGGCAAAGCAATGGTAGATTTTTGCGCGTTCATCGTAGTCCGAGTCGCGAATGTCTCCGTCGCGGAGTCTCGCAGGCCAGTCTTGCCAAGTGGATTGCTGTGCTTCGTGAGTCGCGCGGAATTCCGCATAATCTTCTACCGACGGATCACTTTCTACGAACTGCGTAAAGAGGTTGAAGGAGTCTGGCTTTGTGACACAGAACCGGTGGGCGAGAGCCTCCAGAACCTGCCGTTTGATGGCCGCCAACCGACGATAATCAATCAGTGGCGCTGAGCGTAATTCGGCCACACTTCTATTGAACGCGTCAGAATTGAGGATGGTCTGGACCTGAGGGGCGAGTTCGACTTCGGGAAACTGCCGCGGATCGACGTAGAATTCGTTCCAGAACAGACGACTTACAGGTGCGTACGGACTCGGATCACACGGATCGTCCAGATACGAGGCCAGTAATGGCAGCGATGCGATGACCGAGCCGCCGAGATTGGCCGTCCACCGGATAAGTCGCTGCAGTTCCGAAAAATCTCCAGCGCCCCAATCCTGGGAACTATGTGCGGCGTAGAGCGGGAGAAAACAGCCCCAGACGCGACCGTTACGCATGTTCTGTTCGGCTGAAGTTGAGTTTCGATGTCCCTCATGGATCGGCCAGTAGGCCGTGGTGGGTGCCGAGATGATGAGGGAGGAGAATCGACGAGATGCGGTCTCGATGACAAGTGGATGGTAGCCCCAAGGCAGTGGCTCGGGCAAGGGAAACTTCAGCACGACGAACTGGTCCGCGCCGACCGTGATTGGGCCGGATTTGGCGAGATCCTGGAGTTGTTGTCGCTGCCTCATCGTGCCGGTTTCCAGATCGATCATACAGGTGGCGCTACCCGTCGCATCCGGTACCGAAATGATCAGATCGACGACGCCTGGCTTTCCGTTCCACGCAACGAGAACCGGTTCCAGACCACGATCACAAAGAAATCGTCGGCGTTCATTGAGTGCGTCGGGGATTTGATGATCGCCGTCCAAATGGACCCCTAACGCTCGAAGCAGGCCTCGCAAAGTCGCTGGGCTGGCCTCTTTCCGCCGACCGAAGACGTCGTCGTATTCGAGCATAATGCCATGAAGTCTGGCTAGTTCCTGCAACAAATCGAATTGGGAAGATTTGTTTTTCGCGGTCATTCGATCAATCGTCGATATGTGAAGCATGCCGTAGTATGTCGGTGCACCTGACGCAGTCGGGAATGCCTGCTGTGACCGGATCGGAGTGGCTCGAGGGCATTTCACAACCTGCTTTCGCCGCCAGTCACCCCTCGAGAAGAACAGATTTTGAAATGCGCTCTCGTGTTCTATAATCATTTTCGCCGGAGTAGCCAGCTTATCCAATCAACTCCATCGTCAAGCCAGCTCCAATTCCCTCATGCGGTCGCGGAGTGCTCCGTGTGACGAGGGGAATCAAGAGTGAATCTCATTGTCTCTCCGGCACCGATTTCATGAATCTCCTCTCCGAACCCAACTCGGACGGTCGGCAGCAGACCTTTTTCAAAAGAGATCCTCAGTTCCGTGCGTGTGAGGTCTATCAGGATCCAGTGTCCGCGGTAACGAAAACGAGTCTTGATCCGTTTACACTGGCTGTCGACACACGGGAAACGTGGATTCAGCCACAGGACCTCGTCGCGCATCTCGATGCCGGCATAGCACCGCTGAAGAATACTGATCGTGCCGGCCATCGCGCCCAAATGAATTCCTTCGGAGGTTGTACCCCCTTGGATATCCAGTACATCACTCTCCAACGCCTGTTGAAAGAGGACCCAGGACCGTTCTCGGTCAGAACGGGAGAGAACCCACGAATGCACCACGCGGCTGAGCGTGGACCCGTGGGACGTCCGATGTAGATAGTACTCGACGTTTCTGGGAATCAAATCCGGTTCAAATGGATAACCTAGTTGCTGGAACAGCTCTTCTAGCTCTTCCGCTGAAAAAAGATAAAAGAGCATCAAGACGTCAGCCTGTTTCCCAGCTTGGTATCGGTTTGGCGTATCGTCCTCGGCCTCAAGAATACGATCGAGCCGTTGAATGTCGCCGTACTTCTCTTGGTATGCTTTCCAATCAAATGGCTCGAGTCGTTCATAGCCCTCAAATTGACTGATGATCCCGTCTCCATGGAATGGAATAAACATTCGACTAGCGACGTGTCGCCAGGTGTTGATTTCCTGATCATCGATGGCAAGTTTCGTGAGCAATTCCTGCCGTGTATCGGGCGGCAGCAGATTGAGAACTCGTTCGGCACAGCGAATGGTCCAGGCCGCCATCAAGTTCGTGTAGGCGTTGTTGTCGAGTCCCAATTCCTCGCGATCGGGGTACTTCGTATGGAACTCGTCGGGTCCCATGACACCGCGAATCTCATAACGGTCGCGGGCCGGGGCATACGTCGCGATACTTGCCCAGAATCTCGCGATCTCGACGATCAACTCCGCGCCGAAGACTGTCATGAAGTCATGATCGCCGGTCGCCTCATAGTATTTCCACGCATTCAAGGCAATCGCCGCGTTGACATGACGCTGCTGATAGGAATTATCCGGAACCCAACGGCCGGAACGCGGATTGAGATGCACGCGTTGCGACTCTTCACGGCCGCTACTACCGCTCTGCCAAGGAAACATTGCGCCTCGATATCCGGCTTGCTTGGCAGCATGGCGGGCTTCATCAAGCCGGCGATATCGGTACATGAGCAGTTCGCGGGTCAATTCGGGAAGGCTGCCATTGAGAAAAGGAAGAATGAACAGTTCATCCCAGAAGATGTGGCCACGATACGCTTCACCATGAAGTCCACGCGCGGGAACTCCCACATCACGATCGATTGAATTGTGAGACACCGTCTGCAGAAGATGGAACACATGCAGCCGAAGAATGAATTGAGCACGCTGGTCACCTTCAACCGTGATATCGCATCGATGCCACAATTCAGACCATGCCTCGCGATGACTGCGGATGAGTTCATCAAACGGACCGGGACGCTCAATGATGCGAGTTGCTGCTTCGGCGGGTTCGCTGATCGCGGGGTCACGCGAAGTGTACAATGCCACGATCTTCTCCACGCGTATGGGTTGACTTCGCCGACAGTCAATCCGAAGATCCTGATAGATCTGGCCGTCACCTTGAACAGTCTTTCGCGCTGCAACCGCATGTTCTCCGTTCGTAAACGCATGGGTCCGGGCGGCTTGGGCCATCCGCAGATGGGACTGGCTACTCTCGACAACGAGATAGATTCCGTCTTCGGCCACGGACCCAAGTTCCTCAATCCGAAGATGCTCGCTGTTCAGCTGACGGTATCGAGCGACGCCACTGTTCGTTACCGCTCCGTCGAGGGCCGAACGCACGCATACTTCGCCGGACCAATTGCACGGAGTCAGCACCCACTGCATCGCGGCCAGGTTGGGATGTCGAAGGTGGACGATCCGGCGACTGCAGAGGATGCTCTCGCGCTGTTCCGCATCACGGAAATGGATCTCACGTTCGAGCACGCCGTGCCGCACATCTAGCTCCTGGCGAAACGTGAGGATTTCCACGGATCCAATGTGGAACCAGGAACCGTCCTCAATTCGGAACGTAATGGGCAGCCAATTCGGCCAATTGACCAAGTCTTCGTTGACAATGACTCGACCTGCAATTTCGGTTGGGAGCCGGTTGTATCCACCACCCACGTAGGTTCCAGGGTAGTTCACTTGGTCCGCGACTGCCTCTTCGGCCGCACCTCGCGTTGCGAAGTATCCATTCCCAAGGGTGCAGAGTGCTTCCCGCAATGCTTGTTGCTCTGGATCAAACGCTCGGTAGATCAAGCGCCAGCCATCAACTTCCCAATCCGCCATCAGTGCACGCTTTCTGTGAGTTTTCCTGCGGTCCAACGATGGCAAGAATCAGCAAACGGCATGCCAAGGCATTCGCCCGCGGGAATGTGTTTAGCCCGCAAGCACTGCGGTAGGTGGTCGGTAGTGAATTTACTCTCCCTCGGGAGGCCGTGCAGTTTAGAAGTACTCGTTCTTCGAGAGCCTCCGAACAGGATTTGGGGCGAGGGTGTATAAGTTCCAGTAATCAGCCGCAGCCGTAGGCCGTGGGTTTAGCACGCACTAAGAAACAACTTGAAAGCTGCACGATCGCGGTACGGGAGAGTGTGTTGGATGTGTTTTCACGTATTTTCTCCGCCACAGGCGAATCCACGTTGCGGGTTGAAGGTGGCATCTGCGGTACCTCGTTTGCAGAGGAAACGGTCAGACTTGGCTCACGGCGATCATTTGTGGAAGATGTTTTCTTGCTGACAGAAACGTCGCAGTACGACAAAATGTCCTGAACTCCGCCCCTGCAGTCATGCCAGGATCAAATCAATGAGAATCGTGATGATGACCAACACGTTTCTTCCGCACACGGGGGGCGTGGCTCGATCGGTTGCATCGTTCAGCGAAGCCTTCCTGGCACGAGGGCATCGTGTGACCGTAATCGCGCCAACATTTGAGGGGGAGTCTGAAGCGGAACCCGATGTGATTCGCGTTCCAGCGGTTCAGAATTTCAATGGGAGTGATTTCTCAGTGCGCCTACCCATTCCGGGGTTTTTGACGAAGAAAATGGACCATCTGCAACCCGACGTGATCCATTCTCACCACCCGTTTCTCCTTGGACATACCGCATTGAGAATTGCCGCAATGCGCAATCTACCGATCGTCTTCACGCACCACACCATGTATGAGCGCTACACGCACTACGTGCCCGCTGATTCGATGGCCATGAAGCGGTTTGCAATACAATTGGCGACAGACTACGCGAATTCGTGTGATCAGGTGATCGCTCCGAGTGAGAGCATAGGGCAGATCCTGAAGGAGCGAGGTGTGACAACTCCGATTCGGGCGATTCCGACGGGCATTGATCAGGCAGTATTCCGCCACGGTGATGGCCAGGCTGCACGAAGCCGTTACGAGATCCCCGGCGATGCGTTCGTTGTTGGCCACGTAGGTCGCTTGGCTCCGGAGAAGAATCTCGCCTTCCTGACGCGAGCCGTCGCCGATTTTTTGGAGGGTAATAAGAAGGCGCATTTCCTGTTGATTGGCGATGGGCCAGATCAGGAAATGATCCGCTCCGTGTTCCAGGCGCGAAACCTATCGGACCGATTTCACCATCCGCAGGGAGCTCTTGACGGTCAGAATCTAACAGATGCCTATCATGCGATGGACGTATTTGCCTTTGCCTCGCATACCGAGACTCAGGGAATGGTGTTGGCTGAGGCGATGACGGCCGGTGTGCCCGTGGTCGCGATCGACGCGCCAGGTGTACGGGAAATCGTGCGCGATGGGGTCAACGGCCATCTGCTGCCGAAGGAAAGCGAGGCGCAGTTTGTTGAAGCTCTGGCAGATTTGGCGTTCGCGGATGAAAAGACACGGGCTCGGCAGTCTGCGGCTGCCCGCGATACGGCGGAAGAATTCTCCATGGATCGCTGTGCGACGAAGATGCTCGAATTGTACGAGGAGTGTCTGCAGAGGGCATCAACCCGGAAGCCGCCGGATGATGCGGTCTGGGCAACACTCTTCCGCCGCATAGAAGAGGAATGGATGATCTGGTCAGGCGTTGGTCGAGCGGTGAGCGAGGCGATCCTGCCATCGGAGGAGAAGGATCCGGGGGAAGTCTAATGCCCGGGGGCACGATGCGATGGGGCGATGATCAGTACCGATAAACTGCGGCGGCCGGGCCGTGATCGTTCAATTCGTCCGGGGCGAAGGTAAGAACGTCGCCGCCATTGAGATATGTCAGCCCCGTGGCAAAGTTGATCAACTCTCTATCGTTTGTCTGCCGCGATTCATGTACGACAAGTTTCCGAGTACCGCAGTCAAACTCGCCCCACAAATGCTGACGGTCAGAGACGAGCAATTTGGCAATCCTTCCGTCCGCTGCCGCAGGCAAGATCTCCTTGGGATCGCTGCTCGCACGGCTCTTGGCGATGGCTCCGTAAAAATCGGCGAGCGTACGGGCTCGAAGTTCGGAATGCTGTTGTCTGAGAATCGGCCAAGCCGCGTCGCGCAGCTGCTGATCCGATAGCTCATCGGGATTGCCCGTGACACTGGCATCCAATGTGTTGGGATAAGAATTGGCTTGCCGGTAGATCGGAATCAGCGATTCATCCGCCGCTAACACTAATGGGGCTGTCTGTTCTGCGAGTACGCTTTGGAGTGCGCTATCCGTCATTTGACAGAATTCTAGCAACCGGACCTTTTGTTCTGCCCGATCCGTACCCACTCCCTGACCGTGGAATCGCGCCGCACGCTGACTGCCCGTTCCTGCCGTGGGCGCACCCTTCGTATGAAACTGCAGTGATTTCTCGGCGTCAATGTATTGCACCAACTCACCCATATCTGCAGGTAGGTCGTCCACGGCATACCGTTCGACCGTGTCCCGCGTCGCTTGCAGAAACCGAACTCGTTTCGGACTCAATGCCAGGATAAAGAACGTGGTATCCTCAGCCAGGATCGGGAAGAGCGGAGTGATGTGAAACCGATCGCCTACGACGGACAGATCCTCGAACGATCTCGGCAGCCGAAAATGCAGCATGGTGGTCGGAGTTAAGAAGATCGCCAGACCGTCTGCCTGGTGTGCCCAGAAGAGGTCGTCTACAAGCAGGTCCCGTAGCGACTGCAAGTAATCACGCGCGGCCGCAGACCGCATGCCGCGGCGAATCAACTCCTCCTGGGCCTCTTCAGTTCGCTTTTTCAGTCGCAACGGATCTTGTCGCGTTTCTCGACCGGTCCGATGAGTGGGAAGGTAGATCGACACGCAATGCGGGTCGCGGGTCGCGGCCAATTCTCGAAGACTTCTTGGCGTAAGGATATCCACACCAGATCCTTTCTAGCAGGGAATATTATCGGTTTCTGTTTCAGATTCTGTTTGTAGGCCCCATTTTTTGAGCTTTCGCTGCAGGGTACGCACCGAAATTCCCAAAGACCGCGCTGTGTGAGAGCGGTTCCCATGGTGCCGGTCGAGTCGGTCCAGAACGATGATCTTCTCCGTTTCGTCGAGCGTCATGTGCATCGGAAGCTGCCCATTACGTGGTTGGTCGAGCGTTCCTTTGCGGACGGTCGTCGGCAGGTCATCAATCGTGAGCGTCTGAGAACGAGCCATTACGACCATACTTTCGATGCAATTCCGCAGTTGTCGCACATTACCGGGCCACGCATAGCTACGCAGATAATTCATCAGCTCAGGGTCAAGCGCGAGTAACGGCCTGCCATTGCGCCGACATAGATCACGCATGAAGTAATGGATCAGAAGCAGGATATCTCCGGGACGGTCCCGTAACGGTGGAATGTGGACGGATACAACATTGAGTCGGTAATACAGATCCTCGCGAAACTTCCCTTCTCGGACCATTTGTTCAAGATTATTCCGCGTTGCCGCAACGACGCGCACGTCGACCTGCTTTTCCGTCCCGCCTCCCACCGGTCTGACCTTCTGGTCCTCAAGCACTCGCAGAAGGTTGGCTTGACATGACAGTTCCAGGTCGCCAATCTCGTCAATAAATAACGTTCCACCATCAGCGGCTTCGAACAAGCCAATTCGACGTACCGAGGCATCGGTGAATGCGCCGCGGACGTGACCGAATAACTCGCTCTCGACCAGGGTCGTCGGTACAGCCGCAATATTGACGATGACGAGCGGCTTGCGAGACCGCCTGCTGTTTTCGTGAATCGCGTCTGCGAAAAGCTCTTTCCCGGTGCCGGATTCGCCGCGAATAAGAACTGTGCACTCACTCTGAGCGGCGCGGCGTGTGCGATCCAACGCGTCGAGAACCGACTGGGAAGCGCCAACAATTCGTTCGAATCCGGGCAGACGATGAAGTCGGTCATCCAGCTGATGCGGATCAAACCCGTTCTCCATTGCGCCGAGTTCTGGCGTCTCAAGATATGCGGTTGCCATGGCACTCCTCCCTTTTCTTTGCTGAACGCCTCGACGGGCGGTCATTGTTTCCCATGCCTTTGCGATCGGCAGCGCCTTCCATCGAGAAGCAATCGCTTTGCCCAAGTCCGTCAGGCATGATGCCTTAATCGTAAAGGAGTCGGGTATCGCTCGATAATCGATAAATCTGGTAATCCGAAGTCCGAATTCTTCCACCAGAGTCCATGGGGTGTTTCCAGCAGCGCATTGCTGGGAGGTTCCCCTAGCCCACTTGGTG
>CAZFWV010000223.1:0-11711 GCA_964522605.1 uncultured Pirellulaceae bacterium
GAGTACGAGTACCGTTTCACTGAGTACGAGTACGAGAATTGCGACTGAGGACGAAGGGAAATGAAGTGCAGAAGCCGGATGAACCGTGGGGCGGGGCCTCGATGGTCTGCTGTCCAAGCCGGCGAATGGAGAACAACCAATGCCTTTCTTTGACCTTCAGGTGAACGGCTACGCCGGGGCGGATTTCAATGGCGATCGTTTGTCCGACGAACAGGTATCGCGCGCGGCTCAGCAACTGCGCGCCGATGGCGTTGGGGGAATCCTGGCCACCGTGATTACCGACGAGCTGCCCGCGATGTGCCGACGGCTGGCTCGTTTGGCCGCGCTGCGTGAGCAGAATGCTGATCTAAGTGCGATGATTCATGGCTTCCACATCGAGGGGCCATTTCTCAATCCTCAGCCTGGGTACATCGGCGCCCACCCAGCCCAGGCTGCCTGTGCGGCCGATCGCGACCAGATGGAACAACTGCTCGCGGCGGCCGGTGGTGCCACTCGGATTGTCACCTTGGCGCCGGAATGCGACCCGGGGCTGCGGCTGACGCGTTGGCTGGCGGATCAAGGAATTGTGGTCTCGGCGGGTCACTGCAATCCAACGCTCGATCAGTTGAAAGCGGCGATCGACCAGGGCTTGACCATGGTCACGCACCTGGGCAATGGATGTCCGCTCGAAATCCACCGACATGACAATATCATTCAACGGGCCCTCTACTTCGCGCCTCACTTGTGGATCGGTTGGATTGCGGACGGAGTCCATGTGCCGCTGTTCGCTCTGGGAAACTACCTGCGATCCGCTGGCATCGAACGGTGTTTCGTCGTGACGGATGCGATTTCCGCCGCCGGCCTCGGCCCGGGCGAATTTCGATTGGGAGACCAGACGGTCATCGTGGATCAACAGTTGGCGACTTGGTCGGCAGACCGATCCCACCTGGTAGGATCCGCCAGTACCATGCCGCAGTCGGTCGCCAACCTGCGGCAACACTTAGGACTCGACGAAGACCAGGTCCGGCAGTTGACCTGGGAGCATCCTCGGCGGGCGATTGGAATCGAAACCGATAAGAACGACGTACGATGAACGTGGCAACACTCGGTAGCGACGAACACCTTCTGGAACTGGTCGATTGGATCCAGCGATCGGAACGACACCGCATCGTCGCGAGTTACGACCTACCCTCTGGCACGCATGAACTTCGACAATGGGTTCCCAAAACCGGCAACGATTCGAGTTGGGAAGTGTTGGTCGAGAACCCCGAAGTCGACGCCGTACTCATCGCCGGCCGCCGGCCGCATCGTGAAGAACGCGAGCGTCGGATGGAGCAATTGCGACGACTCGTTCAGGCTGGCGTTCCTCTGGTTCTCGTGCATCCGGCCTGCGAAATGATTGAAGCGTTTGAGCTCGAGATGATCCGGCGAGACACCCGATGCGTGATGCTGCCCTATGTTCGGGAAGCGGAACATCCGGCGGTCGAACGATTGGCCGAGCAGGTGCGGACCGCGGCGCAATCGGACGAGAATCCGCTCGAGCAAATTGTGTGGGAACGACAAACGAAGTCGCGACAGCGGGTCGACGTGCTGGATTACCTTGCACGAGATGCGTTTCTCTTGCGCCGTCTGTTGCCGGAAATCCGCCAGGTTTCGGCGCCGGAGATGTCCAGCTCCGAAACCGCCTGGGCCAATCTGGGGGTAACCCTGACCAGCAGCAACGGACCGGTGGTACGCTGGGCAATCGGTCCACTTCAGAATCAGCCCCTGGCCCGAATCACGCTGGTCGGCCCCCATTCGAACACCGTACTGGAGCTTCCCGAGCGAGGATCGGACGCGCGATGGTCCCCCTCAGCAGGCGATTCTGCCGAATCCGGGTCAAGTCCAGGGAGCCCGGCCGAGGCCGTCTTGCGTCGGCTGGAGGCACGCTTGCAGAAACAGGCGGCCGAAGCGCACGACGATTGGGACGAAGCCTGTCGTGCCCTGGAGATCGAAGAGGCCATCGAGCGAAGTGCACGCCGTGGTCGGACGATTGATTTGTATAACGAACAGGTCAGCGAGGAAGAGACGTTCAAAGGCATGATGGCGGTCGGTGGCTGTGCCATGCTGATCTGGGTCCTGAGTATGCTGTTTCTGGCCGGCCTGGTCGAAGGTCTGCAACTGCCGATTCGCAACACATTCCTCTGGCGTCTCTGGCCTGCGGCGCTCATCTTGCCCCTGGGCGTTTTTCTAGTGCTCCAATTGCTACGCCTGGTCTTTGAGCGACCCGCCCGTAACTCGGGGGCAGAGGCCGGGAGCATGGCCGCGGAAAAACGCGGAAAAACGCGTTGAGTCCGATCGACATCCAGAACGGCCCCCCATCAGGCCATTCAGCCATCGGCAGTCGAATCAAGACGCAAGCGCGGGGAGATCGGGTTCAGGTTCGACTCGAGGAGAAGAAGTGGCCACGGATTCCACGGAGGGTACGGATCGGCACGGACAGATCCGTGGACATCCGTTGGATCCGTTCGATCCGTGGTTTCTCTTTGATCTTCGGTTCCACTCGACTTGTGCGTCACAACCAAACCAATGCCCGGGTGGGCCGATGACTTGGGGCTTTCGCCAGTCGGCCTGCAGGAAATCGACGCCGACTCCGGCAAACTTTCTCTAATCGGACAGGTAGCCAAATCTCGCCCAGGGCGTGCGATTTCACTGGTCAATGGCAAGCTGGGTCGACTCTGCGGCGAGGCCGGTAGCGGTTGAAGCGAGCTGCCGAGATTGTCCGATGGACAAAGCTGATCCTCATCATGGCGAGCGTGCCTGGCTTCTCATCCCTTGCGCTCGCGACTCAATCCATGCCACCTTGTCTCGCGACGTAGCCAGATGAAGCAATTGTTTTCGCTTTCGCTCCCGCTCCGCCGCCACGTCCCACCCTTGCTGTGTTGGCTTGCTGTCAGCATTTGTGGCGGGAATCTCACCGCCTCCTCGCTGCGGCACTCCGCCATCGTGAAAGCGGTCGCAGCCGCGCGCCCGTCGGTCGTCAACATCGAAGGCCAGAAGACGGTTGGGCCGTCCGGCACGACCGATTCCGCTGACGGACCACGACGCGTCAATGGCATGGGAACAGGCGTCGTGGTGGACCCACGTGGATATGTCCTCACGAACAATCACGTCGTCGACGGAGTGCGCGAAATCAAGGTCACGCTCGCCGACGGCACGCGTCTGATTGCCCGAGTCGTGGCCCACGATCCGGTCACCGACTTGGCGATCATCACGATTCCGCTCGAGCGTCCCCTGCCGGTCATCAACATCGGAACCTCGAAGGATCTGATGGAAGGCGAAGAGGTTGTGGCCGTAGGCAATGCGTACGGATACGAACATACGGTGACGCGCGGCATCGTCAGTGCCCTGCACCGCACGGTCCAGGTCACGGACACCCAGATGTACTACGACCTGATCCAGACGGATGCCAGCATCAACCCGGGTAATTCCGGCGGTCCGTTGCTGAACGTGGACGGTGAAATGATCGGTGTCAACGTGGCCGTTCGCGTCGGCGCCCAGGGAATCGGATTCGCGATCCCGGTCGATACGGCGATGGAAGTTGCCGCTCGCTTGCTAAGTGCAGAACGGCGCGGCGTCTGGCACGGTCTGGTGCCGGCGGATTCTGCGGATGCGACCGCCGCAGGCGTGTTCGCGCGACAGATCGAAAGCGGCAGCCCGGCCGAAGCAGCGGGAGTCCAACTGGGCGACCGGATCCTGCGAGTCAACAACCTGGAGATTCGACGCCGGCTGGATCTGGAACGGGCGATCCTGGGACAGAAAGCCGGACAGGAGACGGCTCTGCTGCTGCAGCGGAACGGCCAGCCGGTCCAAGTCCGCATGCGACTCGCCAGCCTGAATTCCCGATCTTCCCGCCCGACGGGCGATGACGTAACCAGTCTTGCCTGGGAGAAATTAGGCCTTCGCTTGGCCGAAAATCCGGTTGACGAAGCCGGGTCGTCTGCATCACCTTTTAAGGGAGGCTTACGGGTCCTGGCGGTCCGCAACGGGGGACCGGCTGCCCGGCAAGGCGTCCGAGCCGGTGATGTTCTCGTGGGCCTGCATCGATGGGAAACCGCGTCGACGAGCGACTTGGCTTATATCTTGAAGGAGCCAAGCGTTGCACAGCGGGATATGATCAAGTTTTACGTACTCCGCGGCGAAGAGACGCTATACGGCCATCTGCCGGTCACTTGGCGGCGGTAAAGCCGCGAGACCGTCTGATGGAAGCGGAATTCGTCCAGTGGTTGCGAGAACGACTCCCGAGCAATGCGCGTCTGCCCCTGGGACTCGGCGATGACGCGGCCGTCCTGCAGCTGGAAGCCCCTCACGGGTGCGTGGTCACGACCGACCTCGTGTGCGACGGCGTTCACTTCGATTCAGCGACGATCGCTCCTGAGTTGATTGGCCGCAAGGCGCTAGCGGTCAACCTGAGCGACCTGGCGGCGATGGCCGCCGTGCCGCAGGCCGCCTTCATCTCGCTCTTGCTGCCCCGGTCCGCCGACCCAAACTTGGTGTACCGCCTTTACGACGGAATCCTCGAGCTGGCGCGCGATTACGACGTCGCGGTTGCGGGGGGCGACACGAACTGCTGGGACGGCAGGCTGGCGATCAACGTCGCCCTGGTCGGTACCGTCTCGTCCCGTGGCCCCCTGCGACGCAATGGTGCACTTGTCGGGGATGCGATCCTTGTGACCGGCCTGCTCGGCGGCAGTCTGCTGGAACACCATTTGAAGTTCGATCCGCGCGTGGGCGAGGCACGACAATTGCATGAAGACTATTTGCTGCACGCGGGAATGGATCTGAGCGACGGTTTAGCCCTCGATCTGTCCCGTCTGCTCGCCGAGAGTCAGGTCGGCGCCGAAATCGAAGCGTCGGCAATCCCGATCTCTCCGGCGGCTCATCGGCTGAGTGAAACCACCGGCCGAACACCGCTTCAGCATGCATTGTCGGACGGAGAGGACTTTGAATTGCTGATCACGATGGCCCCGAGCGAAGCGGATCGCCTGCTGCGCGATCAACCCTTGCAGGTCCCCATCACGCGGATTGGCACCGTGGTCGCCGAACGCGGACAGTGGGAATTGGATTCCTCGGGCAACCGGTCGCCTCTACCACCGAAAGGCTACCTTCACTGAGTTTACACGGGGAGCGGAACGCGCCGAGTCGACGATGGACCCAATTGCTTTTCTGGCCGAAAACGAACACGAAACCAAACGACTGGGGCAATTGCTCGCCGATGTTCTGTCCCCGGGAACGGTAGTCGCACTCTCGGGCATCCTGGGCGCTGGCAAGACGCGATTCGTTCAGGCGATCGCGGTGGCCCTCGGCGTGGATCCGGATCGCGTCGTCAGTCCGACGTTCACCTTGTGCCATGAATACGCCGGACGCTACCCCCTCTATCATCTGGATCTCTACCGGATCGCCGACGAGGACGAGCTCCAAGAACTGGGGCTCGAGGAGTACTTCGAGTCGGATGGCATTACGTTCGTCGAATGGGCCGATCGGTTTCCGCAACAGCTGCCTCCGAACCGCGTTGAGATCCAAATCGAGCTGCTGGACGAAACCAGTCGTCGATTCTGGATTCATGCCACGAATCCCGACGGCGAAACCGCGATCCGCGATCTGGCCGACCGCTGGATGACGGATGGCTGTGGAAATGCCAGACGGTCCAATTCATGAACCGGCGGGTCAGTTGTCGCCCTTGGGTCCGTCGCCACAGATCCGGGCGAATCGACAGCCGATCAGGTAGAAACCGCCGAATTGCGTACAGTGTTCTACTTTCGCAAGCAATTTCATGCGGTCTTCCGTGGCCGGCGCTGCCAGTTCGACCAGAACGTAGGGCAGATCCACCGGCTTCGTGTGGAAGAATCCCACTCCGCCGCAGGAGATGTCGCGGGTGACGGACTGAAACGGGTCCGCAATCGGTCGGAGGTGCTCGTCGAGCAGCTGCACATCGATCGGGATCGCAACCGTTTCACGAGGTTCTTTTCGCCGAAACGCATCGCCGAACCCCTGGTACTCGACAATAATCTGTTGCATGAAGGACGCAATGACGTCTTCTGTCGTTTCACCGAGTAGTGTCGCCATGGGATTCGTGATCGTACGTGAGGCGGTTTGGAGCCCGGACCGGTGCGTACCGGTCGATGAGAAGGGGCCATGTTAGGAGTATAGTACGCGGCGAGATCTCTCGCCGAGCCAAAGGCAGTTTCAAAACTGGGAGGGCGAGGTTGGCCTGTTGAAAATCTGACAGGCTCGTCCGAAGCGGACCCGATCCACTCTGGCTCCCCTCGCCCCGTTTCGGGGAGAGGGGCTGGGGGAGAGGGGCTTTCAACGCGCCACAATTCACGAGGAATCCTGGGACTTTGGAATGCCGTACCCCCTCATCCCCAGCCCTTCTCCCCCGCAAAGCCGGGGAGAAGGGAGCGAGGATTTCGCTTGGTTCATTGCCTGCCAGAACTTCCCCTGTTTCCGAGTCGAAAACATTTTCAATGGGCCAGCCTCGCCCTCCCGAATGACGGTGTTGAAATGTGTTCTTTGAACTGGTTTCAAATCGAGCCGTTCTTCGTAGCCGAACTCGCCAGAGTTGGGCTTTTCTCGACATTCTCGCGAGCGTCAAAGTCTGGCGACTTCGGCTACGGACCTTTTGAAATCACCTTTGGTTTGCGGCCGCCGTCGCAGAATCGATAAGAGCTGCATCGTCGGCAGTCGGATCAATTACAATCAGGTACCATCGAGATACAGCTGCGGCACACAACGGAGAGCCGCAACAGAAGAGCACGCCGGCGCTTGGCGAGCGTCTCAAGATCCCGACGAAGGCAGTGCGGAACTGCGCGGGGTTGTGAGATCCGTGCACAGCAGGTGAGATTGAGCATGATTGTGAACCGTCGAATCGCTGAAATGATCGTAGGACTGCTTCTGGCGAGCTGGGTCGAAAGCCCGAAGGCAATCGCAGCGGATGCGCCGGATCGGTTCCCGACCGTGACATCGCCCGAGAGCTCGGCGACGGAATCGGAAGCGATTCGAGACCTCGTGCGTCGGACGCGAAACTCCGTCGTGATGATTACCGTGGCGGGACGGGATGGCCGCGAGGCAGGGATTGGTACGGGCTTTGTCGTCGGCGCCGACGGACTGATCGCCACTAATCTGCACGTCATCGGAGAAGCGCGTCCCATCACCGTTCGGTTTCCGAATGGTCGGGAATTGCGGGTGACCGAAGTCTATGCGTCCGATCACCAGTTGGATCTGGCCGTGCTTCGTGTTTCGGACAAGGGGCTGCAGCCACTACCGCTTGCGTGGACCGAAAACGAAAACGAAAGCGAAAAGGTGGCCCAGGGACAATCGATTGTTGCCCTAGGAAACCCGATGGGCTTACGCGACAGCGTCGTCAGTGGAGTCGTCTCGGGCCATCGACAGATCGACGGGCGTCGGATGCTGCAAATCGCGATGCCGATCGAACCTGGCAACAGCGGCGGACCGGTGTTGGATCTGCGCGGCCGCGTCGTTGGAATCGTCACACTCAAGTCGATGATCACGCCGAACCTGGGTTTCGCGATCGAAATCGCGGAGTTGCAGTCCCTGCTGTCGCGTCCAAACCCGATTCCGATGCATCGCTGGGAGACGATCGGTTCGCTCGACCCCACGCTTTGGTCGCCCCGGTTAGGAGCCCGTTGGCAGCAACGCGCGGGGAAGATTGTCGTCTCGGAAGCGGGCGAGGGATTTGGTGGACGCGCGATCTGTTTGTGGCAACCCGATCCGCCGAGCACGGAATTCGAAGTGGGTGCCTATGTCAAGCTGAGCGACGAGTCGGGCGCAGCGGGTTTGATCTTCGCCGCAGGTCAGCATGACCGCCATTTTGGCTTCTACCCGACTGCGGGGCGGCTCCGATTGACCAAGTTCGATGGGCCCACGGTTTTCTCCTGGACCATTCTCGAAGAGATCACCACGGAGCACTATCGACCGGGACAATGGAACCATTTGAAGGTGCGCATCGAAGCCGAAAAAGTCTCGTGCTACGTCAACGACGAACTGGTGATTGAGCGAGCAGAATCCGGTCTAGCCCAAGGACAAGTTGGTCTGGCCAAATTTCGCCAGACCGAGGCCGAATTTCGCGACTTTCAGGTTGCGCCACATATCCCGGAAACCCAACTGTCTGCCGAACAACGCGAAGAGATTCGTGAAAAGCTCACCGCGCTATCGATCGATGACTGGTTGCCATCCGCGGCCGTCGATCAACTGTCGCAGGATGGCTCGGCCAGCGTCGCCGTGCTGGAACAGGAGGCTCGTCAGCTGCAGCAGAAGGCCGATCGACTGCAGCGTCTGGCGCAGGATGTTCACCTGCGAAGTGTCTGCCAGCAGCTTGAATCGCTCTTCGCCAAACCCGAACCGAACGTCGATCTCGTACGCGTCGCGCTGCTGATCTCGCACCTGGACAATCGAGAATTGAATGTCGAGGCGTATGTAGGACAGGTCGATCGGATGGCACAGGAAATCCGCGCTGCCTTGAGACCAGAAGCTTCGTCGGAGGAAACGCTGGAGGCACTCAACCGCTATCTGTTCACGCAGAACGGATTTCACGGCAGCCGGACCAATTATTACCATGCGGCGAACAGCTATTTCGACCGGTTATTGGATGATCGGGAAGGGCTGCCGATTACGCTCTGCCTGTTGTATATGGAGCTGGGGCGACGGCTTGGCCTGCCGATCGATGGAATCGGCTTGCCCGGCCATTTTGTCGTGCGCTATGTTCCGGCGGAAGGAGAGCCCAAACTGCTGGACGTTTTCAATGCCGGTGTCCAGATGAGCCGCGCCGACGCAGAATTACTCACCATCCAGGTCACCGGACTGCCCTTCCGCGAAGAATACATGCAGGCCACGAGCAAGCGGGACATCGCCGTCCGGATGCTGCGGAATCTGCTGGGGATCGCCCAACGGGCGGATGACAAGGACGCCATGTTGCGCTACCTTGAGGCACTCGTCACCTTGCTGCCCGACGATCCCTCGTTGCGCGGGATGCGCGCAATTGTGCGATACGAGACCGGACGCCGCCAGGCTGCGATCGAGGATCTCGACTGGTTCCTGCAGCATGAGTCAGGCGTGACCGATCTGGAGCGAATTCGCGAATTGAAGTCGCGGTTTGAGCAGGCGCGGCCCGCCGCCGAGATTTCTGCGGAAGGACCCTGACTTCGAAAGTTGGCCGCGAAACCGAACCATGGAACGTCAATCCCAGGAACGTGAGAACCAACCTCCGACGGCAGCGGACAGCCTAAGCGGGCAGGTCGCCGTCGTCACCGGCGGGTCACGCGGCATTGGCCGGGCCATTGCGATCGAGTTGGCCGCGGCCGGGGCCCACGTCTTCGTCCACACAGGACACCAATTGCGTGCCGCGCAACAGGTGAGCGATCTGATCCGTGCCGCCGGGCGCGACAGCCGAGCCGTGCAAGCAGACCTGAAGGACGAGGCGGCCGCCCAACACCTGGTCGAGCAGGCATGGGCCTGGCGCGACGGGGTCGATATCTGGATCAACAACGCGGGCGCCGATGTCCTAACGACGGCGGCGGCGCGATCGTCATTCGAGGATCGCCTGCACTTGCTCTGGCAGGTCGACGTACTCGGTACCATCCGACTGAGCCGTCTGATCGGGGACCGGATGGTTCCCCGCGGCGGCGTCATCCTGAATGTCGGTTGGGACCAGGCGGAAACCGGAATGGCGGGCGACAGCGGACAGATGTTCGCCACAGCCAAAGGCGCCGTGATGGCCTTTACACGCAGCCTGGCCCACACTCTGGCACCAACCGTCCGAGTGAATTGCCTGGCCCCCGGCTGGATCAAGACGGCCTGGGGCGAATCCGCGCCGACCTACTGGCAGCAGCGAGCCATCGGTGAGTCACTCCTGCGCCGCTGGGGTACTCCCGAAGACGTCGCGCAAGTCGCGCGATTCTTGGCTTCACCAGCCGCCGCATTCATCACGGGTCAGACCCTCGCCATCAACGGGGGACTCGCCGGCCCCGGAGGCCCATCCCCTGCCCCCGATCCCTCTCGCGACTCCTGATCGTTCCATGGGCCAGCACTATCATTTCGTTACAGGACGTCTGGCCGAGCAGAGTCTCCGCCGCGTCGTCGCACGCCTGGCGAGCGAAGGCGAATGGTCGTATTCGGTCGACGTGCTGCCAATCACGGTCGCGGCCTTGATGACGCCTGATTGGATCGCGCGGCATATCGGCGATTCGAGCGCGGCAACTCAGATCGTGTTGCCAGGATACTGCAGCGGCGATTTACAGCGGCTGCAGCAGCAGGTCCATTGCCCGGTTCGAATCGGTCCGAAAGACCTGCACGCACTCCCGGAGTTCTTCGGCCAGCAGGCAACCAGAGAAAATTACGGTGGATATCGAATTGAGATTCTGGCCGAAATCAATCATGCACCGCGACTCTCGTTGCCCGAAATTCGGAAAATCGCCCGCCAATTGGCCGACGACGGTGCCGATCTGATTGACCTTGGTTGCGAGCCCGGAAGCGTCTGGTCCGGCGTTTCCGAGTGCGTGCGCGCCCTACGCGACGACGGTCACCGAGTCTCCATCGATAGCTTCGAGGTCGCTGAAATCGAGGCTGCCACCGGGGCCGGAGCAGAACTCGTTCTCTCGGTAAATCAAACGAACCGACATGCGGCGGCTGACTGGGGATGCGAAGTCGTAGTCATTCCTGACGATCTGGCAACGCTCGGCGGTTTGGATGCCACTTTGGAAATGCTCGCTCGAGACGCCGTACCCTGTCGCGTGGATCCGATCCTGGAACCCATCGGGTTTGGCTTTGCCGCCAGCCTGAAGCGTTATCTGCAGTTCCGCCAGTCGCATCCGGAGCTCGCCATGCTGATGGGAATCGGGAACCTGACGGAGCTGACCGATGCCGATTCCGCCGCGATCAATGTGCTGTTGCTGGGCTTCTGCGAAGAGCTGGAAATCGGAAGTGTGTTAACGACTGAAGTGATCCCCTGGTGTCAGACGAGCGTCCGCGAATGTGATCGGGCACGCCGACTCGTTCATTACGCAGTCCAGCATCGGCGTCTGCCCAAACACCTGGATCCGCAACTGGTCGTGTTGCGCGACGCGCGGCTCTACTCGTATGGCCGTGACGGACTGCAGCAGTTGGCCGCACAGATTCGCGACACGAACTACCGGATTTTTGCGGAAGACGGTCAACTGCACCTGATCGGCGCTGGGTGGCATCTTCACGATCCGGACCCGTTCGTGCTGTTCGAGCAATTACTGCAGCGGCAACCGCGCAATTTGGATCCGACCCACGCATTCTATTTGGGGTACGAACTCTCCAAGGCCGTCACCGCCTTGACGCTCGGCAAACAGTATCGTCAGGATGAAGCGCTCGATTGGGGCTTCCTCACACGACCCGAGACGTCCCATCGAGCACGGAGTCACGGCCCATAACCGGCGACTGCGATTCCGGGAGGGCGAGGCTGGCCTGTTGAGAATCTGACAGGCTCGTCCGTAGCGGATTCGATCAACTCTGGCTCCCCTCGCCCCGTTTCGGGGAGAGGGGCCGGGGGAGAGGGGCTTTCAACTCGCCACAATACACGAGGAATCTTGGGAGACTTTTGAATGCCGTTCCCCCTCATCCCCAGCCCTTCTCCCCCGCAAAGCCGGGGGAGAAGGGAGCTAGGATTTCGGTTTGTTCATCGCGTGCCAGGACCTCCCATGTTTCCAGTG
>CAZFWV010000224.1:0-11581 GCA_964522605.1 uncultured Pirellulaceae bacterium
CTGGGGGCTCGACGCTCGTTCCTCGCGTCTCGACCCCAGGCACCCCAATGCCGAAGTTGTTCTTGAGTCATCCCTTAGCCCCTTTGCCTCGCGAGAACCGCGTGAGCGCGGCGGGTGATTTCCGGATCTTCCGTGGCCGCCAAAACACGGCGCATCGCCTCAACCACGACTTGCGGTGGCCCTCGATCCAGGCGTTCCGCAATCGTTACCGCAGCGACACAGGCCATATGCTGCAATGTTTCGTCCTCCAGTCGGCTGACGGCTTCCTGCATCGCATCCGGAGTTGGAATTCGTCCGAGTGCTTCCAGGGCCAGAACGCGTTCCTCACTTCGCATTGCGGCGTCGAATGCCTGACGATACATGGCGAGTTTATCCGTGTCCGGCAGATCCATCTGGCGGATCACACGCAGATAACCCCGCAGTGCTCGGATACGATACTTCTCCTGTGGTGCGGTACGGGCCAGCTCAATCAGTGCCGGCGCCACGTCTGACGTCCGCCATCGACCCAGTGCCTGCGTGGCCGCGTCCTGGATCGCATCTTCACGATCGCTTGCCAGCGCAGTAACTGCCTCGAGTGCCGTGGAACCACCGACCGTGCCGAGCAGTTCGATCACAAACGTTTTTGTTTCCTGATCCAGCTGTGGCAGCGATGTCTGAAGCTGACGCGAGCACGCTTCGGCGTCGGTCGTACGTCGGCAGACCGCGCGTAGAGCTTGTTCAAGCAGCTTGCGTTCTTCGACATCGATCGGCGCAAGCAGACGCTCCGTCAATACCGCCAGCTGGCGATGATCGATCACTTGGCCCAGCGCACGGATTGTGGCCCGACGCGTTTGGACGTCTGGAGCCTTGACGAAGGGGATCAGCTCCGTCGCCGCCGACTCGATTCGTCGTTGACCAACGACGTCAATCAGCAGGCTGCGAAGGGGCCCTTCCGCCTCCGCCAACGCCGCCTTGACAACGTTATCCATATTATCGTCTTGCAGGGCAACCATCGCTTGTTCTGCTGCAGCGACAATCTCCGGCTCCGAGTCGTTAGCCGCGGTCAACAATAGGGGAAACGTTGATGCGTCACCCGTCTGGCCCAGCGCACGCACCGCCGCGGCGCGGATCGTCAGGTCACGGCTGCTCGCATACTCAACCAATGCCTGCCGTGCCAGCGGATCTCCCCGATCTCCCAAGACCTCGATGACCCGCGATTGTCGCGACGTTGGCAATGTTGAGAGACTGGCCGTCAGTGCCTGCGTCACCTCGGAAGAATCGATTTCACGGCTGACGGTCAGCGCCATCGCGAAGGATGCATCCTCTGCAGAGGCAAGCAGTTCGTCCAGTAGCGATCGCGCCTCGTCCGGGTGGATCAGCATGGCTTGACGCGTTGCTGCGCTGTGCAGGTATGAAGGCAACTGGCTTTGGCGAAGCAACTGGCAGAGCCGGCTGGCTCGATCGTCAAGCCCTTGTTCTCGCAGCGTCGTTACACCACGCAGGCAGGCACGGCCCCATTCCGGGCGAACTTCTTCCGACACTGTGGGCTCCGCGTTCTCCAGCAGCGTCAGCGCATCGGACGATGCGATCTTCCCCAGCGCGGCACAGGCCGCACTGGCAACCTGTGGATCAGGATCGGTGAGATACTGGCCCAGATCGGCCACCGCATTCGTTTCGCGCCGCGCCGCCAGCGAGTTGATCACGCCGATCCGCGTCGCACCGGCGAGCTTAGGCAGTGCGGCGCGTAACGCTTCTCCGGCAGCCGGATCCGGGATCGCCTCGAGACCCATACGGGCCGCGTGCGACAGATCTTCATTGACCAATAACGCAGCGAGCGATGCGATTGACTCGGGCCCTCCCCACGCTGCCAGACGTCGGCAGGCATTGACCTTCTCTTCGCGCGTGGCAGAAGAGGCCAACACGGCGACTGCCTGAGCAACTTCGGGCGACGTGTCGCCAAGCTGAGTCTCCTGTCCTCGCACGGGCGCATGGGACAGCAGCAAGAGCAGCGCTAGGCTGTGCCTCAAAACAGTAGGCCGACTTGTCTCAAGTCGGCGAAGCTGCCGAAATTGCCGACCTGAGACAAGTCGGCCTACGTTGACCGTGGCGCTCGAGATTAAGCCTAGTGCGCACTTCAAGACCGGGAGGGCGAGGCTCCTGCCGAGCCGAAATGGCGATCCACTCCGGCTCGGCAGGAGTCTCGCTCGCCCGAAGAACGGTTTTGAAACCGCATGGAGCATGGCAGCCAATGCCACGTGGCAGAAAGTTGTCACTGGATGGAGCATGGTATCGGTCTCGCAATGGATCAATGCGTCGTTGGTTGAGCGAATCAGACACGCCATGGTTCACGCATCGCGCGGCGACGCATCCGGTTTGCTTCGTCATCGTTCAGGAACTCTTCGCGCGCCGGATCCCACTTCAAAGGTCGTCCCAGCCAGCGAGACATGCAGCCCAGATGGGCGACGATCGTGGATTGTGCCCCAACGGCGATATCGCAGTGCGGTTGACGGCGATCGCGCACACAGTCGAGCCAATTGCGGTGATGCCCTTCAATGGACTGACTGCGATCATAATAGCCGACGTGGTCGCGCAAGATCTCTTCCGGATAAGTGACAAGAAACCCGCCTCGTCCTACATGGAGCCAACCGTTGTCGCCCACATAGAGTCCACCAAAGGGCTGGAGCGAGGTCAGCTCGTCCCATCCTTCCGGGATCTCGTGATGGCGGCGGTCGAGGCGTCCGTCTGTGATTTGCACTTCCACACCATTGTCATAGTGAAAGGTGACGCACGGCACTTGGCCGCTTTCCGGTGCCACGATTTCTCGCGGCCCCGAGGTGTCCATTTCCAGCGCCCATTGAACGACGTCCAGCGCGTGGACCGCGCCGCTGGTGAGTCCGCCGCCACCAAAATCGCGCACGAATTCCCACGGCACGACATTCAGTGGCTTTCCGACGTAATGCAGGCGGTGATTGAACGGGCGCCACGGTGAAGGGCCGATCCAACGGTCCCAGTCGATTGTTTCGGGAGTTGGCTCCGCCGGCAAATCCACATCGCCACTGACGTTGTTGTGGATCGTGTAGATCCGCTCGATGCGTCCCAACGCTCCGTCACGCACTAATTGCGTCGCCAAGTGGAACTCCGGTGCCGACCGCTGCTGGAGCCCCACCTGGCAGATGCGACCGTGCCGTCGTACTGCCTGGACCATCGCGCGCGCTTCATCGATCCTCAATGAAACCGGCTTCTCGACATAGATATCCTTGCCCGCCTCAGCCGCCATCACCGTTGCGACGGCGTGCCATCGATCTCCCATCGCAATGACCACCGCATCAATATCGTCGCGGGCAAGGATGTCGAGGAAATCCACGTAGGCGGCGCATCCGTCGTTGTTGCCCGTGCCCCGTCGCGCCGTGTAGGCTTCATTCACGGTTTGTTGAGCCTTCTCGCGTCGCCAAGTATCTACGTCGCATACCGCCACGACCTGCACATCGGGATACGTCAGCAAGTGTGCCAGGTGGCCTTGACCCATGCACCCAATCCCAATGAATCCCAGCGTGATCCGATCGCTCGGCGCCGTGACTCCACCCAGCCCGAGTGCAGTGCGCGAGATAATGTTCGGGGCTACGGCAGCCAGAGCGGGAATCGCTGCTTGGCGAAGAAACGCTCGTCGGTTCGTGTGACGATCCGTTGTGTGACGAGCGACATCTACGGAACGGGCCGGCATCTTGGGCTCTTCATGATTCGGCGACGGTGTCTGCTTCTCGATACTCATTGCACTGTCTCGTTCTCGCTCCATGAAAAACTGCGAACGATCGACATTCTATCCGGCCTGTGTTCCGACCGAAATCAGACGGGTGCCACATTTTCTTGTCGACGAACTGCGGAACCGGGTGCCACCCAGTACAATGATGCCGACATCGGAGCGACGCGTGATGTGGATTCGACAGCGCAGCAAGCGACGCAGGCCCGCGGCAATCTCGGCAAAGAAACAAAACCAAGAAGAGGATCTCCGACGATGATTTCCCCACAAACGGAATTCTGGCGGCTGCTTCGGCTGATTTCGTTTTTCTTGACGTTCGGTCTGACCGTTTGCTTTCCTGCCGGGCCGTTCGCGCACGCCACCACCGTAAGTCCCGACGAGATACTTCAAATGCAGCGTTGGGTCGGGGCCAAGTTCGCGGCTGTTTCCACCAGTTTGCCACAGGAGCCGGGATTGGTTGTGATCGCGAACAACGATCCCGTGCAGAAGAACAGCCGGTCGCGCAGACCGCTGAAAATCGGCGAGACCGAATACACGCGAGGGTTATATTGCCATGCCGTCAGCCAGATCGTCGTACGCTTGCCGCGTCCCGGGAAAACGTTCCAGGCAGTCATCGGCGTGGATACGAATGAGCAGACCCAAGGCGGTCGAGGCAGCGTCGTGTTCTCGGTTGAAGTATCTGGTCAGCCGGCAATGCAATCGGGCCTGATGCGGGAGGGCATGTCCGGCGAACGGATCCAGGTTGACCTGGAAGGTGCCGAGGAATTCGTGCTTCACGTCTCCGATGGCGGTGACGGTATCTCCTGCGATCAGGCGGATTGGGCCGATGCCCGTGTCGTTCTTGCAGACGGGCAGACGATCTGGCTCGCTGACCTGCCACTCATGGATTCGAGCTTGCCGCCTCTGTCCACGGAGCCACCGTTTTCATTTCAGTACAACGGTCAATCCTCCGCGACGCTGCTGCCGAACTGGAAGGTGACGCGAGACTCGCGAGCGCTGGACAACCACCAGACCGAACACGTAATCACCTACGACGATCCAGGATCCGATTTGGTGGTTCGACTCGTCGCGATTCAGTACCACGATTTCCCAACGTTGGAATGGACGCTCTATTTTAAGAACACCGGCACTTCCGATACACCAATTCTGCAACAGATCATGCCCCTGGATACCTGGTTCTACCGCGGTACGGGCGGCGAGTTCCAGCTGCATCATCACACGGGCAGTCCCTGTCTTCCGGAGGACTATCGACCGTTTGCCACAGAATTGGGAGCTAGTGCCAACAAGCGCATCTCGGCGGCTGGAGGGCGCCCTACGAATAGTGATCTCCCCTATTTCAATATCGCTTCGCCCACCGAAGGTGTCATCGTGGTCGTCGGTTGGCCCGGGCAGTGGGCGGCTGAGTTCACGCGTGACGCGGCGCAAGGCCTGCGAGTCTGCGCCGGTCAAGAGTTGACGCACCTGCGACTGCGCCCAGGTGAAGAAATCCGCACTCCGCTGATCGTGCTGCAGTTTTGGCAAGGAGATCATACTCGCTCGCAGAACATCTGGAGGCGATGGATGATCGCCCATAATCTGCCAAGGCCCGGTGGTCAGCTGCCTCCCGTGCAACTGGCGGCCTGCAGTTCCCATCAGTTCGGTGAGATGATTCACGCCGACAGTGCGAGTCAGAAGTTCTTCATCGACCGTTATCTCGCCGAGGGACTCAAGCTCGACTACTGGTGGATGGATGCGGGCTGGTATTGGAACAAAACGGGTTGGCCGAATGTCGGAACATGGGAGGTGGACACGGAGCGGTTTCCCGGCGGTTTGCGGCCGATCTGTGACCACGCACATGCGAAGGGCGTGAAATCAATCGTTTGGTTCGAGCCAGAACGAGTTACTCCCGGCACGCGACTTTATGAAGAGCATCCAGATTGGCTGCTGGGATCTGACGGAGGTACCAAGCTACTGAATCTTGGCAATCCTCAAGCGAGGCAGTGGCTCGTCGAACATGTCGATCGACTGCTTGTCGAGCAGGGGATTGATCTTTACCGTCAAGATTTCAACATCGATCCGCTTGGCTACTGGCGGCAGAACGATCGCGAAGACCGCCAAGGCATGACGGAAATCCGCCATGTCGAGGGTTACCTGGCCTACTGGGATGAACTCCGCCGTCGACACCCCGATATGCTGATCGACTCGTGTGCCAGTGGAGGCCGGCGCAACGACCTCGAGACCCTTCGCCGTGCCGTGCCTCTACTCCGCAGCGATTACATTATGGAGCCGGTTGGGAATCAATGCCACACCTACGGCATTGCTTCGTGGATTCCCTATTACGGGACGGGGAGTGGATCGGGTGCGATCAGTCCCTATTTGCTGCGAAGCGTCATGTGCCCCCATTTCACCGCCTGTTTTGACATGCGCCGCGATGATCTTGACTATGAGATGATTCGTCGTGTGCTGGGACAGTGGCGTGAGTTTGCCCAGTACTTCCTCGGCGATTACTATCCGCTCACTCCCTACAGTCTGGATTCGCATGTCTGGATCGCCTGGCAGTTTGACTGTCCGGAACGTGGCGAGGGAATGGTCCAGGCGTTTCGACGCTCGGAGAGTGCCTACGAAGCAGCTCGCTTCCGGCTCCGCGGCCTGGAACCCGACGCGCGTTATCTCGTGGAGAATGTGGATCGGCCAGAAACGGTCGAGCTGACCGGCAGAGCGCTGACGGAAGAGGGGCTCTCCGTCCCCATTCACGAGCAACCGGGCTCCGCGGTCATTGTCTACCGGAAGGTGAGCACGGGTCGCTCTCGGTAAATCATGCCGTCAGTCACTTCGGCAGATCCCAACGGTAAAACAGGTTGGGAAATGCGCCTGCTTCGTTGTTGGGGTGAGGCTGGGCGAGGAGAGGAACCGCGGATCGAACGGACAAGACGGATGTCCGCGGATCTGTCCGTGCCGACCCGTACCCT
The DNA here is from genome assembly GCA_964522605.1 of uncultured Pirellulaceae bacterium. Lineage (GTDB taxonomy): Bacteria > Planctomycetota > Planctomycetia > Pirellulales > Pirellulaceae > CAVZLD01. The sequence goes on from CAZFWV010000224.1 coordinate 6,685, forward strand.
CCGTCCAATCCGTGGTTGCCTCTGCTCCTTTGGTTCAAACAGAACGCGACAGCCTCTGGACGTCGAGTGAATCCTGTGCGTAGATTCCGGACAAACCGACACCACTAAACGGGACGCCTTCCCGAACAACAATCTTGAAACCGCCTCAAAGGACATTTTTGTCCCACCGCGAGGGTCAATTAACAAATATGTCCGCACTCCCATCCCGATGAGCATTCGCCTCACGGTCAACCAGAATCTTCATTTCTTCTGCGCTTGCGACCGTAAACCCTGATCTGGAAAGCTTCTAATCCGCGCGCAGATCGAAATCGCGGGGTGTCTGGGCGAAGACTCTCGAGCTTTGGCACGCTGGTTGCCAATGAGGACGCCATCAAGTGGCTCGCCGATGCGGCGTGCTCAGAACTCAATCGAAATTCAAGACTGTGAGCGAAAGCGATGAGAAAGGTTGCGATTTACGGCAAAGGTGGAATTGGTAAGAGCACGACAACGCAAAACACGGTTGCTGCGTTGGCCGAGATGGGCAAGAAAGTGATGGTCGTCGGTTGCGATCCGAAGGCCGATTCGACTCGTCTGCTGCTACACGGTTTAGCCCAGAAATCGGTGCTCGACACGATTCGTGAGGAAGGCGAGGACGTAGACCTCGAAGATATACGCCGCGAAGGTTTTGGGGACTGCCTGTGTGTCGAGTCGGGTGGGCCGGAGCCGGGAGTTGGCTGTGCGGGTCGCGGAATCATCACAAGCATTAACTTGCTCGAGCAGCTTGGCGCCTACGAAGAGTCGGAGAAGCTCGACTACGCCTTTTACGACGTCTTGGGCGATGTGGTCTGCGGCGGATTTGCCATGCCGATCCGCCAAGGGAAGGCGCAAGAAATCTACATCGTTTGCTCCGGCGAGATGATGGCCATGTACGCCGCCAATAACATCTGCAAAGGCATTCGGAAGTTTGCCGAAGCGGGCGGGGTACGTCTTGGAGGACTGATCTGCAATAGCCGAAAGGTGGACAACGAGAAAGAAATGATTCAGGAGTTTGCCAAGCGGCTGGGCACACAGATGATCCACTTTGTCCCGCGAGACAACGACGTGCAGCGGGCCGAGATCCGCAAGATGACCGTGATTGACTGGAATTCGCAATGCCCACAGGCGGATGAGTACCGCACTCTGGCGCGGAACATCGACAGTAACGAGATGTTCGTCGTACCGAAGCCCATGGCAATTGACGAGCTTGAATCGTTGCTGCTCGACTTCGGAATCCTTGAAGGTGCGGCGGCCTGATCCTGTATCACCCGGAGACCTCTGCACTACCATCCCCGAGAGGCATTGAAGGAGACCGACTGTGTCTGCCGACGAATCCACCACTTCTACACCCGACGTCGCCGTCACCAGCGAATCGCTACGCGAGAACTTGCTGGAGGCTTATCCCAAGAAGACGCGCCGCAAACGCGAAAAGCAGATCTTGGTGAATCGCAAGGAAGTTGATGCCAGCGGACTCGTTTCGTTGCCGGTGATCGGGGCGAACACGCGAACGATTCCCGGCATCATCACACAGCGTGGCTGCACCTACGCGGGCTGCAAAGGCGTGATCCTGGGGCCCACTCGCGACATCGTGAATATCACCCACGGACCGATCGGCTGTGGGTACTATTCCTGGCTCACGCGGCGGAACCAAACGTACGCGCCAACGAATGAGCACGACAATTTTATGCCTTACTGTTTTTCGACCGACATGCAAGATGACAACATCATCTTTGGCGGCGAGAAGAAGCTGAAACAAGCGATTCAGGAGGCGTATGATCTGTTTCACCCGAAGGCAATTGCGGTGTTTTCGACTTGTCCCGTTGGCCTGATCGGCGACGACGTCCATCAGGTCGCGCAAGAGATGAAAGAGAAGCTGGGTATTAACGTCTTTGCGTTCTCGTGTGAAGGCTATAAAGGCGTGTCGCAGTCAGCCGGTCATCATATTGCCAACAACCAGATCTTTAAACATGTCGTGGGTGAAGACAATACGAAGCGCGGCAAGTGGTCAATTAATCTTCTGGGTGAATACAACATCGGCGGCGATGCCTTCTTGATTGAAGACTTGCTGGAACGTTGTGGCATCGACCTGGTTGCGACGTTCAGTGGAAACAGCACGTACGATCAGTTTGCCAACTCGCATATGGCCCAGGTGAACTGTGTAATGTGCCACCGCTCCATCAACTACGTGGCTGACATGATGGAGAAGAAGTACGGTCCGCCGTGGTTCAAGGTGAATTTCATCGGGGCCAAGGCGACTGCGAAGTCGTTGCGGAAGATCGCTGAGTTCTTCGGCGACCAACAGTTGAGCGACAACGTCGAGCGGGTGATCAGCGAGGAGTACCCCGCGGTCGTGGAAGCACAGAACAAGTACCGGCCTCGGTGCGAGGGCAAGACCGCGATGCTCTTCGTCGGCGGTTCGCGAGCTCACCATTATCAGGAGTTGTTCGGCGAACTGGGAATGAAGACACTCGCCGCGGGTTATGAGTTTGCTCACCGCGACGATTATGAAGGCCGCCGCGTGTTGCCCGACATCAAGGTCGATGCGGATTCACGAAACATCGAGGAATTGCACGTCGATGCGGATCCTGAGCGCTACCGGGCGGAGGATCAAGAGCGTGCGATGAAAAAGGAGCAGAAGGGGTTTGCCTTCAAGGACTATGACGGACTGATGGCCGACATGGGTGAGAAGGCGCTGGTGATCGACGACATCAATCACTGGGAGTCCCAGGAACTGATTCGCCGGGTCAAACCAGACATTTTTTGTGCAGGCATCAAGGAGAAGTATGCGGTGCAAAAGATGGGCGTGCCCTGCAAACAGCTCCATTCCTATGACTACGGTGGTCCCTATGCCGGTTTCCAAGGGGCCATCAACTTCTATCGGGAAGTCGACCGGATGGTCAATGCCAAGGTGTGGTCATTCATTGACCCTCCGTGGAAAGAGAAAGAAGCGGAGAGTTCCGCCGTCCAGGTCGGTCTGCCGAGTACTCCCGAATCGACGGGAGATGAAGACTGAGCCGTCGCTTTCCCTCATCCAATCCAACGCAGGAGATCCCCCCATGTCGCTCCTTCGACATACACCAACCGAGGAAACGGTGCGTCGCGAGGCTCTGACGATCAACCCCGCAAAGACCTGCCAGCCGATCGGCGCAATGTACGCGGCCCTCGGAATTCATCGCTGTTTGCCGCATAGCCACGGTTCGCAAGGCTGTTGTGCCTATCATCGGTCGACGCTCAGTCGGCATTACAAGGAACCGGCGATGGCGGGCACGAGTTCCTTTACGGAAGGAAGCTCTGTGTTCGGCGGACAATCCAACCTGCTGGCCGCCATTGAGAATATTTTCACTGTCTACAATCCCGACGTGATCGCGGTTCACACAACCTGTCTGAGTGAGACCATTGGCGATGACATTCCGCAAATTGTCGAGGCTGCGAATGAGAAAGGCCTGATTCCGCCGGGCAAGAGAATCATTCACGCGAATACGCCGTCCTACGTTGGCGCGCATACGACCGGATTCGCCAATATGACGAAGGCGATGGTGGATTACTTCGCCGAAGCAAGGGCCGGTGCGAAGATTGAGGGGCAGGTCAACTTGATCCCGGGCTGGATAGAACCGGCCGATGTGGCAGAGCTGAAGCGGCTGTTCTCCTTGATGGGCCTGGATGCGATTACCTTTCCCGACACGTCCGGCGTGCTCGACGCGCCGCAAACAGGCGTGCATGAAATGTATCCGCGGGGCGGCGCGACGATCGAGCAGATGATTGCGGCGGGCGACTCGTGCCATACGATTGCGTTGGGACCGATCTGTTCTGGACCTGCCGCCAAGGCGTTGACCAGCAAGTGTCACGTGCCTCAGACGACCCTGCCGCTGCCGATCGGTCTGCACGCGACGGATCGCCTGATCATGAAGCTCCGTGAGTTGAACGGCGGGCATGTGCCTGAGGAAATCATGCATGAACGAGGGCGCTTGCTCGATCTGATCACGGACATGCATCAGTACTTCTACGACAAGACGGCAGCCTTGTGGGGTGACCCGGATCAACTGGTGTCCATCTCCGAGCTGCTGATGACCGTGGATATGTTGCCCAAGTATGTGTTGACCGGCACACCCGGCAAGAAGTTCTACAAGCGGATGGGCGACGTGCTCGGTGAGCGTGCCCACGACTGCAAGGTGGAGCAGGGGGCTTGTGCCGATATGTTCAAGCTCCATCAGTGGATCAAAAGCGATTCCCAAAAGGTCGATCTACTGATCGGGAACACGTATGGCAAGTACATTGCTCGCGATGAAGATATCGCCTTCGTGCGTCATGGTTTCCCCATTCTCGACCGCATCGGCCACCAGTACTTCCCGACCGTCGGTTACCGCGGTGCGGTTCGGCTGTTGGAGCAGATCCTGGACGCGTTTTTGGATCGCCAGGATCGCGATGCATCGGAATCGAGCTTCGAACTCGTGATGTGATTTGCCGTGGATCGCCAGATCGCAAACGGCTTGTGCCGTCGAGAAGACCAGCAACTGTTTCATCCCAATACAGGATTAGCGAATCGATGAGAATCAGCGCACGGAATAAACTGCGCGGCAAGGTGGCCGAACTGAAAGTCGGTGCGGTCAATACCGTCGTGAAGATCCAGCTGACTGCTGCACCGACGATCACGGCAATCATCACGAATGAAGCCGCCGAAGAGCTTGGCCTTACCGAGGGCGGCGACGCGTGTGCCGTCGTCAAAGCATCCAGCGTCCTAGTCGGTGTCTGCAATGAAGGCGCCGGCTGTGGATGCCAAGAGTAGTCGAGCGATTTCCGAACTTTGTTCTCAGTCCGCAAGAACCGCATTGGTATCATGACAAACCAACCGGACATCCCGATCCTTGAAGCTAGGAAGGCGCAG
>CAZFWV010000225.1:0-11577 GCA_964522605.1 uncultured Pirellulaceae bacterium
CTCGACTTGGCGGCCACGAGTGACAAAAAGAACGTGGTTTCCGTGCTGCTCGCGGATCCGGAAAAATCGGGTGTCCATCAAGATGAGGCTCGCTTCCGTGCCCATGTCGATTACAGGGTGGGCCCAGACGCGGAGTATTTGCGTAGCGGTGATTTCAATGGCGACGGGCAGATCGATCTAATCACGGGAAACGAGGATTCTCGCGATCTGTCCATCTTGATCAACGGCGGCGACGGCTCTTTCGACGAGCAGTGGCGGATCCCCGTGTATTGCGTGCCTGACGAGTTCGTCGTGGGTGACTTCAACGGCGACGGACGTGCCGATCTGGCGGTCGTCAGTCGGGAAGAGAAGCTGTTCGTTTTGCTCGGCTTGGGTGATGGGCGATTCGTGCGCGGGCCAAGATCGCGTGTCGGGAACTTTCCGGAGGCCATCGTTTCGGCTGACTTCAACCAGGATGGATTTCAGGATCTGGCGACGGCGAACGGATACGGGAAGAGTGTGTCGCTGCTCTTCGGGCGCGGCGATGGGAGCTTTCAGCCCGAGACTCGTCTCGAAGTCGGTGAAGTCCCGCACGTGATGCTGGTGCAAGATCTGAATCGAGACGGGCGGATCGATCTCGTAACAGCCAATGCTGGGTCGAACAGCGTCAGCATCTTGTACGGATTTGGCGACGGGCGATTTGCCGCTCCAATGACCTTGCCGACCGGTGACTCGCCCTGGTCGATCACAAGTGGGAACTTCGACAACAAAGGCGCACTCGATCTGGCCGTGGCCAATCGAGTTTCGAACAGCGTGACGGTCTTTCTCGCGGAGGACGATGGTGTTTACGCGTCGGCAGAATATGCTGTCGGTGAGTTTCCCAGTTGGATTGTTGCACGCGACTTCAACGAGGACGGATGGCTCGATCTGGCGACGGCGAACCGCCTGGGCAACGCGGACTCTCGCGTCTCGATCCTCTACGGTCGCGGTCTGGGCGGGTTTCGTCCGGCAGAGAATTTCTCGGATCTTCCCGTCGACTTGCGCGCAGTCGCCGAGCAAGCCGTGCCCGGCTGGGACCGCGAGGCGCGGGCCGGAAAAGAGCAGGAGTCGGTCTACTTCCTCTCTCGCCGCTTCACCACCGGCGACTTCAACGAAGATGGTCGGCTGGATCTGATTGCCGCGAATGACAACGCGAATGAATTATCGGTCTTTTTGGGGCATGGAGACGGGACTTTTCAGCCCGAGATTCGTTTTCCCACGCTTGAAGATCCGGAATACGTGACGACCGCCGACTTCAATCAGGACGGCCATTTGGATCTGGTCCTCTGCCACGATCACGAGGAGTCCGTTTCCATTTGGTACGGCGCAGGAAATGGCAGTTTCGCTGTGCACACCACAGTCAAGGTCGGCAAGGAGCCGGAGTTTGCGGCTGTTGGGAATTTCGACTCCGATCCCGACGGTCTCCTCGATATTGCCGTTCACGTGATCACCGAGGATGCCCAGTCGAGAGTTCTGTTCCTGTTGCAGGGAGACAAGGAAACGTTCAGCGTGTCCGACGTGCTGCATCAAACCGTGTCGCTCAAGGCCCAGGGCATGGTGGCGGAAGATTTTGATGCAGATGGCAGGTTGGATCTCGCGATGACCAACGATGGTGCCGGCTCGATCTCTGTTCTTCTGCGAACATCCGACGGCGAATTGCAGCCGACACGGGAATACTTCTTGCCCGGCAAGAGTCGAGAATTTGGGATGCCCCGTTCGCTCGATGTTGGAGATCTGAACGGCGACGGATATTTGGATCTGGTTGTCACCGAACTCTACCGTGACGGCGTCTGGGTCCTATGGGGAGAGGGCGATGGGAGCTTCAGTTCGCCGAACGCGATTCGCCTGCCCGACGAAGCGGACCCCACAACCATCTCCACAACCGGAGACTTCGCCGATACTCCTGTTGTGCTGGGTGACTTTAACAACGATGGCAAGTTGGACATTGTCCGGAGCAACCAGCTTCTGGACAATGTGTCGCTTTTGCTCAATCAGGGGAACCGGACATTCGCGGACCAGCAGTTGATTCCGGTGGGAGTCCGACCGGGTGCGCTGACGACGGGCGATTTCAATCAGGATGGACAACTGGATCTGGTTGTGGGCAATCGGATCTCACACGACATCTCCATCTTGCTGGGAAATGGAGATGGGACGTTCACACAAACGCGATTTGCCGGAGGTCAGCAGCACCCGCCCCAGATTGAGACGGTTCTTGGCGTCGATCTGAATCAAGATGGTCGGCCCGATCGCGTTAACGTTGACCCCAGTCAAAGTGAAGTCCGCGTGGAGATTGCGATCGCGGATCGCGTTTTCGTGGATAGCAGACAAGTCGCATCGGACATTCAGGTCACTCCGCAACTGGCCGACCTGAATCACGATGGCGAGTTGGATCTCGTCGAAATCAGCCCGGCCGGTCAAATTCAGGTCCGTTTGTGGCAGTCGGATGTTGCGCCATTCTTCGCACCGGCCGTTACCTTTGGTCAAAGGGTCCGAGATGTTTCCGTTCTCAGCCAGGGGGGACACACTCTGTTGGCGGCCATCATGCAGAACGAGCAGGGTGGGTGGCTGCAGTTGTACGAATACTCCGATTCCGGTGTCGTCACACCGCTCGGAGAGCCCCGACCGGCGGGAACGTTACCCACGCGAATTACGGCCGGTGACCTGAACGGTGACCTGCGAGCGGACTGGGTGATTATTGATGCGGCCGAGCCCCAGTTACTGATCTTCCTTTCCTCTGACTCGCAATCGGCGATCGAATCGGTACCGCTCGTGCGATCGCTGTCTGGGAACATTCCTACCGAGGTGCAATTGTTGGACGTCGGCAGTCCATCTGGGCCGTCCGATGGACTCGCCGATGTGATCATCACGAACCAAGGTTCTGGAGACCTCACGGTCCTTCTGAATCAAGGGGGCGACACATTCTCGCTGCCAGAAACACCGCAGATGTTGCTGCGGGCATCGGATGGACTCTACGTGGTTTCGACCTGTGAACGGACGGGACGGACCATTCTGCGATCCAGCGCGCAGTCTCGAGGAACCATCAGCGGAGATTTCAACGGCGATGGGCGCCCCGATCTGGTTGTGGCCAACTTCGGACACAACAGCGTGGGCATCGTGTTGAGCAAAGTCAATGCGGGTTATGCAGATCCGATCGTTCTACAAACAGGGAGCGGTCCGACTCGAGTTCACGCAACCGATTGGAATCAAGACGGATCTCTGGATCTCGCGGTACTGAACGAGACGGCCGGAGTGATCTCCGTCTTTTTCGGCGACGGGAATGGCGGCTTCCTTCCCGCAGGGCAGGGCGTGGATGCGGGGCATCTGCCGAATGGTTTCACCGTCGACGATGTGAACCAAGATCAGATCCTCGATTTGATTATTGGAAATCAGCGCGGCGACATCCGCGTATTGCTTGGTACACCGGAGGGAGAGTTTGAACCGCCGCCACTCAATTTGGAGCCAGATCGCGCCTTGGCGATTGCGGACGTGGATGGGGATGGTCAAGACGATTTGATTCTGGCGGATGAAGCGGGGGGGCGAGTTTGGATCGACGACCTGGATAAACTTACTGAAGGTCAGACGCTCGAAGAACGAACGGCGGACGAATTATTTGCCCCCGGGGCCGTCGAGGTCGTCGACCTGAACGGAGACCAGATCCTCGACATCCTCGTGCTCGACCGTGGCAGCAATCAGCTGCACGTGTACCAAGGGAAAGGGCAGGGGCAGTTCGCTGAGGCCCGGGAATACCCCACCGGCACCAATCCGAAATCACTTGTTGTCGGCGACGTGAACGCGGATCAGACACTGGACGTCGTGGTTGCCAATGAAGGATCCCACGATGTGTCGGTTTTTCTGGGGGATGTGGAAGACCCTGAAGCAGAGGGCAGCGATATTCGCCTGCGCACTGGAGTGCGACTGAAAGTTGAAACGGGTTGGTCCGATGGTCCCCCGTTCAGTCCTGTCGATGTGCAGATGGGTGACTTCACCGAGGACGGTATTGTCGATCTGTTGGTCGCAAGTCAACAAGACCATCGTGTCTACCTCTTGACCGGTCTCGGCCATGGCTTCTTCGACGATCAGAATCCGATCTCCTTCGATACGGGCGAGGCGCCGGGGCAACTGTTGGTTGGCCAATTCGATGGGCAGACGGGACTTGATTTCGCAACGCTCAATTTCAGTTCAAGTGACGTGACCGTCTATTATGATTTTGCCGATCAGCCTCGGCGACAAGATCTGCAGCCGACTGAAAGCGGTTCTGCCGGTGCTTTTCTACCGCGAGCTGCCGTGTTGTCCGATGCCAACGCCGATTCTCGGCAGGACCTGTTCATCGCCAATCGAAATGGCTCGATTTCTCTGCTCATGTCCGGGCCGAACGGTTTTCAGTCGATACAAACGGTTGCCGAAGCCAGTTCGGTCGTGGGAACACAGACGGTTGTCGTTTCGGCGATGGAATTGGTTCCCTCCAGCCTCAGGGCGAGTGATCTGCGTTTTGCGTTGACCGGGATTGGTGATGAGCGGGTATTTTTCTGGAGCTATTCTCGCCAGAGGGAACGGGATTCAGTCATCGACGTCGATGCGCGGGCGGCCGTTCTGGCGCGAGGAATCGAGGCGGATTTGGCCTTTGACGGTTCCTTGTCTTCCATCAGCAACGCGGAGGATCCGGGCGACGAGGCGAGCGGCGCGGCTGCGGCCGTGATCGTTGCGGAGGATGCCTACGACGGGTGGCTTCCCGACTCCGACCGGCCCGAGCCCGCGGAACCGGATCTGCCCGAGGACGCTCCCCAGGTGTTGCTCGACGGTCTGCGGGATTGGTTCTTTCGCGCCACTGAAGGTGTGCTCGTTGCACTGAACATCCCACTCGCTCCGAGCAACCTTCACGATTTGCTGATCGCCGCATCGATCGATCTCCAAGCGTGGTGGGGTGAGATCCATCCAGAAGCCGCGTCAGTGGCGGTGGCTGCGAACGCGATGGAGGATCCTGGTTCGGAGGATCTTCCGCCGACGGATTCGGCGCTCGTATTTTGGTGGGATACCTACGGCAGTGCATTCGATGACTGGCAGCCGCCGCCAAGTCTGGCACCATCGGCAAAGCTGATCGCCCTCGCCTGGTCGGGGCTCTCGGGTTCGGATCGCGGTTCGGAACCGTCATTGAGTCTGGACGCGCCCAGTTCCATCGAAGTTGGTTTGCCTCTGCCGACACCACTGCCGATCAGCGACGAAACGGAGGATGAAGCGCAGATCGTGACCGCGATCACAACGGCACCGGCACACGTCAAACCGGATTATGCCGGCTTGGCTCTGTTCGGGGCGCTTGCGGTCACCACGCTGACCGTACGATCTCACTACCATCTACAAGATTCACGTCGTCGTAAGCGGCACGCGGCGAATGTGGACGACGTCTTTTCGCTTCCTTCCGTCGGCCGTTCCACAATCGACCGTCCGACTTACGTCTGGTCTCCCGTCGCGCATTCGTGCGAATTTGATGAGGGCGAAGTCATGACCAAGCATGTGAAAGACCTCTTGCCGGACCAATGGTGGGAGGTGGCTCGCTGTGTGGATGAATATGAAACAGCACGAAAAAGCGGATCGGTGGACCTGCAGAAACTCGCCGCCGCGGTCGCTCCCGCCGAACGCGCGGCGGCTTGCCTGGAACTGGCGGCGGTGGATATGGAGCATCGATACAAAGCCGGCCAACCCGTGAAGGTCGAACATTACCTGGCAGAGCTGGAAGAAATTGCTTTCGATGCGCAGTCGCTCGAGGAACTGATTCTCGAAGAATACCAGCTGCGTCTTCAGGCCGGCGAGCAGCCATCGCCAAATGAGTATCGACAACGGTTTCCCGACTTCGATGTCGACCGACTGCTCTCTCGAGAGCCGCAACAAACACTCGAGTTGGACTCGGGAACGAAGCCGATGCCTCGGCCGGTGGCGATGCCCGTGCCGACTACGATTGGGCGCTATCACGTTTGTGAAGAGCTTGGCTCGGGGACGTTCGGACATGTTTATCGCTGTCTGGATACGAAGTTGAACCGTGACGTTGCCGTGAAGGTTCCGCTTCCGGAAACGCGATTCACGAGCGATCAGATTCAAGGTTATCTGCATGAAGCGCGCGGTGCCGCACGGCTGAGTCATCCTGGGGTTGTGGCCGTGCTCGACGCCGGTGAATTGGAAGACGGCCGAGGGTTTGTCGTCTATGAGTATGTGCCCGGTCAGACACTCCGGCAGCGGATCCAGCAGGACGACTACACGCGAGAGGAAGCGATTCAGTGGTGCATCGAGATTGCCGATGCGCTGCATTACGCTCACACCCATCAAGTCGTCCACCGTGATGTGACGCCCGCCAATATCCTGATTGACTCACGCGGACAGATCCGGCTGACGGATTTTGGACTGGCTCGCGTCGACGATCAGTTCTATCGCGACGACACCGGACGAGTTGTCGGCACCGTGGCCTATCTCGCTCCGGAGCAAGCCCATGGCGACTCCCAATGGGCTGGGCCCCAGACCGATGTCTACGCGTTGGGCGTCGTACTCTACGAACTGTTGGCCCATCGCCGCCTGTTCCCAACCGGTCGAGGCGGGATGCGCGAGATGCTTGATCAAATCGAGCGCAGGACGCCTGAACCGCTTCGGACGATCGACGAAACGATTCCGAAGGAGCTTGAGGCGGTCTGTCTGAAGGCACTGGCGAAGAATCCCAGCGAGCGATTCACCACGGCCGCCGATATGGCTGCGGCCTTGCGCCAGGCCGGGTCACCGAACACGAACGTGCGTACGAAAACGGCTTGGTCACGGCGATGGTTGCTCGTGGCTGCTCCGCTGCTGGCAATGGCCTTGGCTCTCTGGTTTCTGCCGCGCGCCACCCCGCATTCCGAATTGGCTCCATCGGAATTGGCTGCTCTAACGCCCCGTTCATTCGACGAGCCGAACGTCAACATGTGGGTCTGGAGTGCACAGGGAAGTGTCTGCGTGACGAATCCGGGGTCGGATTGGGCGCTGCCCGTCGAGGACGGTAACGGCGTTCGCTTGCGTGTCGCATTGCGGGAAGAAGCGTACGTTTACCTGCTTGCCTACTATCCGCATCGTCCGGCCGACGTCATCTACCCGGAAGCCCAGGACCTTGCGTCTCCACCAAGACGTCTGGACCTCGAATACCCCGAGTCGGCATCGGGAGACATCCTCGAAGTGAAATCCGAAACAGGAGATCCTTCCGGTGTGGAGATGTTTCTCGCCGCGGTCAGTGATCGACCGCTTTCCGCCGAAGAGTTGAGTCGACTGCAGAACTTGCCCTTCGAACCAAGCCGCGACATCGAACGTGAGGTGCTCGGGCGAGGTAGGGTCCTCCAGTTTCCAATGCCGATGGAGACGCCCGTCCGCAGTTATGGGCGCATCTCGGAAAAGGAATGGGCACTCGGACCGGCATTCTCTGGCGGACTGCAGGAACTGCTCGATTCTGCGACGCTGCGTTGCTGGCGCGGAGTCGTATTTCCACACAAGACAGCACCGACAACCGAAGCACGACAGAAGGATTCAAGTGCACGATGAGAGCCCCCTTTGGTCTATGGCTGTTGCTTATCGGTTGCGCGTTCCGAGGAGCTGCGCTTGCCGACACGTCCGATTCGGTGCTCCATTTTTTCGAACGTCCACTGACGAAGGAGCTGGATGAATCGCTCATTCGGGCGGAAGCAGCCTTGTCGCTTGCCAAGGCCGACGAGCAATCCGATCTTCGCGATTCGCGAATTCAGTCGGCGCGCATCTACTGGACAGAAGTTGAGCAAGCGACCGTTCGTGTGCTGCGAGACCTGGCGCAGCAGGAAACTGCGAATTGGGAGCCGTTGGTCCGTCGGTTTCGGCCTGAACGAAAAGACGGGGAATCGTTTGAGCAGGCACGAGGTGAGCTGCGAACGGGCCTTCGACAGATCGAACCGGGGGACACGGCAGTGCTGCTGCTCGTCCGACTCTATGCTCACGCCGATCAGCTTGAACTGGCTCGTCGTCTCGGGAACGGCCTGTGGAACCGTCTGCAGCTTGATCCGTCTGCAACGGATGATTTGCTGGCTGAACTGCGGAACCAGTTGGGAGTGATTGAGGCATCCCGGGGAGATTCGGACCGGGCGATCGAGCATTTCCGTCGTGCGATCGAGCTCAGTTTGCGGAACCGATCGCGTGCGACCGACGCGGCCGTGGGGCAAATCGACGAGTTGTTGGCAACGGCTCACGATCATCTGGGAACGGCGTTTTGTGCGCGAGGTCAGTATGAACTTGCCGAGCAGCATCTCAGGAGCTCGCTCGAGCTGTGGCGAAAGTGTTCCGGCGATCTCCAGGTTGCCCGGCTCTGGCTGAAGCTGGCATCGTTGCGCGAATTGCGGGGTGATCCCCTAGACGCGCTTGGCTTATATGAATCCCTAAAAGCGTGGGAGCTTTCAAAACTGGGACCTGATCATCCCGCGCTGATCGAAGTAAATTGTGCCCTGGCGGAAGCCTACTTGAACCACGCTGATGAGTTGTTGGTAGAAGCCGAGCGTTGTGCGCAGGAAGCCAACGCCAGCGCGACTGCCCAAGACGATCATCGAGCCTCAAGAGCGGCTCGAAATCTGTTGGCCACGGTGCGATTTCGTCGCGGACAGGGCGCTTCATCGACTCCTCAAGCGAATTCTTGGTGGGACCTGGCACGGACTGAATGGCGGGCCCTTTTGGTGGAACATCAGGCCGCAGGAGATCTGTTGGCGGCCGCGCAGGTTCTCCGACGTCTGGGCGACGTGGATTATGCGCAGTACCAATTGGAGCCGTCCCGTCGAGATTTGCTCCGTGCGTCGCAGCAGTATTATCGTCGTGCCACTCTCGGCTTGGAACGAATCGGAGCTCCGCCGATCGCCCGAGTGAATGCTCGGTTGGGTCTCGCTCGCACGCTGGCAGAACAGAAAAATCACTCGGATGCCGCGGATTGTCTGGAGGAGGCCTTGCATACGATTGAAGTTGCCGGGGCTGGACTACGAGATTCCAGGTCGCAACGGTCGTTCTACTATGAGCAATTCACGGACGTCTACGATCTGCTGACAGAGTGTCTACTGCGGGACGCAAACGTCGAGCGGATGTTGTATCACTCGGAAAAGTTCCGTAATCGAATCTGGCGAGACGAGATTCTGAATTCGGACATCGATCACTCGGAAGATTCTGCCGTTCACGATGCTGGCAATTCCCCACCGCGAAGAATCCACGCGCTTCAGCGGCAGATCGAATTTCTGAACGCGAAACTGCGACAGAATCGAATCACGGCCGATGAGCGGAACCTGCTTTCGTCCCTGGAGAAGGATCTTGTGGCGCTGTCGAATCAGGATCAGGAATTGACGCCACAATGCCGAGAGTTGATGCGGACGATGACGCGGGAGGAGTTGACGGAAATCGTGGATCGGCTCGCGGACCAGCAGGACTTGGTTCTCTACTACTACCTTGGCGACCAGTCGAGTTACGTCTGTGTGATCTCGGACCGAGCGCCGCGATACTTTCCGCTGGAGATTTCTCCGTCCCAATCTCAAGTGCTGCTGGAATCCCCGTCGGATACTCCGGAGCCTCTCACGTGGATGCTGGCCGTGCAGTTGGTTCGAGAGTTCACGAGCCTGATTGAGAATTCTCCTCGTGCGGCGCAATTGAGCGGCCCTCAAGCCTCACCGGATCGTGACACTACAAGTGGTTTCAAAACCGTTACGGACCGAGTTTGTGAGCCGACGGCGCTAGCCGCGGGCCACGATTTGCCGAGTCGCATGGAGAATTGGCCCGAGGCTAGCGCCTTCGGCTCAGGTTTTGAAACTGGTTCTAGTTCACAAGAAGTCTCCAGTGAATCGCAGGTTCGCGGGTTCCAGCGGCGACCGCGCACCGAGTTGCCTGATTACTGGGCGGCACGCCTGGCCGACGCGAAAAGACGCCAACTCAAACCGTTTGGCGTAGCGCAGGCACAAGCCCTGAGTGGGATTCTGCTGCCCGAAGCATTAGTTCAACAGGTGATGCGGGGCCCTGGGTCGCCGCGACATGTGGTGATTGTTGCCGATCCGGCAATTCAGCGGTTGCCGTTCCACGCGTTGCCACTAAAGCACGACTCAGAAATGACTTCGTTGTTTTCCAACGGGGGTGGCTGGGGTCGAGCGCAGCGAGCCCCCAGATCTCGCGGCCGGGGGCTCGACGCTCGTTCCTCGCGTCTCGACCCCAGGCACCCAAATGCCGAAGTTGTTCTTGAGTCGTTCCGAAGCGTTTCAACACACGGCCCGCCGGCGCAGTCCGAGCAGCAGTATGTGATCGACCTCTTTCCCCCGATCTGCTACGCGCCTTCGATCCAGGTTCTACATCTGCTGCAGAAGCGCAGTTCGACTCGACGCATGGGCAAGCGGGTCCTGACGGTCGGAAGTTCCTTGGATGAGTTAACCGAAGTGGAAGCCGAATGCGGTGCCATTGCTGAGTGCTTTCCGAATCAGATCATCCAACCTTTGCTTGTGGGACATCGAGCCACCGAGGGCTTGTTGCGACATTACGCACCTCAGTCGTGGCTCGTTCATTTCGCGGGTCATGCTGAATACCCCGAGCAGCAGGATCGTCGTCCCGGGCAGCTTGCCCTGCAGTTATCGAAACGGCCCTGGAATCACCTCGTGCCGCCAACCGACAACAACGGCGAGCTGACGATTGCCGAGATCTACGACATGGACCTGCATCGTTGCGAGGCGGTTGTTTTGAGCGCGTGCAGTACGTATCGAAGTCGCGCGAGCCTGTTGGACGGTGGAGATTCGCTGGCCCGCGCGTTCCTTGCCGCAGGTGCTTCCCGCGTGATTGGAACGTATTGGCGTGTCCGCGATGACGCCGCACGATCGGTGATGGAGGAGTTTTTTCGATATCTCGCGCAATGCGTCGAGACGAATGAAGTCATTGACTATGCCGACGGTCTGCAACGGGCGATGAAGCGAGCAAAACGCATTAACGATTCACCACACCATTGGGCCTGTTTCGCTCTGGTTGGTCCGCCCCTGGCCGCAACCCCGATCGACCCCCTTTCGCTTCACGCTGGGAGTCGGAAGTGAATTCTGACCCTTCGCCCGATAAGAATTCTCTCGCCGATAATGCGCTGCTCGAAGCCTACCGGCGCGGTGATGAGGCGGCAGCAGAGGCGTTGTTCCATCGTTACTACGTGCGGCTGGTGAGTCTGACGCGGAGCCAGATGGGGGGAATGCTGTACCATGTGGAAGAGTCGGTGGATGTTGCTCAATCGGTGTTTCAGAGCGTTTTTCTGCGAGGCCGAACGGAACAGATCACCCTGGGGCCGGACGACAATCTGTGGCCGCTGCTCGTGTCGATCGCCGTGAACAAGATTCGTAATCGCGTCAAATACTGGACACGCCAGCGGCGCGATCGGCGTCGACAAATCCCCCTCGAAGAGAGCGATCCGCTGGAAACGGGTCCCACAGCCGAAGATGCTCTGCGCATGCAAGAGCTCATTCAGAAAATCCGTGAACCGTTCGGCGAACATCGCCGGGCGATCATCGACGGATTGCTCGAGGGCCTTACCGTGCGCGAGAT
>CAZFWV010000226.1:0-11354 GCA_964522605.1 uncultured Pirellulaceae bacterium
AACCGGGGTGCGAACGGAGGCCCAGGCTCGGTCTTGCGTCGACTATAATCACGGGCGGTTTGCTGATCGTTGTTTCACTCGAGAAGAAGGAACCGCACCATGGTCACGATGCGCCGGAATTGCTTGGTTTTGTTCGGAAGCCTTTGTTGGTGCTGGATCGGGATCGGGCTGCCGACCTCGGCGCAGCCGCGTCCCGATCTGATTCATGAGCCGTATCGGCTCGATACCGGGTTGCTTTCGCGGTCGATCAGTTTCGAGAACCCGACGGGTGAGCCAGCAGTCGGAGGGCAAGCGGCGAGTAATCTGGGAGTCGGACGAAAGGGCGCTCCTTCGCGTTCGATCGCTCCCGGAGAGACCGTGACCTTGTGTGACATCGAGGGTACAGGCACGATTCGGCACATCTGGTTGACAACAGCGCAGGAGCCGGCTGTGCAGCGAGCGTGCATCATCCGCGCGTGGTGGGATGGCCAGGAGCATCCGAGTATCGAGTGTCCGATTGGCGATCTTTTCGGTTTCGCCCATGGAAAGATCATGCCCTACCACTCCGCCGTGCATTCGGTTGGGCCGACAGGGGGGCGGAATCTCTGGCTGCCGATGCCCTTCGCTCAACGGGCCAAATGGACGTTCACCAATGAAGGCGAGAAGGCAGTGCCCCTCTTCTACCAGATTGACTACACGCTGGGCGATGCGCATCCACAGGAAGTCGGCCGATTGCACGTACTGTTTCGCCGAGAGAATCCGACGAAGGAGAAGCAAGACTTCGAACTGTTGCCGCAGCGCAATCAAAAGGGACGCTTCATCGGTTCCGTCATCGGCATCCGTAATCTGCATCCGGACCAATGGTGGGGCGAGGGCGAAATCAAGGTCTACATGGATGGCGACAAAGAGTTTGCGACGATCGTTGGTACAGGCAGCGAAGATTACGTCGGTCTGGCCTGGGGAATCCAACAGACGCCGTTTCTCTACAACGGGTGTAGTCTGAATGAGAAAAACTTCGTCTCCATGTATCGCTGGCACCTGCCAGATCCCATCGCGTGGCAACAGCAATCGCGGATTACGATTCAGCAGATTGCGTGGAAGAATGGTCTGGCAGAGACTTCCGACGATTGGTCGTGTGCCACGTTCTGGTACGAACCCACACCGAGCGCTCCCTTGCCCGACCTGCCCGGGGTTGCCGCTCGGACCGCCGACCTCTGGAGCGACTGAAGGCCGTTGGTAGTGTTGGGGGCAAGGTCGTCTCGCTGTTCCGCGCGGGTTTGAGAGGAATGCGGGAGAGATGGCCGCGGAAAAACGCGGAATGACGCAGAGCGGTCGGTCCGCAACCGAATGGGCGCACACAACAAGACGCCCGGGAAGGGGAGAGAACCACGGATTTTACGGAGGCAACGGATGAGCACCGATCGATCCGCGGTCATCCGTCTGCTCCGCGAAATCCGCGGTTTCTCTTCGATTTTCGGTTCGCCCTTTACGGCCGTCGGACCACGACGAAAACGTAGAGGTCGCGCTCGTCCTGATCAGGTCGAAAGGTCATGCCTCCAACGAGCGTGACTTGATCGAGGGGCAGTCGAGTCGTCGTCGATAGCCGCTGCTCTTGGAGCACGGGCCGATCGATGGCTGCAGCCACCTGCAGCGGGACATTTCCCATCGTGGCGCCCGCAAGGGCTTGCGGGTTCGGTGCATCCGACGGCACTCGTAAGGTCACGCGACTGTGCAGGTCAATCACGACCTGATTGTCTTGCGCCTGCAACGTGGGAGTGACCTGCACGACGGCTCCTTCCTGGGCGAGCGAGACCTGCGGCATGTAGCCTGGTTCGCTGCCGACCACGGGAGTGATTCCCGTAACGTGCAATTGTTGCACTCCCGCCTGCACAGAAACCGTCTGACCACTGAAGCAGCGAATCGACGCCGTGTGCCTTGATCCGTCGTCTGATGCCGAGATCCACGCCTGCCACTGATCCATGGAGATGCTTCCGTACGGCTTGTCGCCGCTTGACTGTTGCCGCCAGCGGGCATGTTGCTGCGGCGTCTGCCACATCCAATCGATTTGCACGATGAGTGTGGGACGAGCGTCACGATTTTGTCTCAGCTCTTGCAAGAACACAGCGACCCGTTCATGAACGGATTCTGTTTGCCCGATGACCAAGGCTTGGCCGACGACGGAAATGCTCCCCGGCCCGCCCACTTCATCCCAGGACTCGGGCTCAATCGCCGTCGTGATCGCTTCAATCAGCTCATCGATTGCGGCGGACCTGTGGGCGACGGCGGTCACGGGCGGCGCCGGCGCAGCCATACCGCCCATTCCATGGGATCCCGCCTGACCCAGATAGCTTGTCTGCGAGATGGAGACGCGGTCGGGGACCTGAAAGAAACCCCCTCCCTGCGTTCCGGAGCCAGTACCCATTCCCATGCCTCCACCCATTCCGCCGCCAAAGCCTCCGAGAATTGCGGTCGATCCCGGTACTGGCGAGGTTTGCATCGAGGGAAACATGAGCGAAGATTCGCGAATCAGTTGGCTTTCCTGCTTCGCGGGATAAGAACCCGGAGTCGCGATCAGATCTCCGATGTCGTAGACGCGAACAACGATTCGATCGGACTCCTCCGCGGATGCGTTGTCCGACGGGTGGCCGAATGGGTCGGTTGCCACGTGCCGATGCGCATCTTGTGCGGCGATGGGATGAACCATGAGCGCGAACAGCGCGCAGCCGACGACAATGCGATGAACCTTCATGATCGCCTCTCCTGAATAGGTGAAATGAGATGAGCGGCCGGGCGGCTTGGCCGCGGTTCCGGGCGCGGCTTGCCTCAGCCGGGCGCAATATAGCCGGTCGATTTTGGCTATGCAAAAGAATTCCGGGATTTCCACGACTCAGGCCGGGCACGATCGCCTGGCATCCGCCGCGGGCCAAAGGCAACTAAAGCGCATTTCAAAACCTGTTTTTCTCGAGGGGCAGCTGGTGGCAGAGCGCAGCGATGCCCCGGCTGCGGGAAAGCTGGGGCTTCACTACGTTCAGCCGCCAGCCACCCCTTCGTTTGGCGGAATTTGCGCCGCGCGACATGAAACTACCTGTTAGCAGTGCAGAGATCGCAGAGACGCAGCGCGGCCTTCGGCCGCGGAGAAGTTCCTCGCACGAGAGCTAATCTAACAGTCTAGGAGACGGGGAGTCTCAACGATTCTCAATCTCAGACAGTCGAGCTAGCGTCGGGCAGACCGGGTGCTGAGTGTGATGTGACGTCAAGTTGTCGCTGGCGGCGGAGTCGACGTGTCGTCGGGATCGATGCGCCGAACGACGATTCGGTTTCCCCGCACCTGCACGACACGGACCTCTTCACCTGGGTTCACGAAGGTGCCGTCTGAGACCACATCCACGTATTCCTGCCCGAAGCGAACTTTGCCTGCAGGGCGCAGCGGTGAGGCAGCCACACCCGTGTCATTGACTTGCACGAGCGCACCGTCGATGGACACTGCTTCGTTGCCCGCAGGAGCAGGACTTGCGACGAGTAGTTCTTCGGGCGTGGGAGGTTGTAGGGCTAACCGATTCAATACGGGCAGCTTGCCCATGGACGAGGTCAACCACATCGCGATGAAACTGAACACGACGCCCGAACCGAGTACCACAACGACGGTGCGCAGCAGGGAGGAAAGATCGCGCTGCGTGCGCGGAATCAGGAATGGTTCGCTGGCCAGGACCAAGCTGGTGACGAGCAGGATGAAGCCCGTTGCACCCCAGATGCCGAATCCGGGGATCACGAAGACCTCGACCAACAGCAGCACGACCCCGGCGCCGAACAGGATGACCTCGAGCCATTCGGCCGTGCCCCCCAGGAAACGGCTCCAAAAGAACACGACGAAACAAACCAGCGCAATCAAACCTCCGAGACCGATGCCGGGCGACGCGAACTCAACGTAAAGAGCAATCAGTCCGACGACAAACAGCAGGCCGGTGACCAGCGGATGATTAAGAACAAGCACCGCGGTGTCGATGACATTCCAGGGAAGCACGCGAAAATCTTCGAGTTCGTCATAGCGCTGGCGTAAGGCATCGCGATCCCGGGCGAGGCCTTCGGCCAGGCGCAGATCGATCGCTTGCCGACCGGTGACTTCTAAGAAATGCTTTTCGCGGGAGCCATGAACCTCATTGAGTTTTTCCCAGCGATCCGGTTGTTCGCTCGCCTTGATCTCGGCATCCGACATGAATGTGATCTGCCCGGTGTCTCGATCGCGGACGCGATACACGATCAGGTCCATATCGACCATGGCTTCCGCCAAAGCCGGGGGCCGCCCCTTTGCCTCCGCGAGACTTCTCACGCGCAGGGCGAGATCGCTGCGGATTTTCTCCGGTGCGTGGCGAAAGAGAAAGTCTTCGCCCATGAAGATGGGGCCGGCGTCGCCAAACACCGCATCGGGGGCCAGGATGATCTCGTCGCAGGCGAGCGCAAAAAGCGCGGCGCCGCTGAGGGCCTGTCGCGGAACAAACGCCACCGTGCGCGCCCAGTTCAGATCGCGCAATCGTTCGGCGATCCGCATGGTCGGCTCGATTCCACCTCCCGGGCTGTCAATCTCAATGATGACCAGATCGGCCTGGGAAGCTTCCGCCTGATCCAGCTTGCGGTACAAATACTGCTCGCTCAGCGTGTGAATCGGGCCCTGGAACTCGATCAGCGCCGCGCGGCGGGGTGGGCCGGGCGGCGCCGCAAAGATTGCCGAGAAGCTGGCAACGGTCGCCAGCACCAGGAGTGCCGACCGTGGCCAGAAGCAGCGGGACGAAGGAGCAGCAATATCGGCTAATTCCACGCGTGGGCCTCGCAGACCATGCCCTCCAAAGCACCGAGTCCGTTCGTCAAGTCACCGATGCGGTCCTTCATCGTTCCCATCATTCCTGTGCGGGGAGGGTAACCCGGATATTTCGGAACGCCACCGGGCCGTGATCTCCCTGAAGCATCAAGGGGCCGCGCGAGACATCACCGCGTCCCAGGTTGCCGCCCGTGGGGCCCTCGACCTCGACATTCTCCTGAATTACTTGGCCGTTAAGCACGATCTTCTTGAAGACCGCATTCTCCACCTTCTGGCCATTTTCAAATCGGGGTGCCTGGAATTCAATCAGGAAGGTCTGCCATTCGCCGGGCGCTTTTGCGGCATTGGTCGCTGGCGCCGCCGCTCCGTAGATGCCGCCCAAATCTCCAGCACTCAGTTTCTGTTTGCCATAGCTGTCCAACACCTGGATCTCGTAATTGCCTTGCAGGTAAATCCCCGAGTTGGATCGCCGCGGGACCATCAGATCGATTTCCAGAATACAATCGCCGAATTCTTCGACGCTGATCAGGTCAACGCCGCGCCCTTGGGCATTGACCAGATCGCCCATCGAACCCTGGACCACCAGATTCGTCGGATCCGCCGAATCGATCATCGCTTCGCCGACGACCCAATGACTGTCGCGGTCACGACGGAGCTTCCAGCCGTCGAGATTGCGCCCGTTAAACAGTTCGATTGTTCGGGAGTCCGTCGAGACCGATCCGCTGGGCGTTGCGTCGGCGGGAAGATCCCCCATCGCATATTGAATCCCGGCCAGATAATGCCGCAGGACGATCGGGTCCTGATAGACTTCATTGAAATGACCGAGAGAGCAATAGAAAACGCGTCCCTGACCGTATTTCTGAATCCAACTGACTGCGTAGTCTTGATCGCTACGGCTGCCTTTGCTGACGTCGAATTGGGCCGCATCCAAACTCAGCAGAACGCGCAATCGGTCGCGTGAGTAGGGCTGGTGCTGGTTGCCACGAGGTCCGAACTGATAGATCTCGTCTTTGATCACAAACGTCTTTTGCGGATCGAACATCGCAATCAGCGGATGTCCGGGCGCATCAAGTTTCAGCGGCACTTCCGTGGTCCAAGGGTGGCCGGTGAAGTAACCGCCCATCATGTCGCCGAATTCCTTCCAGTTGTAGAAGCAATCGGTTGCTGCGTGGGAGCCGACGAGCCCTTTGCCTTCGACCACGAATCGGTGCAGATTCTCCTTGCGTCGTTCCAGATCCGCCTTTTGTTCGTCGGAAAGGTTATCTTTCTGAGGTGCGAGGCAATCCCCGGTCGTATTCACGAGCAGAACCGCATCGAAGGGAGTCAAATCGTCAAATGCCGACGGATCCTCGGTGCACACCGAAGTGTAGGCCCCCGTCTTCTCGCCGAGCATCTGAAGCGCTTTCACGCCCACAGGAATCGCATCATGACGAAATCCGAGAGTTCGACTGTAAATCAGCACATGGCGATCCTTCGCGGGGGAAGCCGGAGCGTTCTCGGGTAAAGACTCTTGGATTTTGGAAATTGCTTCGTCCGAGACCTGCATCCCTTCCGCGGCAAATCCGGGGGAAGAGGACAGGAGGGAGAGCGTCAGGACACAGAACCAAATCAATCGGGCAGGGGAGTGGTGGTGGGACATCTCGAGGACCTCACGGCGTGAAGGAGTGAAGGAAAGCCCGATTATACCGCAACCGGGTCCCCGTCGCAGCAGGATTCCTCCTCCGCAAGACGTCGCCAAGAAAGATGGCCCCAATGGAGCAGTTGCGTGTAGATGCGCTCGAGACGGCGTGTCCGATACGAGAAAGTGAATTCCGTTTCAACTCGGCGCCGAGCCGCCGCTCGACGCTGGTCCGTCGCAGTCGGATCGTCCAACGTCTGTTCGACTGCACGGCAGATTGCGGCCGGATCTCGCCGCGGAACCAACAATCCGTGTTCGCGATCGGTCAGCAGTTGCGCCGTGCCTCCCGCATCGGTGGCGACCACGGGGATTCCCAAAGCCATCGCCTCGACGATCACTGTGGGGGTTCCCTCGTAGTCGGACGATTGCACGAGCAGATCGAAGGCCTGGTATGTGCGGGGCATGTCGGCGCAGTGTCCGAGCAATCGACAGACGTCCGGCAATCCCCGCTGTTGGATCTGTCGGCGGATCTGCGGAAGTTGACTGCCTTCGCCCGCGATCAGCAGTCGCGTATTTGGGCGTTGTCGGTGCAGGAATGCGAAGGCCTCAATCAGCACGTCGAATCGCTTCTGCGGTTCGATTCGCCCTGCCGCGCCCAACACAATCTGCGATTCCGAAAGGCCCAATTCGCTTCGTATCTGCTTGCGGATCCTCGGATCGGGCCGATAAGACTCGAGCTGAACGGCGTTCAGCACGACCCCGACGCGGTCGGGGTTCGCTCCGTACCGCACCAGCGATTCCCGAATCTCGTTCGACACCGCAATGACACCGGGGAAGCGACTCAGTTGCCGCTTGTCGACAGGATAGTACAGCCAACGTTCCCGCGCGGTGTGCCCGGTCCAGCCATGGGCCGTTGCGAGTCGGGGGATGCGGTAGCGGCGAGCCAATTGTGTGGCATAGAAGCTGGCTTTGTAATCATGCGCGTGAATGATCTGCGGGTTGACCTCATCGACCACGCCGCGGAGCTTACCGAGCACGTGTCGATCGAGGGCTCCGGAATGCAAAACCTCTCGATAGTCGAGCGCACGCGCCGCGGCACGTCGGTCAAAATCGTAAAGCGGGTCGCCCATTCGCCGCATGCAGCAGATCGTGATTCGGAAGCGTTGACGGTCAATCACGTTGGCCGTATTCAGGATGATGTGTTCCGCTCCGCCACCGGCCCCGTCCAGGCCGCGCAGGACGAGGACTCGTACGGGCTGGTCGAGTTCGGGGACAGAGCGATCGCAGGTCATGATGGGATGGAATCAAAAAACAGGATCGGGCACGTTCGGTAATCAGGTATTTCGGTAACTAAGCGATGACTCAAGAAGAACTTCGTTCTTTTCCAACGAGGGTGGCTGGGGTCGAGCGCAGCGAGCCCCCAGGTCACGCGGCTGGGGGCTCGACGCTCGTTCCTCGCGTCTCGACCCCAGGCACCCGAATGCCGAAGTTGTTCTTGAGTCATCTCTCAGTATAAGGTGGACCTGGAGTGGAGGACGGGGCGGAGTAGAAAGAAAACGGGTCCGACGGCACACGCCGAATGCGTGAATCGACCGCTTTCAGTTCACGAGCGGGGTGTCTTCCGCCAGGGGCCGAATTCGGGGCGGAAGACGGCACGAAGCGAGATCGCCACAAGCTCGATCAGCACCCAGGGGGCGCCGAGCAAGTGCTTTGCACGCCGGGCGGTTAGGCCGAGCGTCAGGATTCCGAGAAGCAGGTAGACGCCGTATGCTGCCAGCAATCCAAGCGTCACAAAGAATAGGCTCTGCGAGACCGCTCCGGGTGCGAGCCACAGAAGCAGCAGAGAGAACACGACGGTTGCCGCCAAGTGCGCGAGGATCAGTGGGCGGCTGAGCAACAACAGGGTCCAGCCCAAATCCGCCAACAGCCACGGTCCCTGAAGGATTCCGGAACCCATCAGCCGCAGTGACAGAGATCTGCCCAGCGATAAATTGCCCTGGGCCCACCGATTCCGCTGGATCCGCAGTTGCGAAATCGTTTCGGCCGCCCGGCATTCAATCCAGGCATTCGACGCAAAACGTACCGGCTGGTGTTGCTCCGCCAGGCGAATCGTATACTCCGTGTCCTCCGTGCAAGAATGAGAAGTCCACGGACACTGCTCCAAGACCGAACGATGAAGCACCATTCCGGTACCCACCAGCAGGACGGCGAATCCGAAACACGATTTCGGAGCGAAGAACAGGTCGTATTCCAATCGACGGCCAACCGCCGCGGCATAACTGATCGGTGTGGCGTCGGGATTCATGATGCGGTGATTCGTCTGGAGTACACGGGCGCCTGAAGTCAAGAATGCATCGGCGACACGAAGAGCTTGGGGATCGAGTGTGCAGTCGGCATCAAGAATGACGTAGGCGTCGTGCGCGCGATCTTGTTGCAGACGCTCCAATGCCCAGGCGAGCGCGTAGCCCTTACCAAGCCGGTCGGGGTCGTTGCGCTCCAGACAGGTAACTCCCGCGCCGCGGGCAATTTCGGCGGTTGCATCCTGGCAATTGTCTGCCAGTACGGTCGTTACGAACATCTCGGGGGGATAGTCGAGTTGTTCACACGAGGCCAGTGCATGCAGTAGGCTTGCCTGCTCATTGTGGGCGGGGATGACGATCAAGAAGCGATGCCGTGGGGAGGTCGAAGCGTGGCGGACGTCCCGCACACCGGCGACTCCCGCGACAGCCCAGATCAGGTAGTACGCCGCAATCACCGAAGACGGTACCAGAAACAGCACGATGAACAGCAGGTGCGGCGTCATGGACCCGTTTAGCTACTTGCGTCCCCCGGCCAGCGAACGAATCCTTCGATCGCTTCGTATTCGGCCAGTCCCAGCATGTCGTAGAGCCGCGCCGTCTCGGCGTTCCGGGCCTCAGCACGTTGCCAAAACTCTCGCATGTCGGGTCCGGGGAAAAGCGCCCGGTCCTTCTGCGATTCGTGCTTGAAGATCGCTGCCCGTTTCCGCGCGACCTCGAGCGGACTGAGCGGAACGGCCATTTCGATCTGTTCCGGCCCCCATTCCTGCCACGCACCTCGATAGAGCCAGACGACACACTCGCGATACCAAGCTTCCTCCTGGACTTGTTGACAGGCGCGCAAGACGGCCGAAAGGCACGTGCGATGGGTCCCGTGCGGATCGCTCAGGTCGCCTGCCGCGTAGATCTGATGCGGCTGAATCTGCCGCAAGAGATCCACCGTGATTTGAATGTCTTTGTCGGAAAGCGGCCGCTTCTTGACCCGACCCGTTTCATAAAACGGCATGTCCAGAAAGTGAAGGTGCTCTTCCGGAACACCGCAGCAGCGCGCCCCGGACCGCGCCTCGCAGCGCCGTATTAAAGCCTTGATCTGCTGGATTTCCGGACTATCCACCTGTCCCGCCTTCTTCTGTCGAAGGAATTGGTCGATGTGTGCCTCCAACTGCCCCGTCTTATCTAAATCGATCCCTAGTTGTCGGTTGAAATCGGTGACGAATTCAACGAAGTGCAGGGCATCGTGATCAAAGACGGCGATGTTTCCCGAAGTCTGGTAGGCAATATGGACCTCGTGGCCCTGATCAACCAGGCGAATCAGCGTGCCGCCCATCGAGATCACGTCATCGTCGGGATGGGGCGAGAACAACAGAATCCGCTTGGGGTAAATCGAGTCGAAGGGACGACTCCGATCCCCCGGCTGCTTCGCATGGTCCGGCTTGCCGCCCGGCCAACCGGTAATCGTCGACTGCAGATGACGAAAGACCGACAGGTTGATGTTGTAGGCCGGTCCCTTTTCGGCCAATAAGTCCTGCATCCCTTCTTCGTTGTAATCGTGGTCGGTCAATTTCAGCACGGCCTTCTGCTGGTGGCGGGCCAGCCAGATTACGGCCTTCCGCGTCCGCTCCTCCGTCCACTCGACCGGACCAACCAACCAGGGACTGCGGAAGCGAGTCAACTCGGCAGCCGCGGCCTCATCAAGGACCACGTGCGCGTCCGGATGTTGCTGCAGAAAACTTGCCGCCACGGTCGGCGTAACCGGACCTTCGACCGCCTGCGCGACAATCGCCGCCTTATGCTCTCCAAAGGCCAGCATGAAGATCTTCCGCGCGTCCAGAATCGTTCCGACACCCATCGTGATCGCCCGCCGCGGTACGTTTTCTTCTCCGAAAAAATCACTGGCTGCGTCAATTCGCGTGACTCGATCCAGCGTGATCAATCGCGTCCGGCTCTCACGCCCGGATCCGGGCTCGTTGAATCCGATGTGACCTGTCCGGCCGACGCCCAGCAATTGAATATCGATCCCGCCACAGGCAGCAATCGCCGCTTCGTACTGCTCGCAGAACTGGCTGACTTCCTCCGGTGCCACCGTTCCATCTGGAATGTGAGCATTCGCCGGATCGATATCGACCAGATCCAACAGGTGCTCCTTCATGAACCGCACGTAGCTCTGCAATTCGTGCGGCTGCATCGGGTAGTACTCGTCCAGATTGAAAGTGATCACGTTGGCGAACGACAATCCCTCCTCTTGATGCAAACGCACCAACTCGTCGTAAACTCCCACGGGTGTGGAGCCGGTTGCGAGACCCAACACGCATGGCCGGTGCTCCTCCGCACGTTTCCGAATGAGCTCCGCAATTTCCTTCGCGACGGCCCGACAGGCCTCACGCATGTTCGGATTGACGCGACAAGAGATCTTTTCACGGACCGCCGCGTTTGGGGTGTCGGGCGATTGCATCAGGGACTCCAGCTTCTGAGGCTTTAGGTAGGCGGGGCAGATATGGTAATGAGGCGGCGGCGCAACGAGCGCTCCGTTCGGGGCCGAAGGCGGCAAAGGTTGGCCCCCGCCAATGGACCCGGATTATAGCGAAGACGGGGCGCGTTCGTGAACGGGCCCAAGCCGCCATTGGAGGTCGCACAGTCTACTAATTCA
>CAZFWV010000227.1:0-11342 GCA_964522605.1 uncultured Pirellulaceae bacterium
TCCGCGTTCTTCCGCGGCCGTTCTTGTCGATGGTCGCGTCCCGAGCCAGCGAGAGTTCCCGCCCGAGTGTTTCCGATCCGAAACACGTGGTGTGTTGCAGAATCTGCACAAAATCAGGATTTCGAGGAAGTTGGCAAAAAAGAGTAGACTCGCGGAAATATCGGGATATTATGACGCTCGTATGCAATTTTCCCATGAGATCGACGGAGCGCTCATGCAGTCATAAGTCACGCAACAATGAGGAGTTTCCTGCATGGTTCACTTCAATTCTTTGGGCCGCTTGTGTCGCGGCCTCGGTCTTGCCGGACTTGTCTTGGCGTTGGCGGCGTCCGGTTCTCTACAGGCCGCCACGATTGCGGATTCGCTCGATCAGTGGTCGCTCACCGGAACTCAGGGTGAAGACGACTGGTATTACGGTTGGCGCAATTTCACTGCCGACGGTGGTGGTGTGTACGATCCATCGCTGTTCATTCCCTTCCTGAATGATGGCTCAAATGGTGCCACACCTGTGTCACAAGCGGGGCCAAATCAATGGACGGGTACCCAGTGGGATTTCACAACCAGTGGTGGTCCCTGGACCTTCATGGGGCCGGAAGGTGCACATCCCAACGGCACGAACACGGGAGAGGAACATTGGGTCATTCGCCGCTGGGTCGCTGATTCGTTGGCTGCACCGACGCAACTGGAATTGACGTCTCACTTGCGGGCAACCAACACCGGTGGTCCGGGAACGACGGTGCACCTGTTCCAGAATGGGACGCTTCTCGATACACTCACAACGAACACGGGAACCGGCTTGTCCAACAGTATCTACCCGACGATCAATCCGGGGGACATTATCGATTTGGCACTCACGCCGGAGGGCATCGACGGCACGCGCGCGGACGGTTCTGACGGTTCGGCCTATCGTCTGACCATCACCGACAACCCGCCGCCGATCCCGCCACTGGCCGATTCGTTCGACGATTGGTCGACGACGCCGACGCAGGGCGAGAAGAACTGGTTCAACGGTTACTACAACCGGACGCAGGATACGGATGGGCAGTACCAGCCCGCCGACTTCCTGGCGTTCGACGCCTCGGTCTGGGACGGCACGAAATATGATCTGGCTGCTGGCGCTGCACCGTGGACCGAATTGGGGCAGTCGAACACGCATCCGAACGGCACGAACAATGGTGATGAACACTGGACCATTCGCCGATACGTCGCCAGCGATTTGACCGAGACAACTCGCCTGGCGTTGAATTGGCAGATGGCGAAGTCAAATACCGGCGGTGGCGATGGCGTCTCGGGTCACTTGTATGTCAACGGCGTCGAGGTCGACTCTTCCTCGATTGCCGGGAACGATGGGGTTGGCGTGAACAGGACGTATTACTGGGACATCAACCCCGGTGACGTCATCGACTTGGCGCTCGGTCCCAATGCCAACGATGGTTCGGATGGATCGACGAATCGGCTGACCATTCGCACGGAGCTACCCGATGGAGAGCTCTACAACCCAATCATCCCCCGCAACGTACTGGCGGATTCCGTAGCGGAATTCTCCGAGAACCAGGGACAGGATGGTTGGACCTTCGGGTATTACGACGTGCGTGAGGATGTCGAGAATGGCAACGGAGACTACGATGTATCCGACATGATCCCATTCCTGAATGATGGCAGTGGCGTGATTTCGACGGACGGAACCGTCGGTGCCTGGAAGTCCAGCACAAACCACTGGAGTGGTTCGAAATGGGACCTGCTCGATAACAACGCGGCCGGAGCGGGGCCTTGGACCGAAGTCACCAACGTCAGCGGGCATCCTGCCGCGAACGGTCAGGGCACTCCGGAAGTCCATTGGGCGGTACGACGTTGGGTCAGCGATTTCGATGGCGACGTTCGGATTAGCGGATTGTTGAACAACGTAAGCGCGAGTGGCGATGGAGTCGTCGGGCGAATCTTCCTGGACGGTGAAGAAATCTGGTCTGAAACGAGTAATGGAAGCAACGTTCTGTTCGAGGTCGACCTCCTCGAATTGAGTAGCGGCTCGATTCTCGACTTCGCGATTGATCCCGATGGT
This sequence comes from uncultured Pirellulaceae bacterium, assembly GCA_964522605.1. Taxonomy (GTDB): domain Bacteria; phylum Planctomycetota; class Planctomycetia; order Pirellulales; family Pirellulaceae; genus CAVZLD01. The sequence continues at coordinate 2,060 of CAZFWV010000227.1, forward strand.
GCCGGGGTGTTGAATCCGCTCGACCCCCTGACGCTCAATTCAATTGCCGACGGGTCGGACGGCACGACATTCCGATTCACGATTGAGCAGATTGTGCCCATCCCCGAGCCCTCCAGCATCCTGCTGGCCGGCTTGGGATTCCTCGGTCTGGCTGCTCTGCGACGCCGTAGGTAGTTAGAGAAAACTGTTGAGATTCTTTGGCGACCGGCCTTCCGAGACAAAGGCCGGTCGCTTTTTTCATTATTTGTGTATGCTGAAGGGGAAAATCCACAGACCCAACTCCGGGCTGGCGGGATTCGTGGCGGATTTCCGCGGATCTCGTGGGTTTGCCCGAACACGAGCGGTGGGTCTCCATTCAAGTGGTTGAGGAAAAAATCCGCAATTCTCTTTCTCGTCTGGGCGACTCGGAACAGAACAAGGTCGGTCGATAGTGAGGTCAAGGCAGTGAGAAGCTTGCTGAAGGGTCGATTTGCGCGAAGTCGTCGTCGAGCGCGGCGACGTCGTGCGTTGCCGCGTCTGGAGGCATTGGAGCCGCGCGTGGTGCTGGCAGCACAGGTCATCATCAGCGAATTCGCTGCCAGCAATGACAATGTGTTGGCCGACGAGGATGGGGACGATTCGGACTGGATCGAGCTGTTGAACGTCAGCTCTGAGATTGTCGATCTGGACGGCTGGCATCTGACCGATGAGGCGCAGAACGCGAATAAATGGCGATTGCCGCGCGTTTCCTTGTCGCCAGGTGAGCACTTGGTTGTGTTCGCGTCGGGCAAGGATCGAGATAACCCGTTGCGACCGCTCCACACCGATTTCCGGCTGGATGCCGACGGCGAGTATCTCGCGCTGACTCGACCGGATGAGAGTGTCGAGTTTGCCTATGCACCGCAGTATCCTCAGCAGGTCGAGGATGTGTCTTACGGAATTCCGAATGCGACGACGCGCGCGTTGCTTGTGGGAACTGGATCCGCGGCGCGGATTTGGGTTGCGACGGATGGCCACCTGGACGCGGATCCCTTGTCGGAGGATCTGGCCGGCACTTGGCTTGATCCGGCACTCGACACGAGCGGCCCCGAGTGGTTCGACGCGGATGTGGGGATTGGCTTTTACGACCCCGCCGATGACCCGAACCCGCTTCCCGGTTCGGGGACGCTGATTGCAGATTCTCTGGCTGAATTCAACCAGTACCAGAATCGCAATGGGTGGCAATACGGCTACTGGGATCGCACGGCGGACGAGACGAATGGTGACGGGGTCTATGACCCGACCGGCAGCGACTTCACGCGGTTTCTCTGGTCGGGACTGTCGACGATCTCGACTTTCAACAAGTGGGACGGGACGAAATGGGATCTGGCGGTGGCACCCGATCCGCCGCAGACAGAACTGCGATCCGAGGGTGGACTGCCCGCGGGACGCAGTACGGGCAGCGACGTGCATCATCCGATTCGCCGCTGGATCAGTGAAGTCACCGGTTCTGTCTTGATCTACGGTCGGTTGGAAAACGTAGATCCGACGGGGGACGGAGTGATCGGCAAGATTCTGGTGGACGGCGAACCGGTTTTCAGTCGGGCAATCAATGGCGCGGGATTTGATTATCGCGTGGTCGCCGCCGTCACGGAGGGGCAGCGGATCGACTTTGTGATCGATCCGGGAGAGGCTGGTTTCGAGGCAGGCGACGATACGATCTTTACAGCGAAGATCGAGGATGTGACTCCGCTGATTGGCGACGAAGGTGGCCGACCGACGCTGGCGGATGAAATTGTCACGAACATCGAAACGGCGATGAAAGACGTGGCCAGTTCCGTCTATGTCCGGATTCCCTTTACGCCCGAGCATGCGGACTTCGACGCGCTGACCTTGAATATGAAGTACGATGATGCTTTCGTGGCCTATCTGAATGGCCAGCCGATCGCGGCCGGGGGAGGTGCGGAAGCGGGCAGTGCATTCTGGGATGCGACCGCGGAATTCGACCGCACGGTAGAACAGGCCCTGCAGGGTCAGAGCTTCAATGTGACCGATGCGATCGATCTGCTGATTGCCGGAACCGAAAACATTCTGATGATCCAGGGGATCAATCATTCTGTCGGCAACCGCGATTTTCTACTCGTACCGGAATTGATCGGAACACGACTCGATGTGCGCACCGATCAGTTTCGGTATTTCGTGGAGCCGACGCCCGGCGAACCGAATGGGCTGGGCGATCCAACCGTCGGCCCGATCTTCTTGGATCGCAGTCATACGCCCGACCTGCCCCAGGCTTCCGATCCGATTGTCGTGACGGCGACCGTGACGGAAGCATTCGCTCCGGTGTCGCGCGTCGATCTGCACTATCGGGCGATGTACAGCAATCTGCGTGACGTGCGGATGGTGGATGATGGAAGCGGAGCTGACGAGACGGCGGGCGATGGAATCTATACCGCGACCATTCCCGCCGGTTTGGCGCAGCAAGGGCAGATGATCCGCTGGTACATGACGGCGGAGGATTCGCAAGGGCAGACCAGCCGCTATCCACGGTTCGAAAGTACAACGGACTCGGAGGAATATTTTGGCACGGTCTTGGTCGACCCGCGGATCGACAGCAATCTGCCTGTGTTTCACTGGTTCGTTGCCTCCCGCAATTCAGCGTTCACGACCGCAGGGACCCGCGGGTCGCTGTATTACGATGGAGAGTTCTACGACAACGTTCGCTTTGACTTACACGGCCAGTCCTCGTCGGGCTTCCCCACCCAGAAGAAGAGCATGGATGTCGATTTCCCGTCGGACCATCGATTTCGATGGAGTGACGACGTGCGCCGGATGAAGGACATCAACCTGCTGACGAATTACGCAGATAAGTCGAAGTTGCGCAACACGCTGGCCTACGAGCAGCGTCGCTTGATCGGCGATGGATATCATCTTGCCTGGCCCGTCCGCGTCCAGCATAACGGGGAATTCTTCGCGGTCTACGACTTTGTCGAGGATGCCGACGACCGGTGGCTCGACCGATTAGAGCTCGACGGGGAGGGCGCGCTCTACAAGATGTACAACAGTATGGATTCGCCCACGGGGGAGAAAAAGACTCGCCGAGATGAGGGGAATGCGGATCTGCAGGCACTTGTCAACGGCATCAACTTGCGGGGGCAGGCGCGCACCAATTTCTTTTTCGATAATGTCGACATCGCGGCGATGGCGAACTACTTGGCCGGATTCGTGATTACGTCGAACCGGGATTGCTGCCACAAGAACTACTACGCATATCGTGACACGAATGGGACAGGCCAGTGGCAGTATCTCCCGTGGGACGTCGATCTGTCGCAGGGGAGAAACTGGGGTGGCTTTGGGCTGGCTTATTTCGACGACACGATGTACCCCGACAATGCTCTGTTCATGGGGCAAAACAATCGCCTGATTAGCGCCCTCTACGCGACGCCCGGTTTTCGTGACATGTACTTGCGGCGCGTCCGAACGGTGATTGATCAGTATGTGAAGCCGCCCGGAACGCCCTACGACGAATTGCCGCTCGAAACGCGAGTCGATGAACTGGTGCAGTTGATGTCGGCAGACGCGGCGTTGGACAATCAGCGCAATCCCGCGACGTGGGGACAGACCGGTTTCCAGACGTTTGAGCAGGCCACCAATATTCTGAAGAACCAGTATGCCGGCCCGCGGCGCGAGTTTCTCTACAACACACAGGTCACTCCCAATGGCCCGATCCCGCTGGCTCAGGAAGACCATCCGGAGTTGGAATTGGTGGCGCTGGATTTCAATCCGGTCAGTGGAAATCAGGATGAGGAATACCTGCAACTGCGCAATCCGCATGGCGTGGCCGTGGATATTTCGGGATGGAAGCTTGAGGGAGCCGTCGAGTGGCAGTTCACGCCTGGAACCGTGTTGCCCGCCGGTTGGAGCCTGTACGTGACGCCCAGCGTGACGGCATTTCTCGCGCGCACGACAGGGCCCAAAGGAGGGCAGGGCTTGTTCGTGCAGGGTAATTACGACGGGCATTTGTCAAACTTCGGTGAGACGATTGAGCTGTTGTCCGATGATGGGACTCTGGTCAATACGTGGTCGTACGAAGGTGAACCGACCGATGCCCAGTTGTACCTGCGCGTCGCGGAAATCATGTACAACCCCTTACCGGCGACGCCGGAAGAACTGGCGATCAACCCGACTTGGACCGGTGAATCGTTCGAATTTCTTGAGTTGATTAACACATCCACCGACGTCACGTTGGACCTGACCGGGATGCGGTTTACGAATGGGATTGAGTTCGATTTCGCGCAGTCCTCGGTCAGTTCCCTCGCCGCGCAGCAACGGCTGGTGATCGTCAAGGATCAGGCGGCGTTCCTGGCTCGCTATGGCAGCGAAGTCGCGGGCCAGATCGCAGGCGAATTCCAGATGGCAAGTGGACTCCGGGATAGTGGGGAAGTCATCAAGCTGGAGGACGCGACGCAGTCGACGGTGTTCGAATTTGCCTACGGCGATGATCCCGACCAGCGTTGGCCGGGACGCGCGGACGGATGGGGCAGTTCGTTGCAAATTGTCGATGTCGACGAGGATCCCGCGCTGCCGACCAATTGGCAGGCGAGTGCGCGAATTCATGGAACACCCGGCCAGGCCGACACGGTCGTCGCTCCTTCCGTGGAAATCAGTGAGATCCTGTCGCGGCCTGTATCGCCTCCACTGGATGCGATCGAATTGCTCAATACGGGTTCGACCGTCGTGAATCTGGGCAGCTTCTTCCTGACCGATGACACGACGGAAGGATTCGCCAAGTTTCGGCTGCCCAGCACGAACCTTGCCGCCGGAGCCTACTGGGTCGTGGACGAGGGAGATTTCGGGGAGGCCTTCGGTCTGAGTGGAACCCAGGGAGATCAGCTCTACTTGACGTGGGGACCCGCCGACCGACCGACGTGGTTCGTTGACAGTGTGTCCTTCCCCGCCGCAGCGCCGGGTGAGTCGTTTGGTCGATCGCCCTATCCGGTCAGTGGGATGGCGCCTCTGACAAGTCCTTCCCTCGGCAGCGCCAACGGCACGTTTCGTGTGGGACCGGTGGTCATCAGCGAAGTCCAATATCATCCGACGGCGCCGTCCGAAGCGGCCCTCGTTCTGGATCCGGAGTTAACCGCCGACGACTTGGAGTATGTCGAGTTGCACAATTCGACGACGGAAGCCGTTCCGTTGCTTAACTGGCGGTTGCGGGGCGATGTGGATTTCGACTTTGCTGCCGATCAACAGCTGGCTGCGGGCGAGACGGTCTTGCTGATTTCCTTTAATCCTGCCAAACCAGAAAACGCGAACCGCCTGGCAGCCTTCCGCGTTCATTATGGCTTGAGTTCGCAGGTTCGTCTGTTCGGCGGTTATGGTGGAGAATTGGACAACGGAGGACAGCGACTGACATTGCAGCGTCCCGGGGTTCCGAGTGAAGAGAATCCGGAACAGATTCCCAGACTGCTCGAAGATGAAGTCTGGTACGACGACGTTGCGCCGTGGCCAGAGACCGCGGATGGTCAAGGCGACTCTCTACAGCGCATGCGTCTGACGCTGGGCAGTGACTCTCAATCATGGGATGCGGCCCTGCCAACACCCGGGACGGTGGAGTTTTCCCCGACTCGTCCCGGTGATTTTGATGGGGATGGTCAACTGACCGAAGCCGACATCCAACTCTTTACTCAACAGCAGAATAGCCCAACTCCTTCGTTGGAGTACGATCTGAACGGTGACGGTCGCGTCGATATGGCCGACCGGGATCAATTGATCTTTCAGGAGTTTGGCACCACGTACGGCGACGCAGATCTCAATGGCGTTTTTAACACGGGTGATCTTGTCCGAGTCCTCACCTTTGGGGAATACGAAGACGGTGTGCCGGGAAATTCGACTTGGAGTGAAGGGGACTGGAACGGAAACGGGGAGTTCGACACGGGCGATCTCGTGATCGCGTTGATGGCGGGCGGCTATGAACAGGCGGCGGCCACGGCAGCCTTCCAGCCGGCGACGTCTGCCGAGGGAATCGCGTTGACCGACGACGTTGCCCTCGCGGTCATCACGACAGATCTCGCGGTCAACGAACCGGAACCCGCATCGGCATCCGTTGAACCGTCGTGCCCCCGGTCGTCGCACAAAGAGTTGGCTCGCGACCGGCTGTTCGCCCAGATCGGGCACGATCCGACGACCGAGCGATCCTGGTCACGCAAGAACGCCCGCGTAGCAGAATGGGACGAACTATTCGAGTTGGCTGTTGCCGATGAACTCCTGTTCTCTGGTGCGTTCTGATCGGGGCATGACGTCCCCCGATTGCCTGTCGGGCTCGAGCCTGCGAAACTCTTGGAAACCTGTTCTTGTGGATAGTGATGATGAATGGACTGCCGGAAGATAATGGTCGCATGGATGTTTTTGGCGTCGGCAATGCGATGGTCGATATCTTGGCGATGGTCGACGATGATTTTGTGCGCGAGCATGATCTGCCGAAGGGGGGAATGCTGCTGGTCGATGCGGAAAAACAGGGAGCTCTCCTGCATGATTTAGAGCATCACAATCTGGAGATGCAATCGGGCGGATCTGCGGCGAACACGATCATTGCGGTTGCACAAAGTGGCGGGACCGGGTTTTACACCGGGAAGGTCGCCCGGGATACGAACGGGGAATTCTATCGCCTGAACCTCCTTCAGGCGGGCGTGCACTTTGATGTGCATCCGGCTCCCGAGGCGAGTGAGCCAACCGGGAGTTGTGTGGTCCTGACAACCCCCGATGCAGAACGGACGATGTGCACGCATCTCGGGGTTTCGTCGCATCTGTCGCCTACGGACATTAATGCAGATCGTCTCCGTCGCTGCCGGTTTGCCTACGTGGAGGGCTATCTCTGGGATCCTTCACAGCCCCGACAAGCCTGCCTGGAAACGATGCAGCAGGCGAGGCGAAGTGATGTCCAGGTCGCCTTCAGTTTCTCTGATCCCTTTTTGGTCGATCGGTATGCAGCCGATTTCCGCCGCCTGGTGACGGACTTCTGCGACGTGCTGTTCTGCAATGCAGAGGAGTTGCGCCGCTTTGCCGGATGTGACTCATTGTCGGAGGCCGTCGGCGAGTTGCGCGATCTGGTGCGTTTGGCGTTCGTCACGGACGGTCCTCGGGGGTGTCTGGTTGTTCGTGGCACAGCGGTCGATCATGTTCCAGGATTTCCGGTGCAGGCCATCGACACGGTGGGGGCGGGGGACGCTTTTGCTGGCGGCGTGCTGTTCGGCTTGACGCACGGGTACTCTCCGCTGCAGGCCGCGCGCTGGGGGAATTACCTCGCTTCTCGCGTCGTCACGATTCACGGAGCCCGCCTGAATCACTCCTTGCAGGATCAGGTTTCCGCGATCCTGGAGACTCAATAGAGGCTGAGCATGTCACGGATCCGCACGTTCCTCGCGGTAGAAGTGCCCGCCGGTCTGCGGCAGAAAGCATCCGACATGATTCGCTTCCTGGGAAAGCAGCAGGAAGGGATCAAGTGGGTCGATCCCCAGAACATCCATGTGACGGTCAAGTTTCTGGGCGATGTCGAGGACACGGAGATCTATGAAGTCTGTCAGGTGACTGCCCGGGCAATCGCCGATTTGCCACCGTTCCGGGCTGCCTGCCACGGAGTCGGTGCGTTTCCGAATCCGCAACGACCCCGGACGGTGTGGCTGGGAATTGAGGACTCGGCCCGCCAATTCGAACAACTGCACCGCCGCGTGGACGATGCGCTGGCCCGCTTGCGATTCCCGAGGGAAGTCCGGCGATTTCAGCCGCATTTGACCCTCGGCCGCGTTCGCCATGGAACACGTCCACCGGCGGAGCTGACGGCACGGATTCGCGAGAAATCCGCGGTCGACCTGGGCGAGATCGATGTCGAAGAACTGGTCGTATTCTCGTCCGAATTGACCCCGGAAGGGCCCGTCTACACGGCCCTCAGCCATGCACCACTCGGCGGCTAGTGCTTTTTCGAAGCGCGATGTTGCGATCGACGCAATGAGAGGGCGAGGCTCCCGCCGAGCCGGAAGTGCCGTGGAGGACAATGGCTCGAGCCGGACTTCGCACCCCAATCCTAAGCTGGGACCCAGCACGACCCAGTCCGAATCGGGATTTTGTGCCGACCGGTTGCAACCCGGCTTGCCGATCGGCGACCAGGTTGCTATGATGTTCAAGTGTTCACTATTCGGAGTCGCGATGCGGGTCCGGGGTGAAGCTGCGGAAACGGGGTCGGGAGTCGTTCTCGCTGGAAGCTGCTCCCTTGTTTGACCACGACTTGCTGGATCGGGCTCCCGACCCCCTTTTCGGAATCGATTGCTTCCACGGAAGAAAAGACGTTCCCCGGGAAAACGACGAAAGCCGGGTAATTTGCCCAAGGAGTTCTCGCAATGGTCACAGGACGGAAGGCACCGAATCGGATGGCAAAGAAAGCCGCAGGGGCAGACAAGGGACCGGACAAAGGGACGACAGAAAATGGTCGCTCCACCGGGAAAAAAGGCCCGAGTGCGCTGCCGTCGTTGATGGAGCAGAATGCGACGCTCAAGACGACCCTGCAACAGATTGAGCGGCAGTTTGGTGAAGGGGCCATCATGCCGCTGGGGACCGATAAACTGGGGGCGATCGAGGGGATTCCGACCGGCAGTTTGTCGCTCGATCTGGCCCTGGGTGGTCAGGGGATTCCGCGAGGCCGGATCATCGAGATTTTTGGGCCTGAATCGAGTGGTAAGACCACGCTCGCTCTGCACGTCGTAGCTCAGGCGCAGAAGCAAGGCGGCATTGCTGCCTTCATTGATGCCGAACACGCACTGGATCCCAGTTGGGCAAAGAAGCTGGGGGTCCAATTGGAGACCTTGCTGGTCAGCCAGCCGACCAGCGGGGAGGAAGCGATGCACATCACGGAGATGTTGATCAAATCCAATGCCGTGGACGTGATTGTGATCGATTCGGTGGCCGCCTTGATTCCCCGTCAGGAATTGGAGGGGGAAATCGGCGATTCCCATGTCGGCCTTCAGGCTCGTCTGATGAGTCAATCGATGCGCAAGCTGACGGGAGCAATTTCCAAGGCGAAAACGGCCGTGATCTTCATCAATCAGATTCGCGAGAAGATCGGGGTGATGTTCGGGAGTCCGGAAACGACCCCCGGCGGGCGCGCGTTGAAATTCTACAGTTCCTGCCGCATCGACGTTCGACGAATTGGATCCTTGAAGGAAGGCGAGGAAGTGGTTGGGCAGCGCGTGCGGGCAAAAGTGGTCAAAAACAAGGTCGCTCCGCCGTTTCGCGTGGCGGAATTCGATATGATGCATAACAGTGGCATCAGTTT
>CAZFWV010000228.1:0-11317 GCA_964522605.1 uncultured Pirellulaceae bacterium
ACTGGCAGAGCCAGTGGCACACTAGATCAGCGGGTGCCACTGGCTTTGCCAGTGCTGCGGAAGCGGTCCTGTCAAGAACAGGTGTTCGAACGGATAATTAGGAACCGTTTTCTGGTATCCTTTGGCATAGGGAGACTTGACGATGTCGACGGCGACGGGCATGCATTGCCGACTCGGCGAACTGATCGGACGACCGGTTCAATTCCCGTCCGGCGAGGAAATCGGGCACGTTGAGGATTTCATCGTTCGCCTGCAGGATCACTCGCTGTGCTACACGGCGATCTCTCTAACGGACGATCCGCAACACCGCCGAAGGTGGGTTGCGGTGCCCTGCCACGCCGTTACGGTTCGCCGCGAAGACGGGCACGTTTTCCTGACTCTACATCTACAACCGGATGACCTCAAACAGCTTCCGGTTTTCGACCCGAGCGAATGGGCTGCCGTTTTGTCGGAAGGGACCGGCCAATACGGTGGTACTTTCTCTGAGGAAGAACGGTCGGCGGCGCAGGGTGCGAGGAAAAAAGAATCGGATTTCGCTGCCTCAGCGGAACCAGACATGGAAGAGATTGGCCACGACGGACTTGTCGATCGGTTGTTCATCGGTCCTTCGGGCCCCGGCGGACCGGACAAGACGCGAGACTTTTGACACGCGTTGTCGCAGCTCGCTTCGGAATCTCACTCGGCGATCAGACGTCGACACGCTTGGAAGGCAGCGAATGGAACTTACGAATCCGTTGTTGGGCCCGAGCAATTCGGCATCCGTCGTCGTGCGAACACCAAGTGATGAACTGCCCTTTTTCGGCGGGATTCGCCCCAACTTACGCATCGCCGAGATCTTTTTTCCCGTATCCGCCGACAGTCCGACTGCATAGGATTCAGCGCAGTATTACTTGATGTGGAACAGATTCACCGAAGGCGAGGCAAGGGAAAAATGCAGTCCTCAGACGGACAGCATCCGCGGACTCCGACACCGACGGATGACGAACTTCTGGAATCGCGCGTCAGTCGAGTGCTCGCTGCAAGTGGCTACGCGGTTCTCCGCCAGATCCGAGTATCCTCCCGCGGTGGATGCGTTCACCTGGAGGGGCGTGTTCCCAGTTACTACTTGAAACAGTTGGCACAAGTGACGGCTAGGCGGGCCGAAGGGGTGAACTGGATCTGCAACGATCTTGTTGTCCCCGAAACTTCCTGGGGCCAATCCGCATATGCTCGTTAGGGCTGATCGAACTGCGGTATGTCAGCATCAACGTCGGATCACGAGCAACCGCATTGCAGCGCTATAATCGACCTCTCCTTGTGTCGGCTTTCCCGATCGTTTTTGAGGGGACGAGAGCGAGCGGAGTTTACCGAGTCCGTTCTTCGGTGCCATTTGTGCGGCCGAATGCCACATTCTTGCATTTCGCAAAAGTGCGGAACTACGGGTCGCCAAACAACAGTTTTCCGACAGCACCGATCACAAGGAAGGCGACCGAGAGGATACAGAACAGTCCAATCAGTGTGTCCATGAGTGAGAAGCCTCTGGCGCAAACATTAAGGAACAGCACTCCGATTCGCGAACGAATCTCGACCTGACCTGATGATAGCCCGCCCCATCGCATTATCCAACACCCGGTGCGATGGGTCGGTCATGAAATGGAAAGGGGGGACGGCGATGATCAAGATTGATCGAATTCTGGTTCCGACAGATTTCAGTGAATGCTCGCGTCCTGCCGCGCAGTACGCACGCGAATTGGCCCACCGGTTTACAGCACAGATCGACTTAGTGACGGTCGTGGATCCCACCTTGCTGATCGCCGCAAGCGCGGGATCGCCCGTACCGCAAGCCATCCTGGAAGATCGGGAGGCCGGGGCCGTGCGGGATCTGGAGAAATGGCCCGATTCGGATTTTGACCGGGACTTGCGCGTCCATCGCGAAGTGCTCCAAGGGATCCCGTTCGTCGAGATTGTTCGCTATGCGAGAGCGAATTCGATCGACCTGATCGTGCTGGGAACCCATGGCCGGTCGGGGCTAACCCACGTACTGATCGGAAGTGTCGCCGAAAGAGTCGTCCGCAAGGCAAACTGCCCGGTGCTTGTCGTGCGTCCGGAGGGCCACCAGTTCGTCATGCCCTGAGCGCGACCTTGCTGGAGTCGGTGAGCGTCTTTCCCTTGATCTTCTGGACAGCCATCCAGTCGGAAGTTAGGCTACGTTTCGCTCCGGGATGGCGAATCGGCAGCCACTGTGTCCGTCGCGATGCCTCCGTCCTGTTGCGCGTGTGAAAACCTGCTTCTTTCGAGGAGTGGTTATAGCAGAATCCGGCGATGCCCCAACAGGCTGGCGATCTGGGACCTCTCGTCGTTTGTTCCCAACCACTGCCCAGCATTTTTTGATGCGCTGCCGCGTCCTCGATTCGCAGCTCCCTTGATCGGTCTAACAAAGTCTCGCGTACACTTCTTATCTCTGTTTCTCGAACCTCAAAGGCAGGAGCAATCCATGAAGCGCGCTGGCATCCTTTTCGCAGTTCTCGCAATGGGAATCACTTCCAACATTCAAGCTCAGGATTGGGTCACGAAACGTCTGGAAGAGTCGCCGCGACATTTGGAGTGGGTCACCGTCAAGCAAGGTGATCGGGATGTGAACTGCTTCCTTGCCTTTCCTGAAGTGAGCGACAAGGCAACGGCCGTCTTGGTGATTCACGAAATCTTCGGACTCACCGATTGGGTTCGCGGCGTCTGCGATCAACTGGCAGAGGCGGGCTACATCGCGATTGCACCCGACTTACTGTCCGGTGCCGCTCCGGACGGTGGCGGGACGGCGGAGCTGGGTAGTGGAGACGCCGTCCGCCGCGCCATCTCGTCGCTGCCACCCGATCAGATTACGGCCGACCTGAATGCCGTCGCGAAACAGGTTGCCGCCCTGCCCGCCTGCAATGGCAGAGTCGTCGTCGGCGGATTCTGTTGGGGTGGCAGTCAAACCTTTCGCTATGCGACGAACAACTCGGACATCAAGGCAGCATTCGTGTTTTACGGAAGCGGACCGGATCAAGCGGACGACATCGCCCGAATTGCATGCCCTGTGTTTGGCTTCTACGGAGGCAATGATGCGCGCGTGAATGCGACAATTCCAAAATCGACGGAACTGATGAAAGAGGCTGGGAAGAAATACGAACCGATCATCTACGATGGTGCGGGACACGGCTTCATGCGAGCTGGTGAGGCACCGGACGCGAGTGAAGCGAACCAGCGGGCGCGGCAGCAGGCTTGGCAGCGTTGGAAGGAGTTGCTCAAGACCATCGAATGACCTTTCCGACCGCGTCGGAAATACGGTGCCAGCTGGGAACTCGAATGAGAATCACTTCCAGGCCAGTGACGATCGATCTGGGTCCCGAGAAGGTATGCCTGCGACGGACCACAGAAGGTGTCATGGAAGTGTCCGCCGACGACGAACTGCAAGTCGCCGCAGGGATGGGCTGGGCTCACGCGGCGGATCGACTCGTCCAAATGCTGATCCACCGCTTGGCTGGTCAAGGTCGGGTGAGCGAATGTCTCAAGGCGAGTGACGATCACCTGCGGATCGACATGTTCGCCCGACTGATGGGCTTCCAAAGAGCTGCTCAGGAAGAGTGGGGCCAGTGTGATCCGGAGACCAAGCAATGGGTTGAGGCTTATTGCCGCGGGGTCAATCACTACCTGCAGCATTGCTCGCTTCCGTTCGAGCTGCGATTCTTGCGCTACAATCCAGCTCCCTGGACACCGGCCGATACCCTGCTGGTATCGAAGCTGATCACCTACTTCATGAGCCATTCGCAGCGACAGATCGAGAAATTCATCGTCCAGGCGATTCAGGCAGGAGTCCGCATCGACCGACTTCAGCAACTGTTCTATCCACACTTGGACGGTCTGACCGACGAGCAGATCCAACTGATCCGACAAGTCACCGTGTGGGAGCCCCCTGTTCCCACGACCGGGTTCTTGAACGCAATCACCCACCTTTCGGCCAGCAATAACTGGGCAGTCGCTCCGCAACGATCCGCGACGGGTAACGCATTGGAGTGTCACGATCCTCACCTACCCAGCGGTCAACTGCCGCAAACATGGTACGAATTCGTCACCCGTGCAGGCCCGCGATTCGGAATTGGCGTCAGCATCCCTGGACTGCCAGGACTGTTGATGGGGCGAAACAACGACATCTCGTTCGGCTTCACCTACGGATATATGGATGTCATGGATTTCTTTTTGGAACGATGTCAGGCCGGACAATTCTGGAACCGCCAAGGCTGGCACGATTTCAGCGTGCGACGCGAGACGATTGAGCGACGGGGCCGAGATCCGGTAGCGATCACACTGTATGGAAACGACCGCGGTGTGCTGGACTATGATCCTTACGCTCAAGAACCGCCGAGCGGGTTGTATTTGAGCTGTTCGTGGTCCGGACGATCGCAGGGCGCCGTCGCCCTCCTCAAAACGCTCCGTCAGTTGCCCCGTCTCGATTCGGTCACCGAAGCGCAGCGCGTTCTGCGGCATGCGGCAATCTCCGCAAACTGGATCATCGCAGATCGCCGCGGAAACATCGGGTATCAGCAATCCGGACTCCTCCCCGTGCGTTCGCACTCGGGTCTGTATCCACTCGCCGGTTGGGATCCGGGTGCGGCCTGGCAGGGCCTCGTCGATCCAGATCAACTCGCATCGACCTTAAATCCGCCGGAGGGTTTTCTGGTCACCGCCAACGATCACCACGAATCGCCGGCAGGTCCTCGCGCGATCAATCTGTGCATGGGTCCGGATCGTGCCGAACGAGCGCGTCAACTGTTGTCTCAGTCCCCTCGTTTCACAATCCGCGACATGAAGCGATTTCAGGCTGACCTGTACTCGCGACATGCCGAGCGGTGGATTCAGGCCCTGCTGCCGCTGTTGCCGCCCGATTTAGCCGGCAGTCAAGCCCTCCGAGATTGGGATTGCTGCTATGGCGCTTCATCACGAGCCGCCACACTGTTTGAGCTCGTGTACGCCGAGATCCTGCGTGAGACGTGTGGACGGAAATTGTTCGGGGAATTCGCCTGGAACGCACTGGTCAGTGAAACTCCCCTGCTCGGGACCTATTACCAGTACTTCGATCGTTCTGCTCTGCACTACGATCCGGCAAACCCGAAACCAGGAAACCGCATCAACAGCGAACTAAAAGATGCTGTGCAGCAAGTCGTGCGCCGTGTCCTAGCGCAGAACCCTCCGGAATCGCTCTCCCCGTGGGGTCGGCAACAGTTGTTCAGCCTGCGGAACGTGCTTGCGCCGCAGCGAATCCCCTGGATCCATTCCGGGCGTGTGACGTTCGAAGGAAGTCGAGCGACGTTGAATCAGGCAAACGTGGTTCGCGCTTACGGCCGATCGATTATTGTCGCGCCATCCTATCGGTATGTCGCGGACCTGGGAACGGTGACCGCAGAAACATCCATCGCAGGCGGCCCCTCGGGACGACCGCTTACGCGACTGTACCGAATCGGATTGCGCAACTGGCTGCGACACCAATATAAGGTGTTAACTGCAGGGAATCACACCCCAACTCGATAGCAATCGCACTGCGGAGTCAATCTAGCGTACGGCGGCGGGACAACACGAGAAGCTGGCGATGGGGTAAATTGCCGTGTGCGGATTGGCGAAGAAACCACGGGGGCAAGATTCGGCCTGAAAGCTGCCTAAATGCCCGATCGCAGGTCGTCCAACTGCCGGTCCGTCAGACTGTAACTGTTACGAGTGTTCTGTCCCAGCTAAGAATTAGCGGCGCGTCGCACGTGCACGACGGACTTCCACGCCGTCGTACACGTTCGCTCCGTAGACAATTTCGCAGCGGATCTTCTTGACGGTTGATGATGAACAAAGAAACCAAGGATTTGCCGAGCTACCACATGCCCGTGGACGAGTTCCGACGCCACGGACGAATGCTCGTCGATTGGATTGCGGATTACTACGAACGGATCGAGTCTTACCCGGTTCTTTCCACGCTTGAACCCGGGCAAGTTCGCCAACAATTGCCGGCCAGTGCTCCTCCGACCGGCGAGCCATTCTCGGCAATCCTGGAAGACGTGGAGCGGATCCTGCTCCCCGGCATAACTCACTGGCAATCACCATCTTTTTTTGCGTTTTTTCCTGCTAACACGTCAGGGCCTTCCATTCTGGGTGAATTGCTCTCGGCCGGACTGGGCGTGCAGGGAATGCTCTGGGCGACCAGCCCCGCCTGCACGGAACTGGAAACACTCGTGCTCGATTGGCTCGTGGAGATGCTGGGCTTGCCCGACCAATTCCGTTCGACCAGCACCGGCGGAGGCGTCATTCAGGATACGGCATCGAGTGCTGCATTGACGGCGCTGCTGGCCGCGCGGGAACGGTCGACAAACTGGCAAAGCAACGAATCCGGCGTCAACAGTCGGCTGGTGGCCTACTCGTCCACGCAGGCCCATTCTTCGATTGAGAAGGCCATCAAGATCGCCGGTCTGGGAAGTCAACAGTTGCGTCGAATCACCGTCGACTCGAATTTCGCCATGCGTCCGGAGGCGCTGGCGCAACAGATCCAACTCGATCGGCAGGCCGGTCAGATGCCGTGTTTTGTATGCGCAACGGTTGGCACAACTTCATCGAACGCCCTGGATCCGATACGAGCCATCGGTGAGATCTGCCGGGCGGAGAACGTATGGCTGCACGTGGATGCCGCAATGAGCGGAACGGCGGCCGTGTGCCCCGAGTTTCGACACTTCCATCAAGGCGTGGAATTGGCGGACAGCTACTGTTTCAACCCCCACAAGTGGATGTTTACGAATTTCGACTGCGACTGCTTCTTCGTCGCACGTCGGGCCGACTTGATCCGCACGCTGAGTATTCTGCCGGAGTACTTACGGAACCAGGCGACTGAATCGGGCGCGGTGATCGACTATCGAGACTGGCAGATCCCATTAGGGCGTCGCTTTCGCGCGCTGAAGCTGTGGTTTGTGATCCGTCATTACGGCATTGCAGGACTTCAACACCATATTCGGCAGCATATCCAGATGGCACAACAGTTTGCCCGGTGGGTGGAAGACAGCGACCAGTTTGAATTGGCAGCCCCTGTCCCCTTGAACCTGGTCTGCTTTCGTCATCGAGCCGGCAACGAATTGAACCGACGATTGCTCGATCGACTGAACGCAACTGGACAGCTTTATTTGACTCATACTGTGTTGAACGAAGATTTTGTCCTGCGGTTCTGCGTCGGTCAGACACACACCGAGGCGCGACATGTGGAAAGAGCCTGGCAACAGATTCAGCAAGTAGCAGCCGAACTGCTCGCTGAAAATCGTTCTGGGAGGTGAGACGAATGATCTTGGATTCTCATGTAATCGTTTACTGCTCAAGGGCATTGTGCCTCGTGATCGCTTTTGGCGCATCCTCGCTTTTGCGTGCCGAAGAACCGCCTTCGGCAGAAGGGCGGCTGGTCGAGGTTCGCAAGATCTGGGACTTGGCACCCCACAACGCATTCACGGATTTGATTCGCTTCCAGGATCGCTGGTGGTGTGCTTTTCGCGAAGGACAGGGACACGTATCTCCCGACGGAGCACTTCGCGTGATCCAGTCCGTCGATGGACAAGCCTGGCAGTCCGCAGCAAGGCTCGAGTCGAGCGAAGCAGACTTACGCGATCCCAAGCTGTCTCAGACACCCGATGGGCAACTGATGATCACTGCCGTCGCAGCATGGCACTCGCCGAATCCATTCACCCACCAAACGTTCGTGTGGTTCTCAAATGACGGCACGACATGGAGTGACCCGGTGCCCATCGGTGATGCGGGCGTTTGGTTGTGGCGGACAACTTGGAACGAGAAGACCGCGTACAACATCGGGTACAGCTGTCAACAGGATCGTTTTGTTCGCCTCTACGAGAGCCGCAATGGAAGAGATTTCGACACACTCGTCAAGCGTCTTTCGGTCGAAGGCTATCCCAACGAAACGTCACTCTTGTTCGACGAAGGCGGGCGTGCCTGGTGCTTGATGCGTCGCGACGGGAATCCAGGTTCAGGCCTACTCGGGTCCGCGGTAAAACCATACACCGAGTGGAGCTGGAAAGAGCTCGGCTGCCAAATCGGAGGGCCGCATTGGATCCGCATCCCCGACGGACGTTTTCTGGCCGCCGTTCGCCTCTATGCAGGCAACGTGCGTACGTCACTCTGCTGGATCGATCCCGAGACGGCGGAGCTTCGGGAGTTCCTCGCCTTGCCCTCAGGTGGCGACACGAGTTACGCGGGTCTGGTCTGGCACGAGGATTTGGTGTGGGTAAGTTATTATTCCAGCCATGAAGGAAAGACCAGTATCTACCTGGCAAAGGTCGCTTTGCCGTGAATGTTTCGGCCGCACGGCTCCCAAACCGCCGGCCGATGTTGCTAAGATAGTGGCCTGAGAAACCACCTTCCCACCCCCAGGGGTCACCCCCTTCCCGCCCGTTTTGTTGACGGCGGCGCAGTCAATGAACCAGGACGACCAACGGGAGTCCGGCATTTGCCGGTTTCGCGTGGGTTTTGAAGACCGTGGACCGCGCCGCAGTGAAGAAAACCATGCGCAATGTTCAAAGGAGATCCGATGGCACATCCGGATTCCGCTCCTACTCCACTCCAAGACCCGATCAGCGCAACATCTGGCAAGGCTCTGTTGGTTGCAGCTCTTCATGGAGAAACGACGCCGCGTCCCGCTTGGGTTCCGTTTGTGGGCTGCCATGCGGGTTCACTGATTCAAGTCTCGGCGCGAGACTACCTGCAGTCGGCGTCCTTGATGATCCGAGGGACGGAAGCAGCCTTGGAGCGCTATCAGCCCGACGGTCTGCCCGTTGTCTTCGATCTCCAACTGGAGGCCGAACAGTTGGGATGTGAATTGCGGTGGGCCGACGACAATCCACCTTCCGTGGTCTCACACCCTTTAACCAACGGCAGTCAACTCCATGAGCTTCAAGTTCCTGCCTTCGATGCGGGGCGAGTTTCCGCTGTGCTCGAAGCGACGCGTCATCTTTGCCAACACCACACGGATACTGCGTTTTACGGCCTCGTAACGGGACCGTTCACACTGGCCTTGCATTTGCTGGGCACGGACATTTTCATGCGAATGTTCGACGCGCCACAAGACGTGCATCATTTGATGGACTTTGCTCGACAGGTTGCCGTCCGCATGAGCCTGCTTTATCTCGAAGCGGGTTGTGATGTGATCGGGGTTGTCGACCCGATGACGAGTCAGATCGGACCGGATCAGTTCCGAGAATTCGTCACACCTCACGTGGCACCTTTGTTTGCTCAGATTCGTGAGCAGAATGCACTGACTTCGTTTTTCGTCTGCGGCCACGCGATCAAGAACATCGAAGCAATGTGCGAGTGCCAGCCGCACAACGTCAGTGTGGACGAGAACATTCCACTCAGCTATGTCCGCGATAAATGCCGAGGAAGGGGAATCAGCTTCGGGGGAAACCTGCAATTGACGTCGGTCCTATTGCTGGGACATCCTGAAGACGCCGAGCGTAATGCGCTCGAATGCATGGAGATCGGGGAGAACCGAGGATTCATCCTTTCTCCTGGATGTGATCTGCCTTATGCAACCCCTCCTGCCAACCTGGAGGCAATTGGACGCTTTATCCGCGACCCGTATCGGCAGGAAGTGATCCGCACCATGGCGGTTCAGGACAAGGCGGAAAGCGCTCTGGATCTTTCCGACTACGGACACTCGGACCGCATCGTCGTCGATATCATTACGCTCGATTCCGAAGCCTGCACGCCTTGCCAGTACATGGTTGAGGCCGTCAAACGCGTCGCTCCCGAATTCGATGGCATCGTGCACTGGCGCGAGCACAAGATCAAGTACCGGGAAGAGCTCGTGTTCATGACCAGTCTGTTCGTGAAGAATGTACCCACCATCTGCATTGATGGTCAGATCACATTCGTGTCACGAATTCCACCCGAAGAGGAATTGATCCAAGCGATCCAGCAGCGGATTAATGAGAAGATCCGCGATCGGATCCGGCGACGGCGAGCGAGCGTTTTTGTCCTCGGCAAGCCCGGTTCGGCACGTGATGAACTCCTCGCCCAATTGCAGCGGGCAGTCACGGAGTTGGGGACGGAGATCTCGATCTCGGTACTGGAAAACGACCAGGAATTCCTCGAGTTCGGTGTCCTGCCCTCGCAAACGCCCGCCCTGGTGATTGCGCGCTACCAGCTAAAATCGACGCGCCGTGTTCCCGAGCTTCCCGTCTTGAAGGAATGGATCAAGGAACTAACCTGACAGCACATCCCGTCACAGGCAAGCATTGACACTCCAGCTGTAGGACGGATTGGCAATCCGTCCAATTCATGGAACCGGCTTAGTGGCCAAGATCTGCTGGAACTGACGCCGCACGGCCTCAACTTCTGGATCCGTCGATCGGGTCACATCGCGATATCCTGAACCATCACGGCTCGTGCCACAATCATACAGCCGGCCAAAATCATTTGGCGAGTTATTCTCGAGCAACCAGCGTTTGGTACGCAGTACGCGTCGATCGCCTAGGTAACTGAAGATCCAATCTCGCGTGTCCGTCTGCTTTCCGTGCAGGATCGGAACCATACTCTTTCCGTCCAACGGATGCGCGGCGGGCAACGAAGCTTCTGCCAACTCGACGAGCGTTGGAAAGACATCCGATGTATCGACGAGCGCCTCCGAGGTCCCCGTCGGCTGGACGCGGCCAGGACCATAAACGATCATCGGCACACGCGCCCCCAACTCGGTTGGTGTTCCCTTACCTTCGCCTCCCGTGCCGTTATCCGCGGTGAAAAGCAGAATTGTGTCCTCCCAGATCCCCAATTCCTCAATCGCCGTGACAATCCGTCCGACGAGATGATCCATGTACTCGACGTTCTCCTGGAACTTCTCTGCCTTCGAGTTGCGAAATTTTTCCTTCGCATTCGGGTTCGTCATGGGTGTCGAATAGAAGGGACCGTGAGTCAACACCATCGGATAATAGATGAAGAAGGGCCCGTCTTTGTGTCGTCTGGCGAAGTCAATCACGAAATCGGCAAACAGATCCGGTCCATACTGCTCCATGGTTGTCGGAACGTACTGGCCATTCCGCAAGATGCTGGGATTCCAGTACCGTGACGTCTTGCCTCCTACCGGTCCCTCCCAGCCGCCCGTGTGTTGAACGCCTGTCGGCAAATTGTGCTTGTACGCCCACATGCAGTACTCATCGAACCCACACTCGCGAACTAGATCTGGCAACGTGCCTGACAATTGCCACTTGCCTGACTGAGCCGTCACGTAGCCCGCCGACTTGAGCACCTGGCCGAACGTGAGATGATTGACGATCTGTTC
>CAZFWV010000229.1:0-8198 GCA_964522605.1 uncultured Pirellulaceae bacterium
AACGTCCTCGCCGCGGCGGGACCGTGTCTTCGTTTAACGGCAAGCCGAAGGCGACGGCGAGTGTTAGCCTGACACAGTCGCCTTCGGCTTGCCGTTAAACGAGCTGTGTGAGAATTCAGACGTGCAAACGCCGCGGGATTCTGTTCGATACAAACGGATACACAAGCGTTCGGTCCGCGACCCTACCGTGACTTCCGCCTTCGACTGCGACGCGAAACGGACAAGCCGGACGATTTGCTGTCGGAAGGCGAAGACAGACCGTTCCCTGACCGGTTAAGATAAGGGATACAGCAATGTCGAATTCGATCTCGGAGAAAGGCGATGGCGATTGACCTACGGACCGACTCTCCAACCGGCGACGGTCCGCGCGCAACACGTTCGATGACTCAGCGTTCGCCGAGTGGCCCACCCGCAAAATCCAGCGGCAGCACGAAATGGAAACGCTGGCTCCTTCTGGCACCGGGATTGACGCTGCTGGGAGCAACAGCCTATTTGTTTTCCGGAGCTGTTCAACCCGCCGATGTGGAACCGAAACTTACGCATACGATTGCGCGCCGTGACTTAAAGGTCACGGTAACCGAACAGGGAACTTTGGAAAGTTCCGACAATACAGAAGTCCGCTGTAAGGTGAAGGGAGCCGCTAACACGATTGTCTGGATCATCGAGAACGGAACCGAAGTCAAACCGGACGACGTCCTCGTCCGAATCGACACCTCGACAATTGAAGACAATATCAACACACAGGAAATTTCCTACCAGAATGCACTCGCAACGTACGCACAATCCAAGAGTGACGTGGCGGTGGCTGAAATCAACATCACCGAATATCTCCAGGGCACATACCAGTCTGAACTCAAGACCAAGCAGAAAGACGTTGCGATTGCGCAGGCGAATCTGCGATCCGCACAAAACATGTTGAACCATGCCCAAGAGATGTACCGCAAAGGCTTCATGAGCAAGCTGGAGCTGGAGGGAAATGAATACTCGCTGCAGCAGGCTGAGTTAGAACTGGAAGTCAAAGAGACCGATTTGGAGGTGTTGACGAAATACACGAGAGCCAAACAAATCCAGGACCTGGAAGGGATTCTCGAGGCCAAAAAAGCCAAACTAGCTTCCGATCAAGCCGCCTTGGACCTGGCTAAGGCCAAGCTCGACCGCGAAAAGGAACAACTCGAAAACTGCGTAATCCGCGCCACCACGAGCGGCATGGTGATCTATGGCGGCGGAGAGCGATGGGAGGACCGGCCCGATATCCGCGAAGGGGCAACCGTACGCGAGGACCAGGTTCTGCTCCTGATCCCCGATCTGAGCAACATGCAGGTGAAGGTCGGGGTTCATGAATCGCTGATTGGACAGGTGAAACCAGGGTTGCCCGCGCGCGTCGAGCTCCAAGATCAGACCTGTGACGGTGAAGTGCTGTCGATCGCCCCGATGGCAGAACCGGCGGGCTGGTGGAACGGCAACATGGTCAAGTACGAGACGATTATTCAGCTCGACACGCAGGCACGCCTCAAGCCGGGCATGAGCGCGACGGTCGAGATCTACCTGGCGGAATACAACGATGTGCTCACCATCCCCGTTGCAGCTGTGATGGAGAAGGACGGGCAATTCTTCTGTTGGGTACGAACCGAGAACGGCCTGCAACAGCGACCATTGGAGCTGGGAGATAGCGACAATCAGTTTCTGATCGTTAAAGATGGCGTGACGCAGGAAGAAGAGGTTGTCTTAAATCCGATTGCCTATATCCCAGAGGCTCAGCGGAAAGCACTCAAGCCCTTCAGCGGCGTGAAGGCCACCGACTCGGTACAGCCCGAAAAGCAGGAAGCGGACGCCGTCGCTGGAGGACTCGACGGCAAAGCGGACGCAGACGCGGCACAAGGGGAAGCCAAGCTGACCGGCGCTATGATCCTGCAGGCTGCCGACAAGAATCAGGACGGAGTGCTGACAGTCGACGAGTTCGCAGAAAAGGATCGGGCGCGGTTTGACGAGGCCGATCAAAACAAGGATGGTCAGGTGGACGAAGCCGAGCTGGACGCGGGCATCAAGCGACTGAGCGAGGCTAAACCGTGACGGGAACGTTTTCTCAGACCGTTCAGCTGGGACTGAGGAGCCTCTTACTCCAGCGACTTCGAACGGGGCTGGCCGCGCTGGGTATCTTCATCGGCACGACCACGGTGATCTGGCTGGTCGCCATGGGCGAAGGAGTCAGCTACCAGGCGCGGGAACAGATTAAGAATCTCGGTGCGACGAACATCATCGTGCGCAGTGTGAAGCCCAATAAGAGCAGCAAGTCGAGTGAAGGTCGACCAGGCGACGATCGAGTAACTACCTACGGTCTGCTGCGCGATGACTATCGACGAATCCTCTCCAATATCCCGACAGTACGGCGTGCCGTTCCGATGCGGGAGGTCCGCTTTGAGCTGCGGGTGAATGATCGGTCGGCAGACACCAGACTGGTCGGCTGCTCCGCGGAGTATCTGGAACTGAATCAATTGTCGATCGCCCGTGGCCGCTGGTTCAGCAGCAAGGATGATGGCGACAACGTCATCGTTCTGGCGGACGGTACAGCCAAGCGTCTATTCCCTTACGAGGATCCAATCGGAAAGAAAGTCCGAATGCCGACCGTCGCGGCCGTCGATGTGTACACCGTGATCGGACAGATGCAACCCCGCGTTCCCTCGGCAGCGATCGGCGGCAGTCTCGAAGCGCGCGACTACAACATGGATGCCTACATTCCTATGGGCACATGGGACCGACGCGTCGGTGACTTCGTGATGTGGCGCAATCCCGGAGGAATTGAAGGGGAGGTGGTCGAGCTCAGCCAGATCACCGTCTCGGTCGACGACATCGACGACGTCGACGAGACGGCCTCGGCAATCAATACGCTGCTGCAGCAATTTCATGGCAACAAGGAAGACTATGCCGTCGTTGTCCCAAAGGAACTCTTGCGACAAGCCGAACGGACTCGGGCAATGTTCAATGTGCTGCTGTTCGTGATCGCCGGAATCTCACTACTTGTCGGCGGCATTGGGATCATGAACATCATGCTGGCCACTGTCACGGAGCGAACGCGGGAGATTGGAATTCGCCGCGCCTTGGGAGCGACTCGCCGAAACATCATTCAGCAGTTTCTGGGTGAGACGGTTCTTCTGACGGGAACCGGCGGTCTGCTTGGCGTGCTGGCGGGGCTGATGATCGGCCCGATCTTTCGTGCGCTGCGTCAGGTGGTCGCCGCGGCGTCCCCCGACCTGCTGCCGCCCATCGTCGGAACGTTGGAGCCACGCATTGCACCCTGGTCGGTCGCCCTCTCCTTGTTCGTCTCGCTGGGCGTCGGGCTCCTGTTCGGCGTCTACCCTGCACGACAGGCCGCGCGATTGGATCCGATCGAAGCGTTACGTCATGAGTAGGCTGGAGGCTGGAGGCTGGAGGCTGGAGGCTGGAGACTGGAGACTGGAGACTGGAGACTGGAGACTGGAGACTGGAGACTGGAGGAATCTCGGTCCCTTCGTTTAACCGCGCGGGCATCGCCCCGCGCGTAGAGGGACGGATGCTCGCGCGGCCCGCTGGGCACGCGGTTAAACGAGAGAGCCGAGATGTTGGAGTTATCTCTGAGTCATCCCTTTAGTCGCGAATCTTTGGCGCCGCCGCGGTTTAGAGATCAACACACGTGAGATCGGCCTGAAGTTCGACCATGTGGCGGTATCGACCGCTTCGAGAAACCAACTCAGCGTGCGTTCCGGTCTCGAGGATTCTTCCCTGTTCCAGTACGACGATACGATTCGCATGCGTAATCGTACTCAACCGATGGGCGATGACAAAGCAGGTGCGATTCTGCATCAGTTGACGCAGACTCTGTTGGATCAGCCGTTCACTTTCGCTGTCCAAATTACTCGTCGCCTCGTCCAACACCAGGATCCGCGGATCGGCCAGAACAGCGCGCGCGATCGCCAATCGCTGTCGCTGTCCACCACTGAGCCGCACTCCGCGTTCTCCGATCAGGGTATCGTAACCCGCCGGAAGGTTGTCGATGAACTCTTCGGCATTGGCGACGCGTGCCGCGGCGACGATCTGTTCCCGTGTGGCACCGCCCCGTGCGTAGCCGATGTTTTCGGCAATCGAGCCATCGAACAAGAACACATCCTGCTCCACGATCCCCAGCAATCGGCGGTAACTCGAGAGGTCAATGTCCCGCATGTCCCGACCATCGAGCCGCAGAGTCCCCTGCGTCGGGTCATAGAAGCGGGCCACAAGGTTGCAGAGCGTCGTCTTACCGGCTCCGCTACGCCCGACAAGAGCCACCGTTTCGCCGGCAGCAACTTGCAGATTGATGTCCTGCAGAACCCAGGGTTCGCTTCCCGGATAGCGAAAACCAACCGACTGGAATTCGATCGCTCCCTGCACTTGACCGGGTGTCAAAACGGACGACGCTCCCGTCCGTCCTGCCTCGGAGGGCTCCGCCAACAGATCCAGAACACGCTCCATTCCCGCGAGGTTGTTCTGGAATGTTGTGGCACTCGTGGCCAGCGTAGCGATCGGACCAAGCAACATGGCCAGATAGACCAGGAACATCGTCAAATCGCCCAGTGTCAAATCACCCTCCAGCACGCGATAGCCGCCGTACAGGAGAAGTGCCGTGGAAGCGAGTGGAATCAAGGTGTCCCACACCAGATCGATCAGGCGTGCCCACCACCAGACGAATAACTGCTGACGAACCAGTAAATTATTGGATCGTACGAATCGCCCCGCCTCGCTTCGTTCGCGATTAAAGGTCCGCACGACTCGCATCCCTCCAAACGCCTCGGTCGTGTGGCTGTCGATCTCTTGACGCTGAGCACGAACGTCGCGAAACACAGGGCGAATTCGTTGGACCCACGTGCGGTGTGTAAAGTAAACGACGGGCAGCAGAAGCAACCCGCAGAGCATCAGGCGCCAGTCGACCCAGACGAGCACGAAAAGACTACCGGCCAATTGAATGATGGCCCGCCACGGATTGTAGAGCATACTGAAGATCAGATCTCCCACTCCGCCTGCATCCTCACGCAGCAGACTGGCAGCCCCACCCGACTTGAGCTGGTATACCCGGTGCAAAGGCAGGCGGACCGCATGCTCGAACGCGCGGCGCCGAACGTGGACTTGCACCTTGTTGACCGCCTTGGTCGCAAACCATCGCCCGGAAAGATGCAATAGCGTAGCGACCAAGGAAAGGCCGATCACGGAACCGCCGATCAAGAGCAGCAGTTGCACGTTGCTAAGCGATGCAGGCCACCAGCGGGCCCAGCGTTCCGGCACCGGTTCACTCACGAGGACGTAGTCGATGACCAGTTTCGTCGCCACCGGAGGAACCAGCTTCAACATCGTCGCGATCGTGAGCGTGCATAATGCGAAGATAATCGCATTTCGCTCAGGCCTGACCAACCGAAAGAACTCGCGCAACAACTGCCAGAATGACCGCTCACCGCGCCTTACAGCTGGCGAATACGCCGGCCTCGACTCCGCTCCACTCGACAGTTTCGCCCGGCGCTTTCGCTGATATTCCGCGTATTGCTCCCGACTGCTGATTTGATGCAGGTGGACCGTCGTCTGCTGCGTGCTGCCTGTGCGGGATAGTCGACCCAAGACCTGCGGATGCGGTTTATGGTCGGCTCGAGGTGTGATTCGGTCTACGTCCACGGATTGTTTCTTCTTCCCATTGCTATCCCCAATGACTGAGCGCGATTCTGGAGCGTCCGCTTTGCGAGCTGAGCTTGCGGACGGTGCTCGTCCTTTTCGAACTTACCAGAGTGGTCGCCTCGCTGTCACCCGGCACGGGCCGAGTTGGCCGAAAATCAGCAACCACCGGCATAGCCGGGGGTATGAGGAGGGCCCCAAAGAATGACTCAGAAACACCTTCCGCATCTCGGTCCTCTCGTTTAACCGCGTGCCCAGCGGGCCGCGCGAGATTCCTCTCGATCCGAAGATTCCTCCCGACGCGCGGGGCGATGCCCGCGCGGTTAAACGAGGGCACGGCAGAGCCTGAGTGGTTCGCACCAGCGTAGCTGGTGGTTTTGTGCGGTGGAATCCATCGAAAATGAAGGATCCGACGCCATGCCTGGACTTCTGACCGAGCGATGCTACAACGAGTGCGTGAAGAGTTCGGCAAGTTCGACGGCCGCGGATCACCGCGGAGGGACGCAGATCGGAGAGATCATGAAATCGAATACGGGGATTCTTGCGCTGATCATCATGGGTTTGGGTCAACCGGTACCGGCCCGCGAAACTCCGACGGAAACGCAGATTCGCATCGCCGATCGATCGGGGACTCCATCGATCGAGGTCCTTTCCGGAGACCACGTGCTCCTCGCCTCTCCCGTGGAAGGTCTCTGGTCGATCGCTAGCGACTGGCGCGATGGATGGCCAGCCCACTGGCAGCACGCAAACCCTGAACAAATCACGCAGCAAGGTCCCTGGACGATCGTCGAAGGCACACTCACAACGGACACGGGGAACTGGCGTCTGCGCGACGCGTATCGCGCGCGAGGACGAACGGTCGAGTGTGTCCGGCGGTGGGAATGGACCGGGAAGGAACCGATCGATCGGGTTACGTTGGCCGTGCGATGGGAAGCACCAAATGCCAAAGGGCAAGTCCTTCTGCCTGGCATTCTATATTATGGAAACCCGTCCGGTGCGGCGAGCAAACGGACGCCCGTCTTTTCCAATCAAGAACCGCTGGCAGTTTTTGAAGAACACCGGTATCCCGTTCCGTTCGCGTCGCTGGAATGGGCCAAAGACGGCACGCGTTTCGGAGCCGCACTGCATACTCTGCCAAGTCCTGCCGCCTATGCGCACCTTCCAGATCAATGGTGGTCGCTAGGCGTTGATGCGTCCGGAAGTGGTACGCAGCTGATTCTCCTATCCGGACCGTGCGCCGCGAATGGGCATACGAGCGTGATCAAGGCGGTACAGCCAGGCTTTGTGCCTTATGACGATGCCTATCTGACCGTGCCTCCCGGCGCAGTCATCGAAAAGACATTCCGCCTGGAGGTCTACCCTGCCGAGCAGGAAGGGTCGGGCTTTCGCCGGCCCCTGTGGACTTCAATCGACTGGTTTCAGCCGGCCGATCTGCGCGGCTTTCCCACGATCGAAGAAATCACGGAAGCGAAATATCGTTTCGCTAAAACACGGTGGCACGAAGAAGGCGACGTCGCCGGATTCAAGAAGTACCCCGATCGTCCCGTCTTTGTTTTTGGCTGGTGTGGTCAAACAGCAGCCCCCGGTTACGCGCTTCAGGTGCTTGGTGACAAACTTGGAGACCCGGATATTCCACGGATGGTCCAGAAGTCGCTCGATTTTCTCTCCAGCGCTGAATTCTATGATGGCGGATTTCACACCTGGTACGACTACCGCGAAAAGGAATGGTCGCGACACGAGCCGCTTTCGCAAGGACAGGGAATGTTGAACGTCGCCCGAGCAATCCGCGTGGGGCGCAAGACAGGGCGGGATACGGCACGCTGGGAGACGTTCCTGCAAAAGGCGGCAGACTTTCACGCGGAACGGATTCTGCGTGACGACTGGCGACCAAGGTCCACCGATGAAGGGTTCCTGATTGCTCCATTGTGTCTTGCGGCTGAGTTATTTGATCGCGATTTGTATCAGCAGGCAGCCGTGAAAGCGGCGGAACACTACGCCAATCGCCATCTATCGATGCGTGAACCGTATTGGGGGGGAACACTGGACGCCCAGTGCGAAGACAAGGAAGGGGCGTACGCCGCCTTCCAGGGATTCCTTGCCGCGTGGGAGTTAACGGGCGAGTCGCGGTTTCTCGATTGGGCCCGTCATGCGTGTGACGTCATGCTGACCTACCTGGTCGTGTGGGACATTGACTTGCCCGCTGGACGCCTACGCAACCATGCTTTCAAGACGCGTGGTTGGACCGTCGTCTCGCCGCAGAACCAACACATTGACGCCTACGGTGTATTGATGGCCCCCGATGTCTATCGCCTGGGGCAGATTTTGGACGACGACTCATTGCAGCAGATCGGGTTGCTCATGTTCCGCAGTTGCGGCCAACTGATCGACCCTTATGGAAGCCATGGCGAACAGCCGCAACACACGAACTACGCCCAACGCGGGCGCGTCGATGACATCTTTGCCCTCCGCGGCGGCTATGTTGAGGATTGGACCGTCTTCTGGCTGACGGCACACTTCTTGAACGCGGTGGC
>CAZFWV010000229.1:8298-11202 GCA_964522605.1 uncultured Pirellulaceae bacterium
GAACTTCCGTCTTTCCACCGGGCCAGCGAATCTCGAGCCGATCAACGCGTGAGCGTTTTCCCAAACCGAAGTGCAATCGCGTGCCATAGTGGCTTTGATATCCACGCCCGCTGCGAACTTCGGCCACCTGTTTCCGATCGCCCGACAGGACATAGACTCGTGCCCCGATTGCGTCCCGGTTCGCCTGGACGCCCCGAAGACTGATCTGAATCCAATGTTGGCTTGGCGAATCGTTTCGCAGAATCGTCGGCTCCCGCCGCGAGTTCAAGATGACGACATCGATGTCGCCGTCGTTATCCAGATCATCAAATCCGGCGCCACGGCTGCTCATTTTGATGGCCATCCCGTCGCCACTCTTTGCCGAGACATTTTCGAACTTCCCGTTCGCCAAATTCATCAAGAGCAGATTTGATGTCATGTAGGTTCGAGCATCATCCCATTGCTCGACATTGTCCTGGAGGTCACCACAAGCCATGAACAGATCGCGATCTCCGTCGTTGTCGAAATCAATCATCCCATTTCCCCACGTCATGCAGGGGAGAGTACCGGTCCCGGCCGCGCTGGCAGGCGTAACATCCTGGAACAGACCATTCCCGAGGTTGCGATACAGCGTGGCAAACTCCCGAGCATAGGACGTGAAATGGAGATCAAGCCGTCCATCATTATCGTAGTCACCACAGTCGACTCCCATGCTGGCCTGTGCATCCCCGTTACCGTCATACGCAATGCCTGACAAGAGACCGACCTCCTGAAACCTGCCAGAACCATCGTTCTGATAGAGGAAATTTCCACCAACGTCATTGGCCACGACGATATCCGGATCCCCATCGTCATCGTAGTCGGCGCAAACCGTTCCCATTGCGGCACCACGCGACACAGCAATCCCGGACGATTCGCTGACGTCTGTGAAAGTCCCGTCCCCATTGTTGCGAAACAGCGTATCGGGAGTCGGATCGTAATCAAGCGGTCCGGAATAGATGGGAAACCCATAGTAGTGGTGGATCCGATGATTCTCGAGTGTGAAATCGACGTAGTTCGAAACGAACAGGTCCAAGTCACCGTCGGCATCCATATCGAGAAAATTCGTACCCGCACCAACTTTCTGACCATTCACCACGCCCGCCTCTTCCGTCACATCGGAGAAAGTCCCATCGCCGTTGTTCCGGTACAAGACATTCGGGCCGTAGTTATTGAGGTACAAATCGGGATCCCCATCGTTGTCGTAATCCGCCACGGCGACTCCGAGACCGAACCCTGTATCCCCTACGCCGGCCGATGCCGTCACGTCCGTGAAACGCAAACCGCCGTCGTTTCGGTAGAGCGCATTTCTCGGAGTAGATTGGCCTGGTTGTTTACGAAGGGGCGCGCCGTTCAGAAAGTAGACGTCGACATCCCCGTCACTGTCATAGTCAAACAGCGCTAACCCGGCACACACGGTCTCGATTATGTAGCGCTGCCCTGTCGCTCCGTCCGTGTGCCGAAATGTGATGCCCGATTGCCGAGTCGCATCGCGCAGAACAATTGGTGCCTGTGCCAACGTGTGCGTCGACAGCCACGTCGAGATGACAATCGCAAGAATTGAGCGCATTTCAAACTCTACTTTCGTGGCAGGCAACAACGCATCATTCTCTTCCGTCTGATGTCATTGCCCTTGCTTCAACATCGCACGCACTTTTCGGTATTCCAGATTGTCTGGTTCGATTTTAAGCGCACGTTCAATCGCCTCGAGTGCCCCAGGCGTGTCTCGCGCTTCATAACGGGCCCGGGCGAGCAAATAGTGATTCGCTCCCGTCGGTGATATTCGCGCCGCGGTTTCGGCAAGCTTTTTCGCTTCAGCCAACTGTTTGCGCTGCGCCAGATAGGCCTTGGCCAACTGTTCATAGCCCACGGAGTTTTCCGGTGCCACCTGAATCGCCTTACGAAACGATTGCTCGGCTGCCGAGAGCTGCCCGATTTGGGCGAGCAGAACACCAAAATCAATATGCAGTCGGGCGTTCTCGGGATCCAGCTCAATCGCCCGCTGCAGCAACTCACCCGCCCTCGATCGATTCCCACGACGCAGATACAGTCCCGCAGCAACCGCCTCGGTCATGGCGACGCTCCGTCGAACCGACTGCAGATCCACCAACTCGCTATCTCGACCCTTTCGTCCTTGGACCTCGATCCGAGCAGCGGTCTGCAGCGATTGAAACTGCTGACGGTATTGTTCCGCTTCCTTCAGTCGATCAAGTCGTTGACATACCGCCGCCATCTGATAACAGGCTTGCGGATGGTTCGGCTCCAGCTCAATCGCCCGCGCGAGACTAGCGTACGCCTCCTGGTCTTGCCCGGCTTGTGCGTGCGCGCGCCCCAAGAGAAAAAAAGTGTCGGCCGATTCGGGAGTCAGGCGGAGCTCCTGCTGAAGCCGTTCCACTGCCTCCTCGGTGCGCCCCAACCCCAACAGCGCACGGGCCAGCCGGCTTCGCACGCCCGGCATTTCCAAATCGATTGCGAGCATCTGACCGACCAGTTCGACGACGCGCTCGTACTCGCCCTGCTGAAAGGCTACCAAAGATAGTGCATCGTAGGCCTCGAGGCGGCGGGGTTCCTTCTGCAGACACCGCTGCCAACATTCGATCGCTTCCGCCGATCGACCTTGATTCAGATAGACACTGCCCAGCAGCCCCTCTGCGTCACCCTGCCCGGGGAAGTCACGCTGGAATCGCTGCGCGACCTGAAGTTCTTCCTGGTGCAAGGTTTCGACTTCGCGACGCATGTCGGACGCATCACGACGAATCTCGGGGGCGGTTTCCGAATTGGGAGGGCGAGGCTCCTGCCGAGCCAAAGACGCATCCAGCGGAGGCTCCGAGAGGCTGGGTTGCTGAGCACGATTTCCGTCGGAGGTCACTGCCGCAGACGGTTCCG
>CAZFWV010000230.1:0-8705 GCA_964522605.1 uncultured Pirellulaceae bacterium
CCGACGGCTTCCCTGGCTGCACGCCCATTGTAACCACGGTGCGACGCCTTCGCCCAACTATTGACGGCGGCGCAGTCAATGAACCAGGACGACCAACGGGAGTCCGGCATGTGCCGGTTTCGCGTGGCTTTTTGAGGACCTTTGACCGCGCCGCAGTGAATAAGTCCTTGCTTACTTTGCGGAGAACGATGCGACGCCGACGTGCACGACAAAGACCGGATCTTGCCGAAGGCCGTTCGATCGAACGTCGCTCGGCCAGTCATCGCCGGCCCCGACGACGACGCCTGCTTCCGTTAGTCTTCGGACTTGCGGTCGGCATCCTCTTAGTAGGCGTTTTGGCCCCCACGATTGTCTCTCACACGCCGCTTGGGAGCTATCTCCTGCAACGCGGAACGGCAGCCTTACCCATTCGAGTCCGCTGCGATTCACTCTCGCTTGGGTGGCTGCGATCGCCAGAATTTCGGGGCATTCACTTATCGGACCCACAAGGCGATCCCCTGGCGGATCTGCCACGGCTTCGGATCGGCCCACCTTTGTGGCGACTGCTAATCGACCCCGAGAGATTCGGCCAAGTCCAAATTGACCAACCGACACTTTACGCGCGTTGTCGCGTCGGGGAAAGCAACTGGGAACAACTGATGTCGCAGGCCTCAAGCGACGGTTCCGATGGCCGGTGGAGCGGCGAAGTTGCCATTCGAGACGCGACACTCTCGGTCATCGATGAATCACGCCATGAGCACTGGTCTTTCACCGGCTGGCGAGCATCGGTCCAGTTTCCTGAAGAGGCTCAAGGCCTGGTGCGGTTCGAAGCCACACTGCCGGCACCGAACTCCGAAGTCCCGTTGCTCGCTACTCGCGGGCAGATCACTTTGGCGAATCGGAAAGATAAGTCCGCCGAGACCAACATATCCCTGGAACTGAGCGACTTCCCCTGCCGTTCACTCCAGGTGATGGCAACACGATTTCGCCGCCCGATGAATCTCGACGGCACGATGAGCGGTCACCTCCAGACCCGTTGGCAGTCGGCCGAGACCAACCATCCACGTGAAGTCGCGGGCTCCCTGACATTTCGGAATCTCCAGGCCGACGCTCCGGACTGGCGCAACGGCAGCATCCAAATCGAGCAGGCTGTCGCGTCACTGCAGCTTCTGATGCGCGGATCGCAGATCTCGGTCGACCAGTTTTCGGTCGACAGCAGTTTGGGAAAAGTGGACTTCTCGGCGCAACTGGTGCGTACCGCCTCTCCGCCGATGAATGCCCGTGTGTTGGCAGGATGGTGGCCCAAACAGTGCCAGCTTTCGGGCAATTTGGATCTCGCCCAAGTGGGGCGGTCGATGCCTGGATGGCTGCACCTACGCGAGGACACACAGCTTACTTCCGGACAACTTGCGGCCAACCTGAGATCCCAGGACTCAGCCGAAGGCACGCGTTGGATCGGAAGCCTCGAGACGAGTCAGTTGCGTGCGCGGCGCGGCGGACGTGAATTCGCCATTGACCAACCTGTGCGTGTCTCGATTCAGCTTGCCGCTTTGGGCGGCGAATTCCAAATTGAGGAAATGGTCGGGCAGTCGACGTTCTTCGGTTTTCGCGGCGAAGGGACGGAGAAGAACGGCCAATTGGCCTGGCACGCTGATATGAATCAACTGCATCGAGAGTTGGAGCA
Organism: uncultured Pirellulaceae bacterium; assembly: GCA_964522605.1. Taxonomy (GTDB): domain Bacteria; phylum Planctomycetota; class Planctomycetia; order Pirellulales; family Pirellulaceae; genus CAVZLD01. Next base: position 1,664 of record CAZFWV010000230.1, read on the forward strand.
GTTGATTGATTGGGGAGAAATCCGACTTGCTGGACAACTCGACGGCTTTCTCGGATGGCAGTCGAATGCGGAAAACCAAACGCTCGGGGAGCCGAACGTTCGATTGACGCAATCGGAACAGGTCCTCGGACAGAACAGTCCTACATCGGCTGCCCCGAATCGTATCGAGATCCCCAGCGCAATCACGCAGGGCGCGCGGGGCGTCCTTGAATTCTTGCGAAGGCGGTGGCAGACACACGGCTACGTCAACGGGAGCAACGTCGAGGTCCTTATCGGGGCAAGCAGGGTTTTGCAGGAACCCCAAGTTCGGCTCGATTTTACCGCGGATGCGCAAGGCGACTTCCGCCAATTTGCAGCCGTGTCGAGTGCTGACGTCCGGTTGCTGCTGGCAGATGATGCACTTCATCTCGAAGTGGCCAACAGTGACATCCTTCCGGCAGCCCGTCGCCATGTGCCTGTACAAGTGCAGCTAAGCGGACAACTGAGCCGCTGGATGCAGAGATTGCAGGCGATCGTTCAGATGGAGCTGCCACGGTGGGAAGGGCGCCTGGACGCGAATCTGAAACTGACCGAGAGTCAGGAGAGTATACAGATCGCGGATGCCCGTATCCGACTCGATCAGCTCCAGATCGACAACAGACAGCAGCAGCGAATCTGGGAAGAACCATTTGCTCAGATCAGCGGTCGGGGCAGTTACGACCGCCGGCGTCAGTCCATGTCGCTCGATGCAGTGGAACTGGCAACGCCCGCGGTACAACTTCAGGGGACAGGTCGAATTGAGGACTTGACGCGGGAATGCATTCTGCAACTGGCGGGCCAGATTCGATACGACTTGCCCCGGCTCTGTGCGCGTCTGCGTCCGCTGTGGGGCGATCAAGTTCAACTGGTTGGACAGGCAATCCAGCCCTTTGCCGTAGCTGGTCCGTGCGTTTCAGCAGACGATCCCACAATCCGGCAGGTATCGATGTCGACCGAGACCGAGATCCGCTGGTTTCCCGCCGCGCTCACCGCGCAGACCGGTTTTGGCTGGGATGCAGCGCGAATCTGGGGACTCGAATTACCAAGCGGCTCTTTGACCGCCCGATTGCATCGCCAACGCCTTTCCATTGATCCCTTTACGTTGCCGGTCAGCGGAGGACAGTTGCACTTGGCGCCTCAGATTCGCCTGGCCAACACGCCCATTCTGGAGATGACGCCCGGCTTAGTTGCCGAGAGAATCCAGATCACACCGGACGTTTGTCGCGGCTGGTTGAAGTACGTGGCCCCGCTGGTCGCCGATGCAACGCAGGCCGAAGGATTGTTTTCCATGTCTCTGGATCACCTGCGCGTCCCCATGAATCGGCCGACGGCAGCGCAGTTGTCCGGTCGTCTCTCAATTCACTCAGCCCGAATTGGCCCTGGCCCATTGTCTCAACAGCTGTTGAACCTGAGCAATCAAATTCGCACGATGGTCGATCCCGCTCGTGGGACCGCGGGGAATCCTGCCAACTCGCCGAATTGGGTCCTCCTGCCACAACAGGAAGTCACGTTTCGCCTGGAGCAGGGTCGTGTCTGGCACCAGAACCTGACGATGCGGGTTGGTGATTTGCCCCTTCGCACAAACGGGTGGGTTGCTCTGAACCAGCGTCTATCCCTCACTGCCGAAATTCCTTTCCAGGAACGATGGATCGGATCGAACCGGTGGCTCGCCGGCCTGAAGGGACAGACCATTGCGGTCCCCATCGGCGGCACGTTGCAGTTGCCTCAATTGGACGCGCGGGGATTGACAGAACTCAATCGCCAGATCGTAACGGGTGCGGCGGGAGGCCTGCTGCAACAAGAACTGCAGAAGCAGCTGGAACGTTTGCTTCCGCAGTCTCCCAGCGGTCGGCAAGACAAGTAAGGTTCCTGGAGGCGACCACGGATTTAACGGAGGGCACGGATCGGCACAGACAGATCGGTGGATATCCGTTTCGTCCGTTAGATCCGCGGTTTCTCTTCGGTCGACGGTTTCGCTCGACTTGTGCGTGACAACGAGAGGTAACGTCCGGGAGGAAGGAACGGCACGACTTCACGGCTTCGCGGCGTTGGCGATTGACTTCCCCGTTCACTCACCTTCGGAAATGTCGAGTGACAGGACCGCAGTCACGGGATAATGATCGGATGGAATACGCTCATCTGCCGCAGGGCCAACGATCTCGGCGGACTCAACGCGAAGGAGCGGCGAAACCAGAATCCAGTCGATTCGCGCGCCACTTCGACTGCCCTGAAACCCGTTGAATGTGCCCTCATCCGGCTGACGTGTCGGTCGAGCCAGGCGATACGCATCCTGCAGTCCGCCACTCTGTGGGTCGGCGGACAATAACGCGCGATAGGGTGGAGAATCCTCACCGCAGTTGAAGTCCCCCGTCACAATGACGGGAAACTGCGGATCCAAGCTGCCAATCCGCTCCGCCAGAAGCTGCGCCGCCTTGTGTCGCGCTTCAGCACCACGATGGTCGAAATGCGTGTTGAAGAAATAAAGCGAACGGTTCGATAACCGATCGAACAACTTCAGCCAAGTCACCATCCGGGGCAATGACGAATCCCAGCTCTTCGAGGCCGGGACATCGGGTGTCTCGCTGAGCCAAAAATGCCCTTGTTCCAGATCGACGAAACGGTCGCGTCGAAAAAAGACCGTACACTGCTCACTGTCTGCCTTGGTCGGTTCTCGTAACTTTCCGACACGCTGATACTCATCCAGGTGCTGCTGCAGGTAGTCGGCCTGAAACGACATGGTTTCCTGAGTACCGAGCAGATCCGGCTGGAACTCGCGGATGGTTTCGACCACGGCGTCTTTCCGCAGATCCCAATGGTTGGGACCGTCAGCGGCGGTTCCGTAGCGAATGTTGAAGGACATCACCTTCACAGAAACAGCCGTTGCTGCTTCCGTTTCGGCAACATTCATAAATCCAGTCAGGCCCAACCCAAGGAAGGAGTTCAGGAGCAGGGCAAACAAAACGGACGAATTCACGATCGGTCGAGCAATCATGATCGGGCCTCCAGTGCGGGACGGCGTACCCCACTGATTGTAGCCGCCCGGAACAGAAGGCGTCCACAATCTTGAGGGAGAGCGCAGGACGCAAATGCGTCACACGGTCCGCACCGCTCCCAATCAGCGGCTGGAACTGCTCTTGCGAGCAACCTGCCCACTGCCGATGTAGAGGCTTGGATCATCAATGATCCACGGTGTCGACCACGTGGATCCATCGTCTCGGTTGCACACATTGAAGAAAAATGTGCGAAATTGTTCCGCCTTATAGCTGTAGGGGAACTGACTCGTGACATAGTCGGCCTCGGTCAGGTCATCGACCCCCTGACTGATGTAATAGTGGACTTGGCCATCCGGCGTGCACGACATGCCGAGCGTCCACCAGCCGGTCTCGGTGATCTCCGGCCCTTTGAAGTCGGCTCCCCGCTTATCCCCACGAATTGTGAAGTAGGCGGAATCTGTGTCATGGCGCGAGTCGGTCTTGCTGCGAAACTGAATGAAAATCCCGGGCCAGTAGACTTCGTCCGTGAATTGCGGCGTGCTGCGGAAAAAGAAGCCGCGCGGCGACTCGGGTGTCTTCCAGGCGTGGGTCTGCACGGCAATCCGATAGCCAAAGGTCGACCCGCTGCGATCCTCCCACTCCTCGAAGGGTGGCAGATAGACTCGCACATCACAACTCGGGCTTTGGGAAACGGAGATTGTGCCGCGCATCCGATGCTGGATGTTGGCCACCAAGTCATCCTGCTGCATGGCGTAACTGCGAGCGCCGGGAATCCCGGACAGGCGTGTGCGGAACAGGAGCGAACCCTGGCTGCCCGGCAGACCGCCTTCAGGCGTGGGAACGCGCGTCATGAAGTCGGGATGCCCTCGCTTGATCCCCTCGTACCACCGTCCATTCGTCGATCGGCCGGTCGGCAGACGCTGCTGTTTGTCCTGCTCCTCGCTACTCTTGGGCAAGTTTTGAATGAACCCCCATTCTTCGGCTTCGAAGTCGTCGCCAACCTGAGCCATTTTCTGACCGGTCCCAGGCACAAGTGGAGCTGCACAAAGGCCGCTACAGAGAATCAGGCCGAACAGTACCGCCGAGAGGCAGGGCCGCACCCCCGGAAGACTTGCTCCCGTTGGTCGCTCGATCGCTTTCCGTGAGAGCAACATATTCACCGTTTGCAGAGCAGAAAATGGACGATTGATCGCAGCACTCATGTTCTCACCACGGTCGAGAGGAGGAATCGAAATGGGGGACGGAGGCGAAACGGTCGAAACCGCATCGTCCACCGGGCTCCGTGAGGGACCGATTTTATTGCGCATCCTGCCGTTCTTCCAAGACATTCGGACAGGAAGTGCGAGCAGAACGCCCTTCTATGGCGATTCATCGACGCGACGTGCCCTCGCATCCATCGAATTCCCTACGGCCGGTCTTTGCTGCTCTCGGTCACCTTGACTGTGCAATCGTGAGATTTTTCCTATCCAATCGAGTCGGGTTTGATTCCGGCGATGCGACGGCCGCCGCGTTCCTACGTGGTCTGTGATCACAACGACCATTCCCGCGAAAGATGGCTGCACTGGCGACCGTTTGGTAAACTTGGGCTGCCCCAGCTTGGCCGCGCCGCGCGCCGGCAAACGGATCCCGAACACCGGAGGTTGACGGCAAAATGACGAAGACGCTGAGGATCATTCCCGATCGGTGCACCGGATGCATGCAGTGCGAGTTGGCGTGTTCGTGGGTCCAGACGGGTACATTTCAGCCGTCACAAAGCTTGATCCGCGTCAGCGTATTCGACGAAGAAGCCAGTTACGCGCCCTATACATGCTTACAGTGTACCGAAGCCTGGTGCTTGAACGTGTGTCCGGTCAACGCGATCGGAATTGACGCGGACACGGGTGCCAAACTGATCGTGGAAAGCCTTTGTATTGGTTGCCACTTGTGCACGATTGCCTGCCCGTTCGGAACGGTCTGGACGCTTCCCGACGAGGGAACGGCGACCAAATGCAATCTCTGCGGTGGACGCCCCGCCTGTGTTGCTGCCTGCCCGACGCAAGCGATTGAATTCGAAGAACAGATCGCGGAGGGCGCATGGTTTCGGGCGTGGGGTGAGAAGGTCCATTCGCGATTCGTGGAAGCAATCGGTGATTAGAACGCAGGTCAAGAACCGTTTTTCTCGAACGATGGCGGTGGGATTCGAGAAGGGAGACAAACGATGACAGGCTGGACCGGAAGACTGCTCCGGGTAAACCTGACCGACGGCAACCATCGCGTCGAATCCATTCGCGAAGATTGGCTGCGGGATTACATCGGTGGAAGAGGGCTGGGAGCCCGTTACCTTTATGAGGAAATGGACCCGCGAGTCGATCCATTTTCGGCAGACAACAAATTGATCTTTGCCACGGGTCCGTTGACCGGAACGCCAGCGCCCTGCGGTGCACGATACATGGTCGTGACAAAGGGGGCTCTAACCAACGCGATCACGACCTCGAATTCCGGCGGTCACTGGGGACCGGAGTTAAAGTTCGCCGGTTACGATCTTCTGATTCTCGAGGGAGTGGCGCCGCGCCCTTCTTACTTATGGATCTACGACGATCACGTCGAGCTGCGCGACGCAGGCGATTACTGGGGCAAAGGCGTCTCCGACACGGAAGACGGCCTGCGTCGAGAACTCGGCATCCCCGCCCTGCGGGTCGCGTGCATCGGCCCAGCGGGGGAGCGGCGTGTTCGCTTCGCGGCCATCTTAAATGACAAGCACCGCGCCGCCGGGCGGAGCGGCGTCGGCGCCGTGATGGGCTCGAAGAATCTGAAAGCGATCGCCGTTCGCGGTACGGGATCGGTCGAGATCGCTCAACCCGAATCATTCTTGCACGCTTTCTGGCAGCTGCGGATGGCGATGCAGGACAACCCGGGTCGACAGTCGTTTTCCGAACTGGGAACCGCCGCCACGATTGACATGACGCAGGCGTTCGGCGGGCTGCCCACTCGGAATTTTCAGCAAGGACAGTTCGAGGATTACGAGAAGCTAAACGGCAATACGATTAAGGAAACTCGCCTGGTGGCGAACAAAGCCTGTTTCGCCTGCACGATCGCTTGCGGACGCGTCACCCACCTGGGCGATGAGGCGGACAAGTATCTAGTTAACATGCATCCACGCAACTGGCGAACGGCCGGCGAAGGGCCAGAGTATGAAACCGCCTGGGCCCTCGGTGCAGACACGGGCACCGGCGATCTGGATGCGGTGATTAAAGCCAACTGGCTGTGCAACGACCTGGGGATGGATCCCATTTCGATGGGGGCAACGCTGGCCGCCGCCATGGAATTGTACGAGCAAGGAGTGATCACCGACGAGATGGTGGAATTGCCGCTGCGGTTCGGCTCGGCGGAAGCGGTGATTCGGATGACCGAAGCGACGGCCTACCGGGAAGGTTTTGGTGACGAACTGGCGGAAGGCGCAAAGCGAATGACGGAGAAGTTCGGGCGTCAAGAGTTGTTCATGGGCAGCAAGGGACAAGAGTTCCCGGCGTACGATCCGCGCGGGTTTCAAGGAATGGGCGTCGCTTACGCGACCTGTAACCGCGGAGGATGTCACTTGCGCGCGTGGACGCCCGGTGTCGAATCGACGGGCGAGATGGATCCCCACACACCGGAAGGCAAGGGACAATGGGTCGCGAACGAACAGAATCGTACAACGGCTCTCGACAGCACAGGAATCTGTACTTTTGTGGGAGGCGCGGGTGGATCGCTGGAGGCTCTCGTACCCTGCACCGCGGCCGCCACCGGGATCGACTTCACGTTCGACGACTTTCTGCAGGCGGGTGAACGGATCTGGAATCTGGAACGGCTGTGGAACGTGAAAGCCGGACTCAGCGGAAAAGACGATAGCCTGCCGCGGCGACTGTTGAAAGAAGCGCACAAGACGGGCCCTTCGGCCGGGGTCACCGTGCAACTCGAACAGATGCTCGCCGACTACTACCGACAAAGAGGCTGGGATGAACAGGGAAATCCGACGATCACAAAACTGACCGAACTCGGCCTTGCCTCGCTGT
>CAZFWV010000230.1:8805-11150 GCA_964522605.1 uncultured Pirellulaceae bacterium
GAACAGGGAAATCCGACGATCACAAAACTGACCGAACTCGGCCTTGCCTCGCTGTAACTCGACTGGCTGATGTCGGAACTGAACGTTAACCACAGCGCATAAGGAACTTGGGGGCGTTGAGAGGCGAAGGCAGAATCTAACTCTGCGGCTCGCTGCACTGCTAACAGGGAAAATGTTGTTCTCTCGGCAAGAAATCGAGCGACCGACGGAAGCGAGTTGTGCCCGGGTGCGGGAGCACCCCGTTGGGCTGCGGCCCTGCCGCATTCGGCGCAATGGGTCCTCGTGTCAAAGCCTCGCAGTTCCTAACCTTGTTTGAAACTCGTGCTCGAATCGGACGGCAAACAGGATGTCAAAGCAACTGATCATCATCGGCGGCGGACCGGCTGCGACTCATGCCGCCGAGACAATTCGTAAACTCGACCGCGAATCGCGGGTTACGATGATCTGCGACGAACCGGCCCACTCCCGAATGGCGCTGCCGTATTGGCTCTGCGGCAAGATCCCTCCAGAACAAATGCACACCGGCTCTGCGGACCACTTCCGGCAATGGAACATCACGTGGCGCGGCGATGTCCGAGCGACGCATCTGGATACAACGAAGCAAAAGGTGACGCTCTCGGACGAAAGCTCGATCCACTTCGACGAGCTACTGCTGGCCACCGGTTCGCGCGCGAATGCGTTGCCCGTTCCGGGAGCGGATCTTTCGGGCGTTTTGAACTTGTGGACCATTCGCGACGCACAACACGTACTCGATATCGCCGCAACCTGTTCTCGACCGCGCGTTGTCCTGGTCGGTGCAGGCTTCATCGGCCTCATTGTGCTCAATGCGCTGCATCAACGCGGATGGCAATTGACCGTTGTGGAACGCGAGGCAGAGTTGTTACCCCGCATGCTCAACGCCGAATCGGCAACTTTGGTCCGTCAGTGGCTCGAGCACAAGCAAGTCGCGATCCACACCTCCAGCAGCATCCGCGCGATGACGCAACAGTCGGATGGGAGCAAGCGAGTCGAATTGGCAGACGGCACGCAACTCGACGCCGACCTGGTCATCGTCGCAATTGGCGTTCGACCGAATCTTGAACTCGTTGCTTCCACGCCCATCGAGACGGATCACGGGATTCTCGTCAACGATCGAATGCAAACCAATGTTCCCGGCATTTACGCTGCCGGAGATGTCGCCCAGGGCCCCGTGCGGCACAGCAACCAGCGCGAAGTGCATGCGATTCAACCGACCGCCGTGGATCACGGGCGGATTGCCGGCGCGAATATGGCCGGTCATCCCATCGAGTATCCGGGCAGCCTGTCGATGAATGTACTGGACGTCTGCGGCCTGCAGTGCTGCAGCTTTGGTCGCTGGGAGGACTCGCCCGAAGATGCGATCACGATCTGTAACGCTCACAGTCTGATCTATCGGCGACTGTGCTGGAGCGACGATCAGATCACGGGCGCCATTTTTGTCGGACGCGCGCGAGACGCCGGCATGCTGACCGACATCGGCATGGTCAAAGGGTTGATCCAGACCGGTGCTCGGCTCGGATCCTGGAAAGGTTACCTGCAGCAGAATCCTTTTGATGTGCGACGAGCGTACGTCGCCAGCCGAGTTCCTGAACAGCTTGCGCGCGAGACGCTGCTGGGACAGCCGACAACCGACCGACACTTTCGCCGACACGACGAGATCGTCCGACACGTGCCCGGACGATCGCACGCACTCTTCCTGAATCGGCCGGCGGCACCATGAAGATTCGCATCAAGCTCATGGGGCTGCTGAAGGATCGGACCCCTCCCGGCGGTGAGTTGACCTTGCCCGAAGCGGCATCCATCCGTCAGGCGCTGTGCCTGCTTGAGGTCTCTCCGGAAAGTGTGCAGGTCTTTACGGTCAACGGCAATCTGGTCCGCGATCCGTCGCATGCGTTGTCGGAAGGTGATGAGCTGATGATCTTGCCGCCCGTAGGCGGAGGGTAGCCGACGAGACGAATCTTATCAGGACATGGTCGTACCGTTCGTTGCCTCCGGACGATCCTCGTTCTTTTCTTCGACGAGGGCAATCACGGTCTGTCCTCGCTTCGGAATCAATGGGGATTCCGCCGTGGAGATCTGCAACGTCTTGGCTTCCGTGAGCACGAATAACACGAGCGCCGTCTCGCCATAGCGACGTTGGAAATCGGCAAAGGTGAACTCGTCCGTAATCCGTGTCTTCTTCACCTGAGCGCCGTCGGCAGAGCGCGAAGCAAGACGCAAGTAGTTCGCCTGCTTACTGAACAGAACACGTCCGGGACGATTGGGGGAGGCTGTTTCGCGTTTCTTGAGCATTGCCTCCCCCGGTGACAACTGATAGACGTTTTCGC
>CAZFWV010000231.1:0-11149 GCA_964522605.1 uncultured Pirellulaceae bacterium
CTCCAGCCTCCAGCCTACTCCCTCTTCGGATCCCGCGCCATCAGTTCTTCGATGATCTGTTCCATCTGCTCCTTAGGAACACGCGGCGTGACGAGGTGATGCTTGGGATTATCGACGTCAGGATTCCAGAAGACGCGTCCCTCCGGTGCCCGCTCGACACAGCCTGAATGCTTCAGTTGAAATAACTCGGGCCGGGCGACATACAGCGTCGCAACTTGATCCCAACTTGAGCGACCATCGACAAGGGCGGTGTTCCACAGTCGATAAGCCTCGCGCACCGGATTCGTCTCTGGCGTCTTGGGCAGCAGACGGTTCCCGGTCGTAATGTCGGCACCGCTTGGCGAGATATAGAAAGGCAGCGGCCAAGTCTCGAGCAATTCCTTCGAATAGGCCGACATACCCATCTGCTGGAAATTCCAGCCCCCCAGTCCCATGGCGACCCAGCGGATCACTTTCGCCCGTACGAGTTCCGCCGCGTGAGGATCGCGCATCACGTGCACGAGTCCATGCGGATGTCCGACCGTCAGGATCGTCACGCTGTGATCGGGCTGCGATTGAAGGATCGTCCGATAGACGGCGACCAGATCCGGCGCTTGATCCACCGTGTCGTGGCCAAAACGTTCCGTATTCGTGGCGATGGCCTTCGTGTAGGAGTTTGCTGGATCGCCAACATCCGTTTCCTGATACAGTCCTAATGGAAGATCGCCTCTTCCGTAGTACGTATTGATCGCGTCACATGTCCCCACGCCGTATCGGTTCCTGCCGCTGCTGAAAATCACACCCAGAATCTGAAGTTCACCGGCGTCCGCCAGCGCGTGCAAGACAGCGAGTGCCCCCGCATCATCGCAGTCGGATCCCATATCGGTATCGAAGATCACGGCCGGTATCTGTTGGGCGGTCGCGATTGACGGCTCATCTGCAATCGATTGGCTGTCGGCTACGATCGAGGCCACGATTGCGACAAGAAAGAAGCGGTACGCACACATCATCCTATTCTCCGAATCCTATTCTCCGACGGGCTGGATCTCTGAAACGATCTTCTTCACTTCGCCATTGACGCGTGCGGTTGCTTCCTTGGGCGTCTTGGAGCTGATCCGGTAGCTCGTGACTTTTCCGTCCTTCCACTCGATGTCGACGTTGAAGTCACCGCGGGCGCGCAGGCCGGTCACCTTGCCGGTCGACCATGCAGTCGGCAGCGCGGGCAGGAAGTGAATCTCGCCCGTGTGGCTTTGGAGTAGCATCTCGCACACGCCGGCGGCGTAGCCGAAGTTTCCGTCAATCTGGAATGGCGGATGGGTGTCGAGCAGGTTCGGAGTGATTTGCGATTTGAGCATCCCACTCAGGATCTTGTAGGCCCGTTCGCCATCGTGCAAGCGCGCCCAAATGCAGATCTTCCACGCGCGACTCCAACCGGTCGATCCGTCGCCGCGCGCGTTCATCGAGACTTTCGCGGCTTCGGCCAGTTTGGGCGTCGTGAGTGGTGAGATTTGACGCCCCGGGTGGACAGCAATCATGTGTGAGAGATGGCGGTGTTGGTCCTGCGGATCGTCAAGATCTTGTGCCCATTCCTGCAGCTGGCCCCACTTACCGATCTGGGGGCCGAGCAAGCGCTCGCGCATCGTTTGCACCTTCGCACGAAAGCTCTCGTCAACACCAAGCGTTTCGGAAGCTTCGATGTAGTTGGTGAACAGGTCGTAGACCAATTGCTGCTCGTACGAGTTGCCCTCAGCCCACGGACCGTGCTCAGGCGACTGGCTCTTCGGGCTGACGAGCATGCCGCCGGGCTCTTCTTTCAGGAAATCCTCCCAGAACTCACAGAGTTCCTTCAGGATAGGGTAGGCGCGCGTTGTGAGGTATTGCCGATCCTGGCTGAAGGCATAGTGGTCCCAGATATTCTGCGCGATCCACGCCGCATCGCCTGGCACCCAATGGTACGTGGCACCACCGAAAATTCCGTTCTCCGAGCGAGTTGCCCACCCACGGGTCCCGAATTCTTTGCGGGTAGCATCGCGCCGGACCGGGATAACCGAGTGAAGCCATTCAGACAGCGGCAGAAAACACTCGCCCAGATTGGCAGCATCCACGAACCAGTAGTTCATCTGGACGTTGACATCGCTATGGTAATCGCAGCGCCACGGCGGATTGTTACTATGATTCCAGACGCCCTGCAGGTTGGCCGGCAGGTCGCCGGGCCGCGAGCTACTGATCATCAGATAGCGCGCGTATTGAAACAGAAGGATTTCCAATGCCGGATCGGATGCGCCCTGGATGTTCGGATCTTCCTTGTTTCCGTCGTACATGGAGCCCCGTGTGGCGACGGATGCCGCACCCCGGTATGCCGTCAGCCGCTGGTCCGTCGGAGCCTCGAGGGCAGCCTCCGGTGTGGCTCCCAACTGGAGAGTCAAGCGGTTGAACAGGGACTGGTAGTCCTGAATGTGATCCGCGAGCAACTCGCCATAAGGAGTCTCGGCAGCTTGGGCGAGTCGTGCCGTGATCGCCTCATGGGGATGCGCGCCGCGCCAGTTCTGGCTGCGTTGATTCAGGTAATCGGTCCCCGCATCGATATATACGGTCAGTGCATTGACCTTCGTGAACGCAAGTCGCCCGTCCTTCGCTTCGACAACGCCCCCATCGTTTGCAACCAACACCTGCGCCTCGTAATCGAGCGTGACGTTATACGGTCGCTCCGTCTTGTACGTGTAGCCCGCGAGATTTCCCTTCGCGGTCAGGCGGTTGCCGACGGCACGGACCGCAGCTTGATGTGCATCGACCAGCACGACGGTTCCGGTGTAGGCACCAGGGCGATCCGCAGTGAAGCGAAACACCATCACGTTGGACCGATGGTCGGCGAAATACTCGCGCCGATAGGTCACGTCGCCTTGCGTGTATGAGATCGTGTGGACTGCCCGGCGGATGTCGAGTTCACGACGATAATTCGTGAATGTCGCTTGGCTCGGCTTGCCCAACTCGATCTGAGCAACTTGAACATGTGTGCGCGAAGCTTCGCCACTGCTAGACTCTGCCGCCGCGACACCTCCACCGCTGCCGAAATCGATGTAGACGTCACCGAACGCCTGGTAGGCTCCGGTGTCGTCCTCATCACCAATCCACAGACTGTCTTCGTTGAACTGGATGTGTTCTCTTTGGACGTCGCCAAAGATCATGGCGCCGAGTCGACCATTGCCGATCGGCAGCGCCTCCTGTTCCCATTGAGTCGCCGGTGCTGTATACCACAATCTCAAATCGCTGGCCGACGCATGGACACAGCACAGGAACAACACTGCCACCAAGATTCTCATCCGATCCCTTTCTCCGCAATCAAGTCCTTCAATTCGCTGCGCGGTCTGCCGACCAGCATTCATCAGGACAGGTCCGATCGGTCATCCTTGAGCGTCCTCCATCGCCTGGTACTCCTTCGCGCTCCAGGCCGCCGGCATCTGGATCAGGTGTAGTGTACAGTTTCCGCCCACGATCTGTGCAAAACACCGCGGACATTGCCCCGGGGTGATGATGACGCTAGGCCAGCGGCCGTGTTCGCGGCGTAGAGTCCGAACGACCTCAAGCCGTTTCCACTGCCGGCGGAACGTGGGGAAAGCGGCGCGGGCTTCACGGTGTAACAATCTTGCACACCAGATCACCCGACCGATTCCCTCACTTGCACAGTTGTGAGCTGGAGACGGACCCTCGGGTCCGCTCCATTCTGCCACGGTTCCCAAGACGCAGGGCGAAATCGAGGTTTCCACGGGCAAACGGCGAGTTATCACGTTTGGCACCGTAATTGCTTTTCGCCATCGTCGGCCGCAACGTCAGATGAACGCTGGGCGGCAACCTATCTAGACGGAGAGTTCTTCTCCGAGTTTTTGCGGAACTTTTTGTGAGAGGAGGCCACGATGCGGGCAACCAGACAATCTAGAGACTCCAGTCGAAATCCCAATTACCGAAGAACACTTCTCGCCGAACCACTGGAGAAGAAGGAACTCTTGGCCGCCGACTTCAGCTGCGCCGCAGTTCCCGTGGCGTCGCCGGGTACCGGTGGGGAGTGCATTGCGGAGTGCCAGTTGTTGGGCAGCGACAATGGTGCAGTCCAGGCAGAGGGGCCGGGCACCATGCTGCAAAGCGCGGCGCGTTGGAGAGGTGCGGAGGGCGGCCCTCGTGGCGCGAATCCGACAGGTCAGGTCCAAACGGGAAACACTGCGGTCGATGCTGAACTGAGTGATGCCGAAATCTTGGATATCAAGTATCTGCGTGAGGAAGAGAAACTGGCCCGCGACGTCTACCTCGCACTCGGTGAAATCTGGGACGTGCCGATCTTTGCGAACATTGCCCAGGCGGAAAGCCGGCATATGGCGGCCGTGGAGCAGTTAATCGACAGGTATGGCCTGGAAGATCCGGTCGGCGACCATGACCGCGGAGAGTTCGAAGACGAATCGCTGGCTGGTCTCTACCAACAGCTGGTTGATGCCGGATCCGTGTCACTCTTGGATGCGTACAAGGTCGGCGCAAAGATCGAGGAAATGGACATCGACGATCTGCAACAAGCTTCCCTTGAGACCGAACGTGCCGAAATGGAACGACTCTATGAGTCACTCGAGCGCGGCTCGCGCAACCACCTGCGTGCGTTCGACACACAGATTGTGGCGGCCGGAGAAACGTATCAAGCCGAGTTTCTCTCCCAGGCCGAGTATGACGCGATTGCTGCCTCGGCACGGGAACGGGGCAGCGGTCAGGGTTCACAAGGCCAGGGGCGCCGTGCCAACACGAATGATCGGATCGGCGAGATGCGCGCCGCTCTACATCAACACGGCAGTATGGATGGCCGCCAAAACGGCCTTCGCGAACGTCAGAGCGACGGCGAATGCGACGCGACTCAGGTCCGCGACACGAATCAAGCGCACGACCGCAGTAATTCGCCAGGCGTCGGCAACGTTGGCGGTGGATTACAGCAGATCATGGCGCGTGACCAAGTCTTCGCCAACCTGGGCCGTTCAAGAGGAACCATGCGGTTTTGAACCTTCTCGAACTCGTAACGTGAACGACTCGCCAGAAAGGTTGGCTCCTTGTTGGAAGCATGTGCTTAATCTGCTTGCATTGTGATTGCCCTCGTTCCCAGGCCAGAGCCTGGGAACGAGTTTGAATTAACTTTCCCTCCACGACACTCGGACACGAAAAGGGTGGTGCTGTCCACACTACGCAGCGCGTTTAACGGCAAGCCGGAGGCGTCGGCGCGTACGAAACGATAATCGGCGCCTTCGGCTTGCCGTTAAACGAAGATTGAAACGGACGCGGTAAGCAGACCTGGTTGACTCGGTCCAAACTTCGGCCCCAGACGCACACTGCCGACTCTCAATTCTGCACAAACCATAATCATTCAGGAGAACCCATGATGAAGTTCAAGTTCAAAGGATTCACCTCATTGCTACTGGCGTGTTGTTTCCTGGTCGCCAGCATCTCGGGCATTGTGCTGTTTGTTACTCCCCAGGGTCGCGTTGCCAATTGGACCAATTGGACGATGCTCGGACTGAACAAACACACCTGGGCAGCAGTTCACACGAACGCTTGTCTACTCGTCCTGATTGTGTCGATCGTCCATTTGGTCCTGAACTGGAAGGTATTCTGGAGCTACATCAAACAGAGGGCTGCAGGTCTGAATCTCAAATTGGAGATGGCATCCGCACTGCTGATCACCTTGACTGTGATCGCAGGAACGGTGTTCCAAGTGCAACCCTTCAGCTCAACCACGGCCCTCAACGAGAAGATCAAGGCCTACTGGGAACAACAGGCCCCTGCCGGACCGGCACCGCACGCCGAGGAGTTCAGTGTGACGCGTTTGGCGAGCACGATCGGCCTTTCTGTGGAGGAAGTCGCGACCGCGCTGGAAAAGGATGGATTCGTCGTGGAAGACCCTGATCTGTCCATTGGAAGATTGGCCAAGCAAAAGGGCGTCGCTCCAAGCGACGTCTTTGCGGCAATCCAGAGGCAGTTCCCGGAATCGGCGAGTAACCTCACGCTTCAAGCCGGTGGTGGACGTGGAGCAGGAGGTGGTGCAGGCGGCGGTATGGGCCATGGCATGGGACGCGGAATGGGCCGTGGCATGGGACGCGGAATGGGAGCGGGCATGGGCGGTGGGCCCTGGCGTCAATCGGCGACCGACACGGTCAGTCACTTGACGACAGTCGGCCAGGAGGGAGATCATGAGGCTCAGGGCACCGGTCCAGGACGCGGCGAAGGCCGAGTTTGCAGACAACAAGCCGAGGACCTTGATCGTGATGCAGAGCGTGATCCGGCACAAACTCAAGACTGAGGGCGATACAAGAAGCGGTTTCAAAACCGAAATTCGGGAGGGCGAGGCTCCTGCCGAGCCGGCGTTTGTCGCATCTTCGACTCGGCAGGTGTCTCGCCTTCCCAGTTTTGAAACCGCCTCGAATGGCACGAGAGAATTCCATTGATGCGATGGCAACCTTGGACCACTCGAGTTTTGGTGTTGCTGGCGGCGAGCGCCCTGGCTTGGTGGCAATACCACGAATATCAGCACGAGCGTCGGCTCGCTCGGGAGACGCTTCGTCGACAGGCCGATTCGCTCGCCAACGCGTTGATTGGTGGGATTAAATCCCATCGAAATCGCGGTCCGTTCTTTGCCGACCAGTTGCGGGGTTCCCTGATCGGCCTGGTCGAGGCACCGGATATTCTCGCAGTGGCTGTACTCGACGGGGAGGGTCAGTTGCTGCAGTCGGCGGGCGAAACTGTGTTGTTCGAGGGCAACCTTCGGACGCTCTCCGGTACCGCGTGGAATGCATCGGGCTATCGACTGGTTAAGTGGTTCGAGTTGCCCTCTGTCGCGGATGATGCGTCAGGAGGAGGCGGCCGCGGTCGCAATGGATCGGGCCGGCGGCGGTTCTCCGACATGGACGGCTCCAGCCCTGGGGTCACGGAAAACGCCTTCCCGTTGGCGGGTCAAGCAGCGGTGGCTCTAGTTCTCGATCGCACGGAAACCGATGCCCGTTGCCGAAGTGCCGCCTGGTTGCGTGCCTCGGTTTTTGCTGCGGGCGTTCTCGGATTGGTATGTGCTTGCCTGGCCTGGCGTGTTACTGTTCGAGCCGCAGCTCGGACACGACTGCTCGAGGCGGAATCGCGCCACTTTCGCGATCTGAGTCAGGCTGCCGCCGGATTGGCTCATGAAACGCGAAACCCCTTGGGACTGATCCGCGGCTGGGCACAACGTTTGGCACACTCCGGCTTGACGTCGCCCGAACAAGAGCAACAGGCGGAAGCCATTGTCGAGGAATGCGATCGAGTCACGTCGCGAATCAATCAGTTCTTGACCTTCGCCCGGCCTGCGGAGCCCAAAACGGAATCGGTCCGAGTCAAGGAAGTACTGGACGAACTAGCCTTGCTGCTGGAACCAGACCTGGACGCAAAGAATTTGTCGCTTGTCTACACCGAAATCTCGCCGCGTGAAACGCTTCAGGCCGATCGTGAACTGCTGCGGCAGGCGCTATTCAATCTGATCCAGAATGCCGTGCAAGCGTCGCATGATGGGGATCCGGTCGAAGTTTCGATCCGTCGCGACAGCAACGAAGGTCGCCGGATTCTGGTGACCGATCACGGAGAGGGAGTTGCGGCCGATGCGGTTGCTTCGCTCTTTACGCCGTACTTCACGACCAAGCCGGAGGGGACGGGACTGGGGCTGGCAATTGTTCGCCGAATCGCCGGAGCCCACGGTTGGGAAGTCGGATATGCTCATCGGCCCGGCGGCGGATCCGTATTCTGCTTGGACCGAATTCATGCCTAAACCCGAGCGCACCATTCTGGTCGTGGACGATGACGCGGCCCAGCGCCGGTTGCTGGGCAGTTTTTTGGAGTCGCTCGGTTTCGTGGTTGCCGAGGCCCCCAGTGCGGAAGAGGCCCTGGCATCGATCCGTCGTGACTTACCGAGCATGGTTCTGCTGGACGTACGGCTACCTGGCATGAGTGGTATCGAAGCGCTGCCGGAGATCCGCAAGAGTGTGGGGGACCTTCCGGTGCTGCTGATCACCGCCCATGCGGATCTGCGTCAAGCCGTCGAGGCGATGAAAATCGGTGCGGATGATTATCTGGCGAAGCCGATCGATCTGGACGAACTGGAAGCCGCAATTACGGACGCGATCGGGCCAGCAGACGATGCGCAGTCAACCGTTGTGGCACAGACTCCACCCCTTCCTCCGGGAATCATTGCCAAGTGTGCATCGATGCGGCGCTTGGTGGAAACGATTGCGGTTGTTGCCGCCTCCGATGCTTCCGTCCTGATCTTGGGCCCCAGCGGCAGCGGTAAAGAGGTCGTCGCGCAACTCATTCATCATTGGAGCCCTCGGGCTGCCCAACCGTTGGTCGCGGCCAATTGCGCTGGGCTACCCGAGTCGTTGATCGAGAGCGAACTCTTCGGACACACGAAAGGTGCGTTCACCGGCGCGACGCAGGAACGAAGCGGCTTCTTCCGTTCGGCCGATGGAGGCACTTTGTTTTTGGATGAGATCGGTGAACTTCCCCTGCATTTACAGCCCAAGCTGTTGCGTGCCCTGGAATCGGGACAGATCACACCCGTGGGCAGCGACAAATCCGTAACCGTCGATACGCGGTTGGTCGCGGCAACCAATCGCGATCTGCAAGAAGCGGTGAACAGGGGGACATTCCGCGAAGACCTTTATTATCGCATCAATGTGGTGGAGTTGATCGTGCCGCCCCTGAGCGAGCGTCGCGACGATATTCTGGATCTGGCTCGGCTCTTCGCCGCGGAGTTCGCGGGTGGTCCGGTGCGATTATCCCCTCAGACAACTTTCTGTCTTTTGGCTCACTCGTGGACCGGTAACGTCCGCGAGCTGCGCAACGCCATCCAACGTGCATGTCTCATGTGTCGCGGTGACATCATCATGCCAGAGCACTTGCCCCCGAAGATCGGTCGCCACGCATCGAATGAGCATTCAGAATCGCCGGCCGCCGGACGACTTTCGCAAGTCGAGCAAGCCACGATCTTAGCCACCTTGGAAGAATGCAAGGGCAATCGGACGCACGCAGCAAAGAAGCTCGGGATCAGTCGACGTGCATTGATCTATAAACTGCGCGCCATGGAGCCTTAAGACGGGCTTTAGCGACCGGACACACTCAACGGACTTCGCATCAAAATCAAGGTTCGACCGGCGGTGGTGGGAAACTGCGGATCGGGCTGTAGCGCGGGTAGGTCTCCCAAATATCGCCCTCCCCCGTCACCCGAGGATCGCCCGTCTGCTCGAGGTACGTGGTCATCTGTCTCGCGAGTTCGGCCTTCGTTTGAGCGAATGCGGGGTCGTCTGCCAGATTTGTCAGGCAGCCGGGATCTTGGACGATATCAAACAACTCCTCCGCCGGCCGCTTGGCCACAGCGAGTTGCAGGAACCGGCCCAGCACAGGTTCCTCGCTCCCCGCCGCGAGCAAACTCAACGTGGGCCCCGCATCAATATCGTGGTAGGCCCCGTGCATCGGACCAAGACTGCCGTCGCTCTTGAGCAGCCGGGGATCACCGGCAGGCCAACGGTCGGGTTGGAAGTTGCGAATGTAGAGATACTTCGTCGTGCGGAGGGCGCGTTGGGGGTAGGTCCAGTTGTTGTAACGCGACGAGGAATGGCGCTCCCGCGCACACCAGGCAGCAGTGCGCGTCGCATCAACCTGCCCCTGCTTCAACGAAGTTAGGATGTTCAGAAGACTGCGGCCAGAAATCGAACTAGTGGCTGACGGCTCGACGCCACAGGCATCAAGAATCGTGGCCGTGAGGTCGACGAACCCGACGACATCATCCACGCTCCGCCCTCCCGGAACTCGAGCGCCCCAGCGAACGGCGAGCGGCATGTGGAAACCGTATTCGTAGCAATTTGCCTTGGCCCGCGGGAATGGCATTCCGTTGTCACTCGTGACAATGACAAGCGTATTCTCCAGTTCTCCCGCCTCTTCCAGCGACTGCAGCATTCGGCCAAGGTGCCGATCAAACCATTCGATCTCTACGCAGTAGTCCAGGATGTCGCTGCGGACCTCGGGAGTATCAGGAAGAAACGGCGGTACCACGACGTCCTCCAACTTTTTGCCCGACTTGAGACCACTGCCTTTCTCGTAACCGCGATGAGGTTCCTGCGCGCCGAACCAGAAATAGAACGGTTTGCCTGCGGGCCGTTGCGCGAGAAAGTCCTCGAAATTGGCCGCGTAGTCGTTCTTGCTCATCCCGTTGAACGGAGGCGACGTGGTGAGCCGGCTGAACGCGGGACCCGCAGGATTTCGTGTGCGGCCACTGACCTTCCAGTTGCCGGGTCCCCATCCCTTGCCGGTGTAACCGATCCAGTAACCGGCTTCCTCCAGGAGATCCGGGAACACAACGTATTTCGCCGGAAAACTACTGGCATGAGTGCCCGCCTGTTCAATCTGCCATGGGTGTCGTCCGGTCAACAGAGCTGCCCGGCAGGGGCTGCAACCTGGTGAAGCACCCATCGCGTTGCGGAAAAACACGCCCTCCCGCGCAACACGATCGAAGGCTGGCGTATTCACCGCCTTGCAACCAGCAAAAGAATTGTGTGCATGCGACTGATCGTCAGAAATCGCAAGCAGAACATTCGGCGGGTTTTCAGCAGCGACAGCGCCGGCGCTGCTCAAGCAGATCCAAATGCAGATGATCGCGTTCATTTGCGTGTCCCGTTTTGACGTCAAAACAGTCGCCGCATGATGATTACCAGCATATCATGACGACACGGCTGACCACATCATCCTAAACTAGCTCCACTCTAACAGGCTACCAACTGCCTCCTTTTTCGAGAAATCGTCAGCCCGAAGATCACCCAGTTTGCCAAAAAGGAGGCAGAGTTGAATGGCGTTGATGCAGAGGACCGCAGCCTCGCGCACAGCGGGCAAGACTCTAACGCAAATTGCTCGGGCGGCTTCCAGTAGTTTTAAGCGCGACCGTCTTCTTCGACGAGCCGCATGGCTTCAAAACCGGCCTGTGTCAACGAATATGCGCCTTTGAACTGCTCCTTGTCGAGCAGTTTCTTATCCGTCAGCGTCCGAAGGGCCGTGCTGTGTTTTTTCAGGTCGGAACCAAAAAAACACAACATCTTTCCCGGAGTCATGAGGAATTGGCGGAACTTTCGAAAGACACGTT
>CAZFWV010000232.1:0-11033 GCA_964522605.1 uncultured Pirellulaceae bacterium
TGGAGACTGGAGACTGGAGACTGGAGACTGGAGACTGGAGACTGGAGACTGGAGCGGCACGGATTCTGGATGTACTTGAATCGCCTCACGGCCTGGCACCCGTCGTGCAACCTCGTCATGCTCCCCCACAGCCTGCAGTCTGCAGCCTCCCGCCTGCAGCCTATCTAGACCGAACAGGTAATTTGCGCAAACTGAGAAATCTTCGCCGATCTGATCGGTCAAGCGGTACCCCGAGCTTTCGTTCAGGCTGGGACGAGGGGACCATCCGATACTAAACCGGGCGAGGATTTCGCCTCTTGAGTTCCACGCGGAGTTGCGGCGAGCCGCCAACACCGCCCGCTAGGCCTCCAGAAAATGGTGGGGCGTTAACCGCTTCGATCTGCTTTTCCTGGTGCCGATGCATATGGAGATGCATACCATGCTGCGAGTCAGGGTGACCCTGCTAGCGTGTCTAACCACGCTTCTTACTGTGACGTCAGCGCCAGCCGGCTGGCACGAGTTCTGGGACCGAGTCCATTTGGATTTCCATCGCAACAACTGTTGGGATCAGCCATTCACCTCGATTGATCGACGCGCCGAGCGGGCTCCGTTCGCAGCGATGATCCAGAGCGGTTGGCGATCCCAAAACACGTTGGGACAGCACTATTTCGACCGCGAGTCCCACGCGCTGAACGAGGCGGGTGAACAGAAGCTGTACTGGATCGTGACCCAGGCTCCGGAACAATTTCGGACGGTCTATGTAACCCAGGCGCTGGAAGTCGAGGCTTCGGAGCGCCGGATCGATTCGGTGCAGCAGACGCTTGTGAAGCTGCTGCCTGATCAGCCTTTGCCGGCGGTGCTGCCGACGACCGACGAGCCGCGCGGCTGGTCGGCGGACTACATCGACGCGATCGACCGCAAGCAACAGAGCACGATTCCACCGCCTCGGCTGCCCGCATTCCGGCCGGCCGGTGCCGTCGAGGGCGGTTAGTGGTTTGTCCAGAGAGAGATTCCAGCAGCTCAGTGGGGCACCCTCCACTGGGCTGTTTTTTTGCGCGTCCGAGGCTTGCCTCTTGCTGTTGATGCTCATTTCAGAGTGCACACGGCCGCAGCCAGCCAGCGGGAAAGCTCCCCCACGCGACTCCTGCGGCGGCAAGTCGCCGAACTGTCATGAATTTGGCGACTTGTGGAGGCGACGCGGTTGGTCCCTTCGCGGCTTTTGCCGTCAAACTCGCCCGGACCCGTAAAATCGTGCTCAAGCGCACGACCGGACCAGACGATCTTCAATAGTGCGCGGTGATTCCGCGCCGGCATGGCATGCAGAGAGAGACTTCCGGGGTCTCTCGATCGGCCGCCTTTCGATTCGATGGAGGTTCACGTGGCAGGACAGCTTCCCCGCATGGCGACGTTCTTGCTTTGGAGTCTAGTCCTGATTGGCTGCAAGACAGGCGCGGATAAACCGCCCTTGCGTCTGGAGAATCTGCTATCCAAGCAGTCTGCCAATTCGATCAAGAACGCGATGACGATCCACCCGAAGGTGATTCCCGCGGCGGATCCCACGAGCCTGGCCTCCAAAACGGCACCCTTGTCGCCCGAACTGTATGTTTCGGCGGCGGCAGTTCTGGAGCAACAGAATCGCAATGCGGAGGCAGCGCAGAAGTATGACCAGGCACTCGCCGTCGAACCGAGTCACCGCGATGCGTTGATCGGTCTGGCACGACTGCGACACCGGGAGGGCAACCTGGAGAGCGCTGTGGAGGTGTATCAGCGAGCCTTGCAGGTCTATCCCGAGGATGCGGTGCTGTTGAACGACTTAGGACTTTGCTACGCGAGAGCAGGACAATCGCAGAACGCGATCGCCGTGCTGCAGCGCGCCGTCGAGATGTCTCCTTCCAGCACACTCTACCGGAACAATCTTGCTGCCGCGCTGGTGGAAGCCGATCGGAGTGGGGAGGCGGTGCCCCTGCTGGCTCAGACGTGTGGAACGGCGGTGGCTCATTACAACGTCGGATACCTGCTGCACAAGCGGGGCGCGAACGGGGCTGCGGTCGAGCACTTCGTGGCCTCTCTGGAGGCCAACCCATCGCTTACCCCCGCCCGGTCAATGCTCCAACAGTTGGCGCCTCAAATGAGCCAACTGCCGATTCGAACTCCGCAGCCGCCGGTTGGCCAACCGACGGGCGCGCCTCATTCCCGTGGCCCCGCCGCATCGGCTCCGCCGAGTGACAATCAGGATTCGCCACCGACTTGGCCGACGAGACCCGCTTCCTACTCGGTGGAAGTCACGACGGCCGAACCGGTCGTTGCGGAGCCGCTGGAATCGGTCGATCCGGGGAAGGTAATTTTCCCCGAAGCTGCGCTCGATGCGACGGTGGAGGAGCCAACGGAATTTCCGATTCCCCGTCTCCTGCGACTGCCGCTGGCGAATCGCGCTTCGCGCAAGGCAGGCCACTTGGTGCCTCCTGCGCCGCGCCCCGTCCGACCAGCCTTTCGCGCCGAGTTTCTGCCGACGCTGGACGATGCGACCCCGCGCTGAGGAACCGCTCAACGCGGCCTACCCAGCCCTGCGCGTCGGGCCCACTTCAGCCGCTGACCCGCGATGGCCAGGGTGATTCCACTTAGCGGCAGCACGAAGATGCCCAGCACGGTCAGTCCCGGCGAGACCCGCCCCGGATCCAGGGCCATCACGACCAAGCATCCGAGGTAGATCAGGTAATAGGCAAAGAACAGCCCTCCCTCCCACCGGGAGATCCGGCGACCTGCCATGAAGATGGGCAGGCAGGCGACCGAGACGGTCATCATCACCGGCAAGTCGAATCGCAGGGCCGATTCCGAGACCCCGATTCCGTGCGGTGAGAAGATACTGCTCAGTCCCAACACCGCGAGCAGATTAAACATATTGCTGCCGACAACGTTGCCCACGGCAATGTCGCGTTCTCCGCGAAGGCTGGCGATCACGGAGGTCACGGCCTCCGGTAGCGAAGTGCCAAATGCCACGATCGTGAGTCCGATTATCAACTCGCTGACACCCATGAGACGCGCGATATCCGAGGCACCGCCGACCAGCCAGCGAGAGCCGATCGTCAGCAGAAGCAGGCCGAGCAGAAGCCAGGCGAAGTGTCGAATGATTCCGACATCGCCGGTCGGTGGCGCTTCGTATCCCGTGGAGAACTCCTCTTGGACGCGACGACTTTCGCGCCGCGCCTGACGCACCGACCAGTAAATGTAGAGGACCAGGGTCCCGAACAGCAGGACGCCATCCCCGCGACTGACCCGTCCGTCGCTTGCTACAAACCAGGTCAGACCGCTCATCGCAATCATCAAGGGCACATCGAAGCGCACGAGCTGACTGTGGACGATCAAGGGAGCAACGAGTGCGGAGGCACCCAGAATGAGGAGAATGTTGGCGATATTGCTCCCGACGACATTGCCTAATGCCAGATCGCCACTTTGGGTCCAGACTGCCTGAAGTGACACAGCCAGTTCCGGGGCACTCGTGCCAAACGCGACGACCGTCAACCCAATGACGAGTGGACTGATGCGCATCGCAACCGCCAGGGCAGATGCGCCTCGGACGAGCAATTCTCCGCCCGCAACCAGCACACACAACCCGACGACAATCCAGGCGGCGGCAATCAAGAAGGGGGTCATGGTTCGGCGGTGTTTTGAATGCAATCGGCGAGGGCACGCATCACAATCGGCGCTACATCCGGTCCGCAACTGTTCACTTCGCCGTACTGAGCCTTGTCGCGCCCGTAAGCGAAGGGCGGGGCCTGATCCCACTGACGTTGAGGAATGATGTAGCCAATCTCATCGTTTGCCAAGCCGAACAGCATCCAACGCTCGTCAGGCAGCAATTGGACAATCGTTTTCTCGAGAGCCGCATCGGGAAAGTCGACATTGGGTTCGACAGGTTCCTGAAATTGGCCGTAGACCAACTCCGGATACAACTCGCCAGGAATCGCTGCCATCGACAATTCGCCCAGACGCAGATAGGCGACCTCGGTGACAATCGCCATTTCGCTCGGCAACATGGGGCGCGTGATCGGCTGAATCGAACGATAGTCCCCGGTCCATGCGGTCCGCGGCCGACGGACAATCCCGAGCAGGCTGGCGGTCCGATAGAGCGAATTCTGCACGGGCATCGCGACGTTTTGCGAATTCAGACGGAACGGGACCAGCGTGATGGGTTGCGCGTCACGGACGGCGCGAGACGCGAGTTCGGCGACGGCCAGGCCATAACAGCGCGCGTACTCGAAATCTCCTTCCTCCAACAATTTGCCGTGCTCATCGCGGATCACACCATCCGGCGGCGCCATCAATCCCCCAATGGCTCCGGTGAAATAAGCAATCGGGCAGCCGAATTCGTTCTGCAAACGATCGATCGTCGCCCAGGGAAAATCCGCCGTAACCAGCGTGTTGTGCGGCCCCATCGCCTCGGGATGACAGTTCCACTGCACGATCAACCCGATCAGTTTCCCATCGTCGACATGCTCCATGCGCAAGACGCGCAGGATTCCGTCCTTGGCCTGGGGTTTGCGACTGTCTCCCAATAGAGTCTCATCGGTCGCAGTTCCATACGCCGCACGGACCGGCTGTAACCGAGCTTCGGCCTGC
Source organism: uncultured Pirellulaceae bacterium (assembly GCA_964522605.1). Lineage (GTDB taxonomy): Bacteria > Planctomycetota > Planctomycetia > Pirellulales > Pirellulaceae > CAVZLD01. Next base: position 4,597 of record CAZFWV010000232.1, read on the forward strand.
CGAACACCTTCGACGATCTGCTTCACGACCCGATCCAGGTACGCATCATCCACACCTCGTTGCACGGGCGTGTTGCCCCAGATGCCAATCGTGTCCGGACCCTCGTGGTTATGCGTACTGCTGATCAGTACATAGTCGAAGTTCTTCAACTGATTGCGAACTTCCTCGACCGTCGGCAGCTGAAGACCCACAACGTCGATCGTCACGAGCGCCAATCGCTTTGTCCCGTCGGAGAGCGCGACGCAGGTGGCGTAGAGTGGGTCGTGGACCCCCGTCGCTCTGCGGCCCCAACCGTAACCTGCCAGCCACACCGGACGATCACCGTCGACGTCCGGCGTGACATCCACCCGGTGCATTCCACATTGAAGAGTGGCCTGGGCCAACACCTCGGCGGGCAGGCACGTCAGAAGAGAGACCGCAAGCAACAATCGCCCAAGGGCGTGCTTCGGCACAAAGCAACCGATGCTTCGACTCTCCCGTGACACGCCAAACCAGATCATTCGCAGCATTCCCTTGATTGGACGAAACCAGGTCAAACGCGGAGGAAGATCAGCAGCAGAACGAACGAGATCATCACGATGCAGCAAGGAACGATCCAGAACGTCCTCCAGTCCGTCATCTTGACGACTTCTCCCGTCTCGGGATCCGTTACCTCGCGAGTCAACATCTCGTTCAGCCAACCGGAGGCGACGGCCCCGATCGTCATCCCGATGCCATAGGTCACGAGTACGAACAACGATTGGGCGCTGGCACTAATCGCCGGCGGCGCGGCCTGCTCAACATACATGGCTCCCGCCGTAAAGAAGAAATTGAAGCAGACGCCATGCAGCGCAATTCCCAAGATGAGTAACGCCAACGGCCTTCCAATCGCAAACAGTCCGTAGCGCACACCCCAGGACAACGCTCCCAGAGCGAGCACCCACTTCATCCCGAGCACACTGAGAAACCAAGGCAGCATGACCATGAAGAGAACCTCGACCCATTGGCCGATTGTCATGATCGGGCCGATATTGTCCGCACTGACCTTGCCGTGCTGCTCCAAAAACAACGCGGTGAAACTGAAATAGACGGACAGCGCCAACGAGATCAGAAACGAAACCCCGAAGAAAACTCCGAAGGAAGGATCCATCAGCAATTCAAACGCATCGCGAAACGGGAACGCCTCTCCCCCTTTCGGCGCTGTATCCGGCAGGAAAAAGCAGAACACTCCCAACACAGCCGATAAGGCTGCAGCAAGCAGCAGAGGTTTGTTGTTGACCGACTCGCCCGGCTTCAAAAAGAGTTTCAGCGATAGGCCGACAACAATCCAGCCAACTGACCCCCACACACGAATCCAGGGAAACCAAGTGGCATCCACGTTAGCGAACACGATCGAGTTGACGAGCGCTAGCGTCGGGGCGTAAACGATCGCGTACAACAACGCAACCCAGAAGAACAGTTTTGGAGTGCGGATTTGTGCCATCCAGTACAGCAGCACGGCACCAATCAAATGGGACACGGCAAGGACGTTCTCCGTGTGGAAGTACTGGTCGGCAATTGCACCCACGAACATCGGCGCAATGATCGAACCAATCCAGATCGTGGAGTAGATACTGCCGATGTCTTTGCGGGAGAACTTCAGGGAGTTCAGATAATTCCCCAGCACGACGTACCAGGCTCCCCAGATGGCAAACTCCAGGAAATGCAGGATGGAGAATGACACCGAGGCGGATAAATCCGACGTTGTTGCCGTCTGGGCCAAGAGAAAGAATGTACTCGTGTCCACTTCGCAGCTCCCCGCAAAATCGGTGGAAGGAATCGCGTGGAACGTTGACCGTGCCACACGGGCCAACTCGGGCGAACAGATGACCGATTCCGCTCGGTCGTACAGATGCGAAATATACCCGGCCGGAGAGCGATTGTCGAAGCCCCCTGTCCGAGGATCAGGCCGGGGAGTCCCGTGTCACAAGCTCGTTGCCGGCCTGAAACGATTCCGCAGCAGATGCGGGAGAGAGGGCCGCGGATGCGCGCGGAAAATGCGGAGGGAAGGAAAGTCCACGCCGTGCGGCAGGGACGCAACCACGGATTGGACGGAAGGGACGGATCAGTACGGACAGAGCGGTGGACATCCGTTTCGTCCGTTCAATCCGTGGTTCTCTCCCCTTCGCCGGTCGAGAGCTCACACGATCTTCCCTCCCACGGGTCGCAGAGAGACCGCGATTCGTCTGGGCGTCTCATCCGTCGCGTTCGTGGTGACGGTCGGACTGAAATCGGCGTCCTTCCGCGCTCTTCCGCGGCCAATGCTCCCTGTACTTCTCGCGGAAATGCGCATCACGCCCCGCCTCGGCCTACTCCGCGGCAAAGGCCGTGTACCACTGCTCGATCTGTGCCGGATCCGCCTCGCCGGCGTGAAAGACGAATCGGTATCGAAACCGCAACGACTCGCCTGCCGGAACCGTGTAGGATCCATCATTTCCCGCACCCACGAAATCCGACAAGCCGAACGGATTCGCGGCGAACAACCCGTACGTTCGCGCATGCCAGTAGGTCGGATGACGCAGGTTCTGGGGATGATCAAAGAAGGCAATGCCCACTGGGTGTCCGTCGATCTTCCCCGAATAGTCCACCCATTTCGCACGCTTTCCCCAGACCGTTCCGCCACGCACTCCTTCGCTGTTGACGGCGGATCCGTTGGCTGTCGTGACTCCCCGACGCTCGTCGTTATCCAACCGCAGGTTTGGATGCACGCGCAGACCCATCGTGCCTTCCTTTGTATCGCCGATTCGAAGCTCGGACGGATCCGCATGCAGCGTTTCGTCCCAATCGATCATCCGTAGCCCGTCCTCCGCCTGAAACGTCAATTTGACCGTCTCGCGACCGACAAGCTTGCCATCGCGATCGAGCAGTTTGTTGGCGAGTGTGATGGAAGGATGCTGCGGATTGGAATCGACGGCGACAACCTGATCATTCACGATCTTGCCGCGTTCGTCCCAAAAGCTGACGCCATTGATGTCTCCGTGGGCAAACCACATCGACTTATGGTGAGGGTGATCGTTGGCCTCGCCCGCGACATCCTTGCGCATCGGATAGTTGCGCGTCATGGGTATCTGCCCGGGACCGAGGATGGGATAAACGATCGGCTTGTCGTACGTCTGATAGTCCACCTCGGCGAATAACTCGTCATCCACCAGGATGCGAAACTTGCCGTCCAGCGGTTCGACCTTCAGAGCGACCTCGGCCAACCCGTTTGAGGCCGCCCACGAAACTAGAAAGAAACACGCCAGCGCCCCTCGAATTCGTTTTCCCATGGTTGCCTCTCTCCTCATTCTTGACGTCAACTCACTCGACCATCGGGGATCTGGATCGGTTCGTCGACCGCCGTGGGCCGCGATCACCGTCCACATCTTGGCGCGAAACCGTCCCCGATTCAGTGGCGTCAGGCCGATGCCGTCCGCGCTCGGTTCGCTCGTGGTCGTCGAATCACGAGCCGATCGGTTTCCAGTGTACCGCCCTGGGACTGAATGTCTATAATGACCTAACTTGCTGCGTCGCCTCACCTTTCCGCGACCAGCCTGCGTAGCTTTCCCGGTCGTCTGTGCGGGGTGCTCTCGATCCCCGGTGAGGGCGACTTCTGACCGACGTCAGAAAACGGAATCCAAGTCGGAGGAGAAGCCAAAGTCATGTTTCGAATTTCACACGTTGTTCTGGGGGCGGCTTTCTTGGCCGCCGGGTGGTTCCATTCGGCTTCTGGGCAGCAACTCGCCCCGCGAGCCGCCAGCGACTCATCGGCCGTCAATCAGGCAGAAAGCCTATCGAGTGCGTTTCGCAGTGCTGCCAACACGGTGCTGCCCACCGTCGTTACGATTCGATCGCGGGTCACTCCCCGTTCGATGCCCCGCGGTCAGATGCGTGAGAACCCGTTTCGCGGAACACCCTTCGAGGATTTCTTCGATCCCGATTCGGGCTTTGGGGTTCCGTTTGACCAGTACATGCCGCGGCGCGAAGGAACTGGATCGGGCGTCATTATCAGTGCGGACGGGCTGATACTGACGAACAACCATGTGGTGACGGAAGCCGATACCGTGGTGGTCGTCCTGCCCGATGGTCGGGAGTTTACGGCAGAAGACATCCGCACCGACCCGGCGACCGACATTGCGGTACTGCGGGTCAAGAGTTCTGAGCGACTGCCCGCTGCCCGGCTGGGCGATTCCGATGCCCTGCAGATCGGTGACTGGGTGCTGGCGGTCGGCAATCCATTCGAACTGGAATCTTCGGTGAGCGCAGGGATCATCAGCGCTAAGGGGCGCTCCTTGGGTTCGGCCGAGCGCGCGAGTTTTCTGCAGACGGATGCGGCGATCAACCCGGGCAACTCGGGCGGTCCGCTCGTCAATCTGCGCGGTGAGGTCGTCGGCGTCAACACCGCGATTGCTTCATCCAGTGGCGGTTATCAGGGAATTGGCTTCGCCATCCCGATCAATCTGACCAAGTGGGTCATTGATCAGCTCGTCTCGAAAGGGACGGTCAGCCGCGCCTGGCTCGGCGTCGGTATTGCTTCGTTAACGCAAGAGACGGCAGAAACGCTCGGGCTGGATCCCCGCTCTACCGGCGTCGTTGTTCGTCAAGTGGGCGAAGAAACACCGGCTGAGCGAGCGGGTGTGCGCCCGGGTGACGTGATTACCCACTTTGCGGGAAAACCGGTCGCCGGGCCGACCGAATTGCAGCGCGCTGTCGAACAGGCACCGCTGAATTCGCAGCAGGAGCTGAAGGTCATCCGACGCGGCGAACCGCTATCGCTGACCGTCACCACGGAGCCGCTGCCGGACAACGGCAGCAGTGCGAACGCGCGCCGCCCGATGCGAGAGGGCGGTGAATCCGCGATGGACGAGGAACTTGGACTCCAGTTGGCCGACATCAATGCGGAAATGGCGGAGCGGCTGAACCTGGATCCGATGGACCGTGGTGCCCTCGTGATTCGCTCCACCGGAATCGCGCGAGAAAGTGGGCTCGTTCGCGGGATGCTGATCATTCAAGTCGACGATCAGCCGGTTAGCTCGGTCGCCGAGTTCCAGGAGGCGATCAAGGATAAGTCGCTGGACAAGGGGATCCCTTTGAATGTCAAGGTGCCCGGCGTAGGAGTGCAGTTCCTGATTCTGAAGCGGCGTTGATCGCGGATCGATTCCACCGATCGCAAGGGCCCAGTGTAGGAGTGTCCCATGGAAAAGAACCTCCGACGGATGATGCAGTCCTTCTTCGACACCGCCACGGAGACCTATGGGAACACGTGCTGGTGCCCTTCGGCGGATATCTACCGAGGCCGCAATGGATGGCTCATTAAGTTCGATCTGGCCGGCGTGCAGGCGGACGATATCCGCTTGCACGCGGAAGGTCGGCGGATCATCGTCGAAGGCGTACGACGAGACTACTCGGTGCTCGATGATCAACAAGCCTACTCGATGGAGATTTCCTACAACCGCTTTCGGCGGTCGTTGGAATTGCCGTGTGAACTGCAGGACTGCGAAGTCCGCAGTGAATATCGCGACGGAATGTTCCTCGTCCTGATTACTCCGCGGGGTGCGCGTCCATGAGCCAGGAAACGAAACCCCGCCGACTACCGGTTCTGCCGCTGAAGAACACGGTGCTCTTCCCCCACCAGATGCTGCCCCTGGTGGTCGGACGTCCCACGTCGCTGGCGGCGGTGGAGGCTGCACTTTCGACGGAAGACAAGACGCTGGTTGTCGTCTCGCAGAAGGATGATGAGCTGGAAGACCCTGCGTTCGAAGATCTTTTCCCGATCGGTACTTTGGCAGTCATTAAGAAAATGGCACGCGCCGATCAGGTGATTCAGATCATCGTGCAAGGCATTGAGCGAGTGTCCCTGGCGAAAGATGATCAGTCTGTGTCCTACCTGCAGGCACGCGTCGAATCGATTCCGTCCCCCGACGATTGGGATACGGAAATCGAAGCGCTCCATCGGGAAGTGCTCGAACTGGCACGTCGAATCCTCGAAACGGTGAATCCCCAGGCCCAATCAGCACTCAGCCAGATGATCGAGCAGGTCGAGACGCCTCTGCAACAGGTCTATGTGTTGAGCAGCCTGTTGTCGCTGAAGCTGGCGGACGAACAGAAGCTGCTGGGCGCAACGAGTCAGGCCGAGGCGCTGCGTCTGGTCCACGATTTCCTCGTGCACGAAGTCCGCGTCCTCGAGGTTCGGCAGAAGATCGCCAGCCAGGCTCAATCGGAGCTGACACGAGAACAACGCGAATACTTGCTGCGCAAGCAACTGAACGCAATTCAGGAAGAACTCGGCGACAAGAGTCCGGAGCAGGCGGACGTGGAAGAATTGCGAAAACAGTTAGAGGAAGCGCAACTGCCGGAGGAGGCACAGAAAGAGGCGGATCGCGAGCTGAAACGCCTCGAGCGTCTGCCCGCCGCCGCGCCCGATTATCAAGTCACGCGGA
>CAZFWV010000233.1:0-11017 GCA_964522605.1 uncultured Pirellulaceae bacterium
GGGAATCTCCCGCTTCCTCGTTTAACCGCGCGGGCATCGCCCCGCGCGTAGCGAGGAACCTCCCGCGGCCCGCTGGGCACGCGGTTAAACGAGAGGACCGAGAGGCCGAAGTTATTTCTGAGTCATCCCTTAAGTCGCTGCTGCACCGGAATCCGTTGTCCGGCGGCCGAACCAGAGCGAACCAAGAATACAAAGGATCTGTAGCGCGTAGGCCACGCCAAAAATCGCCCCGGATGCTGCAATGACGTAGATCAGTGGTTCGAACCAGCGTGCGAGCCACCATGAGCTGATGTCGAGCAGGACCGTCAGCATCGGCAGAGGACCGAGTAGCGTCTTGATCGGTGCCCCAAGTCCGGTCATCAAGAACAATGTACCCACCAACAGCGTGAACACGGGGATCGCGAGAATGTGCGCGTGGGTCACGTGGACCAATTCACGGATCCCCTGGGGGGCCAGTTGCATGACCTGAGGACCTTCCTGCTGTTCGGTGTATTCCGGCTCCGCAAACGCGGCGACCAGCTCGTATTCGGGCGTCTCATCCACGCTGGCAGCGTAGGGGGAGTCCTCCATTTCTCCACCGTCGGCGTTATGACACTCAACACAATGATCCGCAAGCACTTCCTGCGCCGATGGATCGCTGGCTTGCACGAGCCCCTTCGTGGCAAAATCTTCCTCTTTCGCACCACCTTCCAGCCATGTTGTGAGCGCCCGGATCGCGGGTTCCCCTCCCATCTCGAGATGTTCCCGCATGTCGCCTCCCGGCCGGATCTGCTCGAGCATCGTGGAATTCACCAGGATTGTTGCGTCGGGCGTAACGGTTTTTTCCATTCCATGGAACGTTCTTCGAAGATCATCAACACTCAGCCCCGGCTCCAGATCCGCATCCTGATGCTGGAAGTAAATGTTTGCCGTAGCGACCAGAAAACCCGGCCCCACAATCAATAGAAACAGAGTCACAAGGAGCTTGCCCGAGACGGGCAAATCGGCCAGTCGTAGTGAGTTCCAGGTCATCGCGTCGCTCCCAATCGTGGAGGGTTACCAAGCCAACCGAAGGGCGCAACGATGTATGCGTTGTTCTGACGGACGAATCGTCGCGCGCCGCCTTGGAACGTGTTTGGAAATACGAAAAACCGGGCTCCCGAGTGTGCCGCTGGCTCTGCCAGTGCCGTTGCTACATCGAAAAAAGACACTGGCATAGCCAGTGCCACCCCATTTTCCAAACAGCTTCTCAGGGCGGAAGGATTTCCGCGCAGATTACCCGTTTTTTTCTGCAACTGTCAAGTGCCGAAGAAGGAACGCGAAGCAGAACAGCGCTCGGTGAAGGTCTCCCGCCATCGCGAATTTGCGCACTCGTGCTCGGCGCAGCTCTGGTGCCATCGCCTTGGTTGTTGCACACAAGTCGAGCGGAACCAAAGATCGAGAGGAGGAACCGCGGATCGGACGGATAAAACGGATGACCGCGGATCGGTCCGTGCCGATCCGTCTCCTCCGTCGAATCCGTGGTTACTTCTCCTACTTAGAACGGCCCAGAAACAACTTCCTCGTTTAACCGCGCGGGCGTCGCCCCGCGGATAGGGGATAATCTTCCGCGGCCCGCTGGGCACGCGGTTAAACGAAAGGACCGAGATGCCGAAGCTATTTCTGAGTCATTCCTTAGGTCCAACCTGAACGCGATTTCCACTCGCCCGTGTCTTGATCTGCCTGCCGTAGCATGGACCGCCGAATCGGAGCCGCTCTGGATGTCGATCAGGCTTTACTCCGCGTTTCTTCCGCGTCTCTCCGCGGCCAATGCTCTCTGCATCATCGAACGCGTTACCCAGACCCTCGCCTGCTCGCAACCGCCGAAGTGGTTTCTGCATCCGCCCTTAACCCATGAAACCTCTGTCGATCAGCAGCGAGACAATGTCTTCGGCAATTGAGGCAGAGGAACGCGTCGCGGTCGAGACGACAAGATCGGCATCCGTCGGACGCTGGTACTCGAAAGTGACGCCCGGGAAGTGGTCAATCTTGCCAGCGTCCGCTGCAGCGTATCGACCATTCGCGTCGCGACTCCGGCAAATCTCGAGGGGTGTATCGAGATGCACGTGCAGGAGGCGATCGGCGCCGATCAACTCTTTCACACGTTGGCGTACACCATCTTCGGGCGCAACAAACCCCGCAATGCAAATCTGACCCGAGTCGTTCGCCAGTTTGGCGATCTCGGCCCCGCGACGGAGGTTCTCGGAGCGTTCCTCCGCAGAGAATCCCAGATCACGACTGATGCCAAACCGCAAGGTTTCTCCATCCAGCACCGTCGCAATGCAGCCGCGTTCGAACAGTCGTTGCTCGAGTTCAAGTGCGAGTGTCGTTTTGCCGGATCCGCTGAGCCCGGTGATGAGAACGGTGGCTGGTCGATGACCGTAACGGACGACTCGTCGCTCCGGCGAGATCCGACTGGCAGCCCGCTCGAGTTTCCATCCGGCCGGCAGATCGTCCCAGTGATCGCCGCGATTTGGCGGATCCTGGAGGCGGATCATTCCCGCGGCCACGGTCTCGTGCGTGATGCGGTCGACGAGAATGAAGGAGCCGGTTGCGCGATTCCCATGAAAATCGTCCACCACTAATGGATCGTGAAATGAAAGACCACACACACCGAGTTCATTCAGTCGCAGAGTTGAAACCGGCTTTTCGCGTTGCGAGTTGACGTCGATCGCGTAACGAACAGCTCGAATCTCACAGGAGGTTTTCCGCGTCGTTTGCTTGCACCAGTATTGCTTGCCAAGCTCCAACGGCCGTTCGGACATCCACACCAGGGCAGCTTCGGCTTCGCGGACAACCGAGGGCAAATTGGCCGGATGCGCAATCATATCCCCCCGCGTGACGTCGATTTCGTCGGTCAATGTGATCGTCACTGCGTCCGGCGCGCGCGCCGACTTCAATTCCCCATCCATCGTCACAATACTGCGTACGCGCGATCGCTTCTGGGAAGGAAGCACGACGATCTCGTCGCCAACGTTCAGTTCGCCTGAGGAAACCGATCCGCTAAACCCACGAAAATCAGACCGCGGACGATTGACCCACTGCACGGGAAAGCGTAAAGCTCGAGAACCCTGGTCAGCGGCTACATAGACGGTTTCGAGCAAATGCAGCAATGATCCGTCGGCGTACCACAGCGTATTGGCACTCGGCTGGGCAATGTTGTCGCCGCGAAGCGCAGACAGCGGCACGAAACGAATATCCGGGATTTGCAGTTGCTGGGCAACCTCGCCGAATTCGTGGCAGACTTCGTCAAATACGGCTTGACTGTAATCGACCAGATCCATTTTGTTGACTGCCAGAATGACATGCTTGATCCCCAGCAAGGAGACGATGAACGCGTGTCGCCTCGTCTGCGTGAGGACGCCTTTACTGGCATCGACGACGATGACTGCCAAGTCGGATGCCGAAGCACCAGTGGCCATGTTTCGAGTGAACTGTTCGTGTCCCGGAGTGTCGGCAATGATGAACTTGCGTTTGGGCGTCGCAAAGTAGCGATAGGCCACGTCAATCGTGATGCCCTGCTGCCGCTCATCCTCGAGCCCGTCCACCAGCAAGGCGGTATCGATCTCGCCCCCCGTGGTGCCGTGTTTTGCTGAATCCACTTCGAGAGCTGCCAGTTGATCGTCGTAAACTGCACCAGCTTCCAACAGCAAACGTCCGATCAGTGTACTCTTGCCGTCGTCGACACTACCGCATGTCAAAAACCTCAGCAATTCTTTCGAAGAATGCTGCTGAAGATCCGTCTCGGTCAGCGCACGGCGTTCAGTGAGTTTAGAAGGCAGATTGGTACGGTCCGTTACGGTAGGCATGACGTGGTCACTCATGAGAAGATCAAGCATGTCTGTGATATAAGCGATTCAGAATGAGGCGTGAACGAAACGCGAGCTGTTGGAAGGCTCGTAGCAATCTGAAGATCCGAACAAGATCTCGACGGATCACTCAGAAATAGCCTTCCCGTTTCTTGCGTTCCATCGCGGCGGCCTCGTCACGATCAATCGAACGGCCCTGTCGCTCCGAGCGCCGCGTGGTCAACATTTCGTGGACGATATCGTCGACAGTCTCCGCGTCGGATTCGACGGCTCCCGTCACCGGATAGCAGCCGAGCGTGCGAAATCGCACCCTCCGCATCGCCGGTTGCTCGCCCGGCTCGAGACGCATTCGATCGTCATCGACAACGATCAAATCGCCATTTCGCTCGACGACGGGGCGATTCTTGGCCAGGTAGAGGGGGACGATCGGAATTCGTTCCTGCTGGATGTACTGCCATACGTCCAGTTCCGTCCAGTTTGACAGCGGGAACACGCGGAGGCACTCGCCGGGTCGCCGCCATGTATTGTAGAGATTCCACAACTCGGGCCGTTGATTGCGTGGGTCCCAGCGATGTTCGCGATCACGAAAGGAGAAGATTCGTTCCTTGGCCCGTGAGCGTTCTTCGTCGCGCCGTCCACCGCCGATGGCTGCGTCGAACTTGTATTCGGTCAGGGCACGCTTCAGCGGCTGAGTGCGCATGACGTCGGTATAGACCTTGCTGCCATGATCAAACGGGTTGATCCCCGCTCGAACCCCGTCTTCGTTGACGTAAGCGATCACATTCAGTCCCAGCTGCCGACGGGCATAATCTTCGCGAAACTCGATCATCTCGCGAAACTCCCAGGTCGAATCGATGTGTAGCAGCGGAAACGGTGGCTTGCCGGGATAAAACGCCTTGCGGGCCAGGTGCAGAATGACCGACGAATCCTTGCCGATGGAATACAAGAGCACGGGCTTGTCGAACTCCGCGGCAACCTCCCGGAGGATATAAATGCTCTCGGCCTCCAGTCGTCTCAAGTGATTGGAGTGCGGTTGGCGGTTTACACGGTCGACGCCCGTCGAAGTCGTGGTCTGATGCAAAGCCGTAGTCATCTTGGTCTCATCACTTCTGGTGGTCTTCACTTCTGAAAATCTTCAAGATGTATTTGTCACTCCACTGCCTCAGCATGACAGGATGCTGCGTTTCCGGCCTTTGTCGGTTCGGGACTCGCGTGACTCGATGCGCCGTGTTCAACGTGCACGGGCAGCCATCCCAATCGCCGCGTTAAGCGATAGAAACGGCCTTCCTCCACAGCGACCATGTACAGCCAACCGTGGGCAAGCAAATTGCGAACCAGGTCATGCTGGTTGACGATGCGCTGGATCGCCGTGCGTGGTGCGGCGACGACGGCCTGCAGTCGCAAGGGTTGGTGCTGCCATGTCACCCCGTCATGCAGCGACTGGAGTGGCAAACCGGTCAGCAGGTCGCCTCCTCCACCGGCGAGTAAACCGAATCGCCCCACGACGTTATGAGTCGGCTTGGAGCCGCTGCCCCATCGGCGGTTATCAACGACCGAGGCGTAATACTGCATGTTGATCCAGTGAGCGACAATCATCGGCGCCGTCAGAATCAACTCCAACACGGAACCGTCTTCGTCGGCGCGATGATCGTAATCGTGCAAGAACGTTCGCCCGTCGAAGCGAGCGTCGCGTGTTAGCGACCGCGGGCCAACGATGAGCGCAGCGTTTCCTGCCAACCCCCACTCGGGTCGAACTTCCGACCAATCACGAGCCCGTCGCAGTAACTCCGCGTCGTCGCGTACCCCGAGTTTCGGCATCCGCTCGCTGCGGGTCCTGGCAGCGGCAACGCAAGCCAACGATCGCAATCGGTGTAGATCCTCGGCGTGGGAAGGCGGCAATCGCTCAGTGTCGAAAAACTCTAATTGATCGGTGATCGTATTGTGCAGTGCCGCGAGGAACTGCGTATCGTCCGGAATCTCAATACCGCGTGCGGCGAGACGTTGACGGACACACGGTTGGTTCAGCAAAGCGGCCGCGAATCGGGCGCTGGCTTCGCCCGAGTGGCCGCAACAAGCTCCGCAATCGAGCCCCGCATGCAGCGGATTGTTCGTGGTTTCGCTGCCATGGCCACACAATAGAACGAATCTTGGAAAATCCTGCGTCAGCCCGAGGTTCTTCAAGATGGACTGAGCCAAGTCGACCTGCTGCCGGATCGAGACGGACTGTTGCAGACTCCCTCCAAGCTGCGGCCCTAGAAGATCCGCATCTGCAGCCGGCAGACCATCAAATCGTCCGTCGGACGGATTGCCGCCTAGAACGAGCGTTCGTGCCACCAGTTTGACACTAGACCACCAGCCGGCGGTTTCGACGAAACCAAATCCGCCCACCGCGGAACTCTGAAATGCTTTCCAGGCTTGTCGCCATCTCCGGATGAATTGGCGCCGCCGCAGGACGGCCGATTCCCCTCGCGGATCGATGTCGGCCACCGTCAGCCCTTCCTCCACGCGAAACTGGGGAGTCAGCGGAGCAGGTACGTGACTTGCGGAATGAACGGATCCCCAACGCCGGTATTCCATCGGAACGCCGAAAAACCCAGCGAAACCGCTCGTGTCGATCTCCGTCGAGCACGACTCCAATGCGCGGCGCAGACGCTCGGAGCGAACGTCGATGCAGAAGACAAAGCGGGCCAGCTTCCGCGAGCTGCACGCGGCGTCTGAAGGTTCGCTCCTGCCATCGGCCATTTGACTCAACAGCGTACGACGGTAGGCAATCTCGCTGGCGCGCTGCAGGCAGTTTCGCAGTAAGACTTCGTCGTCATCACGACCCTCGTCGCGGCACGAAATTGTCGACCAGTTGACCGTGATCCCGTGAAGTTTCGACACCGCCACGTCATACGCCAAACGGATCGCGATCACGGCCAGCTCATCGTCCGATTGCTCGCCGCCACGTTCCGCCTGAACCGCCTGATATTTTGCTCGCGAAGCCCAACCCAGAACGGTGAACACTTCGCTCAATAAGAACCGTTCCCAGAGATTTCGGGGAACACGAAGACGGTCCAGCAGAACGGCAATCGCCGCTTCGGGTGTCGAGGGCAACGTCGCAACGAACCGCCGAAAGCCGTCGAGTCCGCTGAGTTCCGCGCGGCGATCGTATCGAATCGCGTTACGCCAAGCCTGGTAGAGCGTCAGCGGGCGCCAGGGACTAGCCCACGCTGCGTGCCCCTCGTCATAGTGCGCCGCGCAATACTTGCCAATCTCGTCCACGACAAACCGCGACCAATCGGTTCCCGCAAATCGATCGACAACCGCTGTCAGTGGTTCGATGGTGGGCGCCGCATTGGAAGCTTCGTCAACAGCCGCAATCTCCTGACCCGACAGCAGCACTGATGCGATCGCGCCGGCATCCATCGCTCCGGCCCCAGGGACTCCATCCCGCAGCAACTCGTCAATCGCGGCTTCCAAATCTTCAATCGTGAACTGCCGCTGCGTGAACTGGTCGCGATAGTACGAGAACGGCATAAGCGTCTCCACTGCCGCAAAGCTTCGCAAGAATCGCCTCGCACCCAGCCAGTCTCGATCCGCAAGTCCAAGAAACGGATTGACCGCCACATAGTCCGCCAGCGGCCAAAGGGGAGCAATTGTGTTGGAGACACGTCGTAGAACCGGCGAAAGCGCGATACGAGGCGTTGCGTCCTTTGAGAGATTATGCGGCGGATCAATTCTCGAGGCGGTCTTCGGCGGAGACTTGAGCTTTGTCATGAAACCAACTCCAAGTTGGGAATGAGGCGAATTGTTTGGGGGATGGGATTTCGGGAGGGGGAGGCTCCTGCCGAGCCGTAGCTCTCGACATAATTCTGGGCTCGGCGGGAGCCTCGTCCTGGCCTGTTGAAAATGTTTTCAACTCGGAACCATGGGAAGTCTTGGCAGGCAATGAACCAACCGAAATCCTCGCTCCCTTCTCCCCCGGCTTTGCGGGGGAGAAGGGCTGGGGATGAGGGGCCCGGCATCCGAAAGTCCCAAGATTCCTCGTGGATTGTGGCGAGTTGAAAGCCCCTCTCCCCCGGCCCCTCTCCCCGAAACGGGGCGAGGGGAGCCAGAGTGGATCCGGTCTGCTACAAACGAGCCTGTCAGATTTTCAACAGGCCAGCCTCGCCCTCCCTTAATTGCCGAAGTCATTTTTGAGTCATCGCTAAACTGTGACAAAGCACTAGGTCGCGAGCGAACGCAAGACGCGGCGCGCCATTACGTCCGCATAGAATCCGTTCGCTGCATGTACATAGATGCGAGAGACCACCGGACCGGTTGGACGACGCTGCAGCAGCAGCTCCCAGCCGAATAGCCCTAAAAGGCTGCACCCGATACACAAACTGACGAACATCCCGAGCGGCGAGGTGGCGAGAATGAGCTCATTGCCGCCTACAACAACGTCAATCGTTCGGTATACAAGCACATATCCCACGCATAATCCAACGGTCGTCACGGTGGAGAGCGCCGCCATGCGAACGACGTCATCCTCCAACAAACTCCAGGTACGACGGATTAACGCCAGGCACAACACGGCCCCCAACAGGTAGCCACCCGGTTTCTCCGTCGGCGACAGACCGCTCGCCGCCATCACGGCGAGATAACAGGCCATGACGATGGCAGTCGCCGCGCCAAAACGTAATACCGCGGGCGTTCCTGGCCGCCGCGGCGCCTCTTGTACCGGCTCGACCGCCCTGGCCACGGTCATGACATCGCCGCTCGCCAGGAACGCGTAGGCCTTGTACAGCGAGTGGGCCACAATGTGCAGCATCGCAGCGGTCCAGGCCCCCAAACCGCATTGCAGCATCATGAGACCCATCTGCGCGATCGTCGAAAAGGCAAGCGTTCGCTTGACGCTCGTCTGAGTTAACATCGCCAGTCCTCCGAGGAACAGAGTCACCGCCCCAACTGCTGCCAGGGTCGTCAGTGCTGCCGGAGCCGGGGCGAGCAGCGGATTCAACCGGATCAGATAATAACCGCCCGCATTGATGATGCCGGCGTGCATCAGGGCGGAGACGGGCGTGGGCGTCGCTAACGTTTCCGGCAGCCAGAAGCCAAACGGGAACTGAACCGAAATCACCGCGGCAGCAAGCACAAGCAGCCAAGCAATCACACCGCCCAGTTCAGTCGAGGCGGCCGGCGATGCCTGAGCCAGAAGGGGCGGAAATAGCTGCCCAAGGTTCCAGGTACCATGATGTTGGTAAATTAAGATCAGCGCACAACCCAGCAGAAACGCTCCCAGCCGATCCACGACGAGTTTCATTCGGACACCCTCCGCCGCCCCAAGATGCTGACGATCGTGGCTCAACATTCGCCGTAAGCCGACGTTTGCCACCAGCCATGCGGCGAACATCAGCACCAGATTTCCCGCGACAACGGCCAGCGAGATGCCACCCAGCGTTGTGGCGAAGTTTCGATGATAGGCCGCAGTATCTGGATCTCCGTCAAGTTGCCGCATCGAGTACCGGACGACAACCCAGCCGACGAAGCTGACGAGTGCGATCATCAACAACGCGGCTCCGTTCCAATAGAACAGGTCGAACGACACCTGACCCAGCTGGACCTGCAGCAACGGACGACTGCCAAGCCCAAGCAGCGGACCCGCGGCGAGCGAGGCGGCCAACAAGGCAGTCGTCACCCAACGGACCCACGCGGCCCAGCGGTCGGGCACGGCGGAGGCATAACGGAGTGGCACGCCCGCGGAGAGGAGCAGCGCGGCGATGGGAAAAAGCAAAATAAGCGGGGTCAGATCATCCATGGCACCAATCGCATCCCGGTAAAAACCAAGTTGAAATGAATTTCGTTACGCGAATAGTAATAGACGAATTATATGTCGTCAATTCCTATTCGTGTTATTTATGTCAATTCTGATTTCCTTGGAATGCCCGATCGGAAAGGCCGAACTACCCCCCCATTAAGGGGACATGAAGCAGGGGCAGGATCAAGCAACGAATCGTCCTCGCGCGCTACCGCCGGCATGACATGGGTTTGCGCACGTCCGCAGTAAGCCTCACCTGCCTTTTTTTCCGCGTTTTTCCGCGGCTCAAATTCCTGCCTCCCGCATTGACGGATGCAGAGTGACGGCACGTTCGGGCTGGGTCGCGAATTTCGTGTCGCGAATTGGCATTCGGGAAAAATCGAGTAGAATAAAGCCAGAGCTGCCGCGATGAAGCGGTGGCGGCCCTTGCCGAGGCGCCGTTCGATGCCCCCCTCAACCGCCAAGACCGGCCGTGCGACACAGAAACCCACGGCGAAAGTTCCCGCTGGCGCGGACCGGAGCGACCTTCCGGCCCATCGATGGACGTTTCTGACCAACCACGCCCACGTGCTGATTCTGCTGCACGCGAATCCGGAACTCGTGTTGCGTCAGGTTGCTGCACAAGTGGGGATTACCGAGCGCGCCGTGCAGCGCATCGTGCAGGATCTTGAAGACGGCGGGTTCGTCGAGCGAACGCGCGTCGGCCGCCAGAATCGCTACGAAGTGAAGACCGACCAAGCCCTGCGGCACCCGATCGAAGCCCACCGGCGAATCGGTGATCTACTCAACCTGATCGTCGACTGAAGGTCGATGAGCGGCATCGGATCGTTCTCCCATGATCGACCGGAAGCGGCCCAAGGAACGGTGGAGCGACTCGAAGCCTGTCCGCGTTTCCGCGTATTTCGCCATCACGACGGGAAGGTGAACGCGGCGGACGTCGACGGGTAGCGAGATGCGAGCAGCGGCGAAAGCAGTCGATCTCGATGTCGTGCAACACGGCGATCGCACCCTCGTTTAACCGCGTGCCCAGCGGGCCGCGGGCGACACGCCGCAGGAGAAAGGCCGCGGGAGCCGAGACGGGCAGCGCCCGATCCGCCCGTGCTCGGCTCGAGGAGAGGCATGACGGGCAGGCGCGCGTGAGGTGTATTGGTCGACCCACGCGCTTAACGCCCCCAGGCATCGATCTGGCCGGCCAGCGCGAGCGGAAAGCGGAAGTGCCTGAAATCGACTGGTCGGGCGTTGCGTGGTAAAATCTCTGGAAGATGCTTCCGAATGGAGAAGGTCATGCAAATCGAGCTTCCGCAGGAACTTGAACCTTTTGTCGAGCAGGAATTTGCCACTGGTCGATACGCCTCTCGTGATGAAGTCGTTGTGCAAGCGCTTCGTTGGCTCCGAGAGGAACGGCAGC
>CAZFWV010000234.1:0-6135 GCA_964522605.1 uncultured Pirellulaceae bacterium
GCGAACCGCCTCAGGTGGAAAGCAGCTTCTGCTGATCGTCGGTCGTTTTCGAGCGATTCGGCGAGTTGGACGTCGCGCGAGGCGTTGCGAGTTGTCGTGCTCGACGGGCGAGATTCAGGGCTGAGGCAGGGGTCTCGGCCAGGGCGGTCAGATGTCCCATTTTTCGACCGAGCCGCGGTTCCTTCTTGCCGTACAGATGTAATTTAATATCCGGCAAACTGCACGCGCCCGCCCAATCCGGCTCGCCGTCCTGCCACAGATCGCCCAAGAGATTGGCCATCGCTGCGGGGCGCATCTGGCTCGTCGCACCGAGAGGCAAACCACAGACGGCGCGCACCTGTTGCTCGAACTGACATGTGACGTGGGCATCAATCGTCAAGTGACCTGAGTTGTGCGGGCGGGGCGCCAATTCGTTGATCAACAGGTCTCCCCGATGCGTCAGAAAGAACTCGACACACAGCACTCCGACGACGTCAAGTTTCTCCAAGACTGCGCGGGCGATTTCCGTGGCATGCGCCGCAACCGGTGGAGGAACGTGCGCGGGCGAAACCGAAAGGTCGAGAATGTGGTTGCGATGCACATTCGTGATCGGTTCGTAGCTGACGAATTCCCCATCATCGCTCCGTGCAGCGACAACGGAAAGCTCACCCGCGAAATCAACAAACTGCTCCAGGATCATCTCTTCGGTCGCCGCCGCCGACCAGATTGCTGTTCCATCACTTGTCCGTTCGATTCGATGTTGTCCTTTTCCGTCGTAACCCCAGGAGGCCGTTTTCAAGATGGCAGGTTCGGTCAATTCTGAAATTGCGTCCGACAATTCGCGAGCGGAATGAATCGCACGAAACGGAGTCACCGGCAGGCCAGCATCGCGCAGGAACGTTTTCTCGCGCAATCGGTGCTGGGTCGTATGCAGGATCTGTCCCGCTGGCCGCACGGGAACGATGCGGTCGATGCAGTGGATGGTTTCCACAGGCACGTTTTCAAACTCAAACGTCACCACATCGACTGCGTGGGCAAAGCGCGTAACCTCATCGAGATCGTCGTAGGCCGCTTCGATTTCGACATCGGCCACTTGGCCGGTCGGGGTATCGTCATCGGGCGAGAGAACGTGCACACGGTACCCCATGCGGCGGGCGGCAATCGCGAACATCCGGCCAAGTTGTCCGCTCCCCAAGACACCAATCGTGCGACCGGGAGGAATGATTTGATTCACAGCGAGGACTCCATCATGACTTGATCGCACTGCTGCCGCGTGAACTCGCGCAGCTTCTCTCGCAAAGTCGAGTCGGTGGTGCTCAGCATTCGTACGGCCAACAAAGCCGCATTCTTGGCGCCAGCCTCTCCAATCGCAAGAGTTCCGACGGGCACGCCGCCGGGCATTTGGACAATTGACAAGAGGGAATCGAGTCCCGCAAGGGCCCGACTTTTCACCGGAACACCAAGCACCGGCAAGATCGTCTGCGAAGCGACCATCCCAGGCAAGTGGGCCGCTCCGCCCGCCCCCGCGATGATGACCCGCAAACCTCGCTCTTCCGCACTTCGCGCATACTCACACATCCATTCCGGGGTTCGGTGCGCGGATACAACTCGGCACTCGTGCGCCACATCGAATTGCGCCAGCGCTTCGGCCGCGTGCCGCATCGTTTCCCAATCCGACTTGCTGCCCATGATCACTCCGACCAATGGCGTTTGCGGATTCTGCATTGCGCGATCACTCCTTTCTTGATCTATCCACTGGTGCGCATACCGGCCGCGAGGCCACTAATCGTAAGTCGCGTCAGATGCCGCAATTCCTCGATCTGCGACTCGTCACCATCGCAGCAATTCTGCAGACGACGCAACAGTTCCACCTGAATCAGATTCAGCGGATCGAGGTATCGATTACGGACGCGTATTGATTCTTTCAGCCAAGGCGTCCCATCCAGCAGATCGGAGTTTCCCGTGATCTCCAGAATGGCGGCCCGTGTCCGGCGGAACTCGTCGCCGATCATCGAGCCGATTCGGGCCAGCGATTCGGAATCGTCCGCCAACCCGGCGTAGTGTTCGGCGATTCCCAGATCGGTCTTGGCCAACGCCAACTCGGCATTGTCGACGGTCGCCCGGAAAAAAGGCCACTGGCGATACATCGATTGCAGTAGATCCCGTTGGGACGGCGACTCCATAAACTCAGCGGCCGCCGACCCAATGCCGAACCAGGCCGGTAATAGGCAACGGCATTGAGTCCAGGAGAAAACCCAGGGGATCGCACGCAGATCGGTCAACTGGTTACTGCCTTGACGCCGCGCGGGACGAGATCCGATCGGCAACTGTTCGATCTCGGTGATCGGGGTTGCCCGCCGGAAAAAGGACACGAACTCCGGCTGCTCGACCAATTGTCGATACTTGCCATACGACCGAGTGGCCAGTTGCTGCATGGTTTCCAGCCATTCCGGTCGAACCTGCGGAATGGGTTCGCCGCAGGCGAGTAACGAGGACCAGACGATCTGTTCGAGATGTCGATGCGCGATCGTCGGATCGTCATAACGATCGGCCAGCACCTCCCCCTGCTCGGTCAGTCGCAACGATCCGTGAAATGTTCTCGCAGGCAGCGAGAGAATACTGCGAGCCGCCGGACCGCCGCCTCGCCCGAGCGAGCCGCCACGTCCGTGGAAGAATGTCAAGTCGACCGCATAGTTGGTGGAAATCGTGTGCAAGTCTCGCTGCGCGTTGTAGAGCGCCCAGCAGGCGGAGAGGTACCCTCCGTCTTTCGTGCTGTCCGAATAGCCAAGCATCACGATCTGGTGATCGCCTTGCCGTCTGAGGTAATCGCGGTACTCGGGCAGTGCCAAGATCCCTTCCAGGATCTCGGGCGCATGCTGCAAGTCGCTGATTGTTTCGAAGAGCGGAATGATCGGCAATCCGGTCTCAATGGGATCGCCGGACCCACCGGAATCGATTGCGGTCTGCCGCCAAAGCCACAGGACGGTCAGCACGTCGCTTGGAACGTGGGTCATGCTGATGACATGCCCGCCGACCGCCTCGGATCCGAAACGCTCGACCACACGATGCAGCAATCGGAACAAATCCAACGTTTCCTTCGCGGCTTCCGAGAGCGTTTCGGTGGGCAGCTGGATGTTTTGGCTCAGGGTGCGAATCAATACCTGTTGCCGCTCGGTCTCGTCCAGTGCTTCCGGATCGGCACTCAACCCCAGATGTTGCATCAGTTCGTTGATTACCGCCCGGTACTGACTCGATTCCTGACGCACATCCAGTCTCGCGAGGTGAAAGCCAAAGACCTGAATGCGATCGAGCCAGACCCGCACTTCCTCGGCGATCAGTTCCCCAGCCGGCCACCGAGAAACGGAATCGAAGAGGGTCGACACGTCCTGGCCCAGTTCATCGGCGCGGGCATAGGCACCTTCGGGCGCCGCCTTGTCGAGCGACACATCTTGCGTTTGCTGGAGCCGCCAATGGATCATGCCGATCCAGCGGCGGAAAGCTTCGTTGGGCGGAATCTCCGCCAGCTTCTGCGCCAGTGCGGGCCAACGCTTGCAGGCTCGCGTCAGTCCATCCGTCAGCTTGCTGCGAACCGGTACTTGGCGGCGCGAGAGGCTGAGTGAGTCGAACAACGTCGAAGCAGCCGCCAAGTGAAATTCCAGGGCGGCGGTTCGAAGCCAGAGAAACGTCTGTTCGGTGACCTCGGTCGTCACGTCCGGATGACCGTCTCGATCGCCGCCGATCCAGGACCCGAAGGTCAGGTAAGGTCCAGGCGGCAATTGGTTGTCGGGAAACGTCTCGTGCAACGACTGACGGAACTCATTGAGAATGCGTGGGACGACATCCCACAGCACCGGCTTGATTGACAATCCGCGGCGAACTTCCTGCATCACCGAGGGACGCCACGGTCGGATGAAGTCGGTCTGCCACAACTTCGCCAGTTCCACGCGAATCAATCGTTGCGTTTCATCACGCTCGGCCGGGAGGTGTTCACAATCGGTGGTTCGCATCAATCGTCGGAGGTTCCGCAGCTTGCTGCGTATCGATCGCCGCTTCGCCTCGGTCGGATGCGCGGTGAAAACCAGTTCGATGTGAAGCTGATCGAGCATCTGTTGCATTTCGCTGACGGATTTGCCAGAACGCTTCAACCGCAACACCGCCGCGCGAATGGACTCTCCTCGAGCGTCGGGGTAGGCCGCTTGCTCTCGCTGCCGCAACACGCGAACACGCTGCCGATCTTCAGCCAGATTTGCCAGGTCCAGGAAGATACTGAAGGCGCGAATCACAACGCGCAACTGGTCGTCGCTGAGCCCCGAAATGAAGTCGATCATTTCCGCAGCGGCACCCGGCTGCCGGCGGCGACGGTCCCAGGCAAGTCGGCGCAAGCGTTCGACAATCTCCAGTGCTTCCGTCCCGGCAATCCTCTGGATCGTGCCGCCCAACATTTCACCCAGAAAGGCAATCTCCTCGCGTAGAGGGGCATCCTGGTCCGTAATCTGCATGCGTTCGTGCTTTCGTCCGGGGGAAACAGCTCGGGCCGGAATCCGCGAAGGCGATGGAGTCACACTCCGCATGGAATTCGCCTGCCGCGAAGCGGACGGATCAAGATCGTCCAACTCCCGAGTAGCGGGATTATAGACAGTCTCGTCAGCGCCGCGAGTCGTCATGGCGTCACTCCTCGAGAAGGATTCCGGTCAAACTGTTGTGTTCGCTCGACTGCCCGAGCAACCGATCGGCCGATTCGCTCCGCGGCTCGGGCCACACAGGTCGCGACATCGGGATCCTGATCGGTCACCGTCAGCTCGTTTCCGCGCCGCAACTTGATCGTGATCCGACAGGACTTATCGATACCTCCACGCGGTCCGTTTGCGTCGGCAAAAACCACGGAAATCCGATGGATCCGGTCGTCGAACCGCGAGAGGGCAAACAGCAACCGGCGCTCGGCAAACTCCCGCAAATCTGCCGACAACAACCCTGCTCGATCGACAATTGAAATCGCCATGACACACTCCTGGTTTCGAGGATGCCCGCCTCCTGCTTCGCGCCGCTTCACTTTGATCTCTTCACTCCTGCTAGGCACTTATAGGCCCGCGGACTAGAATAGGACAAATAGAAAATAAATCCCCGATCCATTTAAAAATTCGATACAAGGGTTCTGCTGGTGGACTGGCTGAATTACCACCATTTGCTGTATTTCTGGATGGTTGCGCGGGAGGGTGGGATCTCGCGGGCGGCAGCTCAGTTGCACCTGGCCCAACCGACCTTGAGCAGCCAGATCCAGAAACTCGAGAAAGCCATCGGGACTCAGTTGTTCGACCGCGTGGGTCGCTCGATGGTCCTGACGGACACGGGGCAAGTCGTCTATCGCTACGCGGATGAAATCTTCGGGTTGGGTCGCGAGCTGACGGATGTCCTGAAAGGAATGCCATCGAAGGACTCGCTGCGTTTGACGGTCGGAGTCCCCGACGTGCTGCCGAAGCTGGTCGTCTATCGACTGCTTCGTCCCGCGTTAGAACTGGAGGAGCAAGTTCAGCTCGTGTGCTACGAAGGGAAGCTGAACGAGCTCTTGGCCGATCTGGCCCTGCACCGCCTGGACATCGTTTTGGCGGATTCACCGCTTTCCCCCGCGACACACATTCGAGCGTTCAATCACCTATTGGGCGAGAGTTCCGTCACGATCTTCGGCCGGTCGGACCTGGTTAAGAAATACAAACGCGGGTTTCCTACGTCGTTGCAGGGTGCGCCGATGCTGCTACCGACGCAAAACACGTCTCTCCGTCGCGCCTTGGAGCAGTGGTTTGACGCGACGGGGGTTCGGCCCATGGTCGTGCATGAGTTTGAGGACAGTGCGGTCCTGAAGGTATTTGGACAGCACGGTGAAGGACTGTTTGCGGCGCCGTCGGCCATTGAGGCAGAAATCTGCCGACAGTACGCGGTTCGCGTCGCCGGGCGAATCGAAGAAATCCGGGAGCGGTTTTATGCAATCTCGGTCGAGCGTCGGCTCAAGCATCCGGCCGTTGTCAAGATTTGCACCGCGGCCCGCCAAACGCTTTTCGGAACCGAATGATGGAAGAATGGCCCGAAGGAATGATGCAGAAAGAACTGCGGCACCTCGGTCTCGTTTAACCGCGTGCCCAGCGGGCCGCGCGAGCTGCGCGG
>CAZFWV010000234.1:6235-10995 GCA_964522605.1 uncultured Pirellulaceae bacterium
ACGTGTCCCATCGCTCGTTTAACCGCGTGCCCAGCGGGCCGCGCGAGCTGCGCGGGGCGGTGGGCATGTGGTTCCGACGCGCGGGGCGTTGCCCACGCGGTTAAACGAGGATGCTGTCTCTGAGCCGTTCCTAAGCTGCCGATCGTCGAACTACCCGGGTCAGGGTGTACCAAGCGACCGACCGATCGACTTGGCGGCCGCTTGAAGCTGTTGCCGAGCCGTTCGGCCCGCGTCGGACTCCCGGCCCGGAGGGATTGGGCTCTGTTCATCGGAGTCGTGTTGCATTTCGAACAGGGAACCGTCCTGATAGAGCTTCCAGTCGCGATTTCGGACCCAGAACTGCTGACCCTGTTCACAGAAGACCCATTGTCTCGGACCTGAGCCCGTGCCGTACAACCGGGCGGCGAAACTCGATCCATCCAAAGAAAGGTTGCTCGGAACCGTCGCGCCGGCAAGCTCCATCATCGTCGGCAAAAAATCACTGAAGTCGACTAGATCGTCGACCACCTGTCGCTCACGTATTGTGCCCGACCAGTTCGCGATCAGGGGCACACGGGTCCCCGCGTCGGTCAGCGTTCCCTTGCCGCCACGAACTTGCTGCCCATTTCGCTGCGAGACGACCGGCGCATGATGCCGAATCACCTTGCCGTCGCGCACCTCTAGATCCGTCAGATAAGACTTGGGGCTGCCGTTGTCGGTCACGAAGAGTATCACCGTCTGCTCGCGGAGGCCAAGCTGGTCGATGGCCGCAACAAGTCGTCCAACGATTGTATCCATCGTCTCCATCATCTGGCCAAAACTCAGATACTTGCCATCGGGACCGGGTGGCGGAGGCGGTGAAAAATCATCACTGATCTCGTGGCAAAGCGCCATCGAGTAATAGGCGAGGAACGGCCGATCTCGATTCCGCCGCATGAAATCAATCAGAAACTGACAGTAGACATCCGGCCCGAATACGTCGGGCCTTTCGACGTCCAATCGGCGCTGCCCGTTTTCCCAGATATACGGTTGATGGTAGCGAGGTCCCTCATGCCAACCGAACAGGCAACTATCCTCGAAGCCCAATTCAGCCGGGTGATCTGGGTTTTCCTTCTGCAGCACCAATTGCCATTTGCCTGCCACCGCGGTGGCGTACCCAGCCTGTTTCAGCAGTTGAGCAAACGTAACGGCTCCTTCTGGAAATGTCCCCCACGCCGATCCAAACCGGAACGGATATCGTCCCGTCATCAGACAGATCCTCGTGGGATGGCAGACGGGCATGCTGTACGCGTGGGTGAACCGCATTCCGGTCGCGGCAAGCCGGTCGAGGTTGGGCGTCTGATACGACGTGCCCCCATAGCACCCCAACGTCTCGCTTCCCACATCATCAGCCAGGATCAACACGATATTCGGCGCACGATCCGCCGCGTGGGCCAACTGGTTGCCGACCAGTCCAAGCGCGAGCCCCACGAGCAAGAATAGTGCGATGTTCGCAAGGGACTGATCGGTCCTCATTCTGCAGTTCCCCCATGCTTGGCAGCTGGAATATTCGAGAAGTTACATGGTACCTAGCATCAATTAGAATAGCAGAAATACCGGACCGCTGTGGTCGATCGCGAGATTGGGGAAATTCGAAGAGACCGTCTTCCCCACGCAAAATAGAAACGCATTTCAGAACTCAGAAAATTCGTCTGAACGACGCGCCCGACGGCGCTCCATCCTTTTCAATGTCTCCTTCGCTTTCGACGTACCATGCCAGTTGCTAAGCTTCTCCTCCATTTCGCTTTCATCTCTCTCTTCGTCGTGTGCCAGACGGTGGATGCACAGGATCGAAGCGTCACGACTCCTGATCCGGTCATCGGGAAGGATGGCGACACCTACGATCTCTTTTCCACCGGCAAGGGCATCCAGGTGAAATCCTCGCAGGACTCGGTTTCTTGGAAAAACCAGCCATGGACACTGGTCGCTTCGACGGTGGTTTGCCATTTATAATCGACTCAGGTGTTCACCCCCCCCTTTTATTTCCTCCTACCCAGTAACTTCTCCAAGGACTGCTCCAAATGAACTTCTTACACGCTTATCGTTCAAACATTACTGCGTTCACCTGCGCGATCATGGCTGCCCTGTCGGCCGAGCCAGCCGCGTCACAGCCACACCAGGCGGAAGCACGCTTGACCGTTAAAGTCGATGAGGTTCTTCATGAGGTCAATCCGAACGTCTACGGCCATTTCTTCGAGCACATCTACCACTCCGCCAACGGTGGGCTGTGGGGCGAGCTAATCTGGAACCGCAGCTTCGAGCTCAGCAACAGTGGCAGTGGCGACTGGTCGATCGACGATGGCGAGATCGTGCAGTCCTCCATCGCGACCGATGTGAATTTCGTTTTCGGCGACACCAGCTGGCGAGACTACGAGGTTCGACTCGAAGCACTCAAAGAGGGCGGCGTCGAAGGCTTCATGGTGCTATTCCGAGCGGAGGACGCCGACAACTTCTACTGGCTCAATATCGGCGGCTGGGGCAACTCGCGGCACGCCATCGAGAAAGAGGTGGACGGCAGCAAACGTCGCATAGGACCCGAGGTAGAAGGCAGCATCGAAGAGGGGCGTTGGTACGAGATCCGCATCCGCTGTGAAGGCGATCGTATTCAATGCTGGCTGGACGCCGAGAAGATCATCGATATTCGCGACCAGCGGAGTCCCAATCTGGCGGGCCAGATTGGCCTCGGCACGTGGGGCACCGCCGCCCGCTACCGCAATATCCGCGTCACTTCGCTCGATGGCCAGACCGAATTGTACGCCGATGTGCCCGACGTTCCCAAGCGCGACTTGAAGGTCGACTTCTGGACGACTATTGGTGAGGGTAAAGCCGAGCGAGTTCATGACGCGCTGAACAATCAGTACAGCGTGCAAATCACCACAGGTGGCGCGCCAATCGCCCTTCAGCAGGACGACTTTCGCTTCAAGCGACAGCCATACAAGGGGTCATTGGCCATGAAGGGCCACCTACCCGACGGCGTGAAGATCGAGTTGCTCGATGGCGATCGGGTGCTCGCAGAAGCCACCCTCGGGCCACCCACAGCCGGGTGGGCTGAGCACGCGTTTGAGCTTGTCCCATCGGACGCGACTGTAAGTGGTTCGGTGCGCCTCACCGCGCTGGGCGAGGGGAAAGTGAAACTCGATCACTTCACGATGATGGGGCAGGATGCAATCGATCACGATGGCTTCCGACCGGATCTTCTGCAGGCGGTGCAGGGCCTGCGCCCGCCAATCATCCGTTGGCCCGGCGGCTGCTTCGCATCGGTCTACCTTTGGAAGGATGGGATCGGCCCTCAGAGCCAGCGGCGGATTTACTCCGCGTACATGTGGGAGGACCAGGACATCAACTCGCTGGGAACGGACGAATACATGGCGCTGTGCCAGAAGGTGGGAGCTAAGCCTCTGCTGGTCATCAACACAGGCATTCTCGACTCCGGATGCGGCGCACCAGCGCAGTTCCAACTCGCATCGAAGGACGACTACCTTCCTTATGCGTTGGATTGGCTGGAGTACTGCAACGGCGACGCCACCACGCCGATGGGGGCACTGCGGGCCAAGCATGGCCATTCGGAGCCCTATAACGTGGTGTACTGGGAGCTGGACAATGAGACCTGGGCAGCGGGCGTTGAATCGTACATCGAGAAAGTGAAAGAGTTCGCCCCGGCGCTGCGGGAGAAGGCCAAGGAATTGGGCACGCCGATCAAGATTATCGCGTGCGGCGGCAATCGCTTCGATATGCGGTGGAACCGTGCGCTAATCGACGCCTGCGCGCCGCTGATTGACTACATTAGCATCCACAACTACGAAAGTCCTGACAACTTCGCCAGCGGAGTGATTCGCTACGAGCAGTTGCTGGTTGAACTGGGGGAGTACATTGCCAATTCCGACAACCCCGACATGGAAATTTACAACTCCGAATGGAACGCCCAATCCACGGACTGGCGGACCGGACTTTACGCTGGCGGTCTGCTCAACGCGTATGAGCGTCAAGGAGCAAAGTTCACGATGGGCGGCCCGGCGCTATTCCTTCGGCACACTTCTGCTGGCGCCTGGGATAACGCATTCATCAACTTCGACCACACCGGCTGGTACCCGGCACCCAACTACGTGGTGATGAAGCTGTGGTGGGACAATTATGCCCCGCAGTTCCTGTCGATTAGCGGGGAACAACAGGGGTGCAACATCGTCGCCACCCGCAGCAAGGAAGGCGAGTTCGTGATCCTCAAGGCGGTGAATCCGAAGGATGAGGCGACGACCGTTACGGTTGAGCTGGAAGGGGATTTCGCTCCCGCGTCCGCATCCATGCAGTTCGTCGCGCCCGGATCTCTGGGAGCCCGCAACACGCTTGAAAACCGCAACGCTGTTCGTGTGGAGCTGGGCGCCGTCGAGTTGGCCGGTAAGCGCTTAACATTTGAGCTGCCCGCCCAATCGGTAGCGGTTGTGAAGGTAGACTGAGTTGCGTGAAACATAGGGCGACTCCCGTCCTGCTTTCAGGTAAGCGTGATAAGTCTGCACGATATGGTCACACAGTTCGGAGAGCGAGGCGTCGATCCAGTTCTCCGACGGTTGCTCATCATCAGCGATGGTCGGCTCAAGTTGCTGCACGACGTGTCGTGGAGTGTTTCCATCGAACGCTCAAGGAGTTCTGCTTCTGATCACGGTGCCCGAGCCCCAGCCGAATCGGCTTCGTCTTGCGGCAGGGTGTATCCCGGGATTTCGACTGTGGCCGAACCCGCGAACCCACAA
>CAZFWV010000235.1:0-6449 GCA_964522605.1 uncultured Pirellulaceae bacterium
CGCTTCCACTGGGGCAAGACGCTGTTATTGGTGTCCGCCATCAGCCTGGTCCTCTTTCTGCCTGCCGGGCTGTACGTGGTGGTTGAGCAGGGAGCCCGGACGCTCACGGCCCGCGCCGAGTCCACGCCCTTGTTGATCGGCGCCAAGGGAAGCGCGGTGGATCTGACGCTGAGTGCACTCTATTTCCGAGCGCCGAATCTCTCACCGTGCGAGTTTCGGGAGGTGCGCCGGGTCGACCAGACCGGCCTGGGCCTGGGGATTCCGCTTCATCTGCGCTATACGGTCAAGAACCAGCGGATTGTCGGGACGACGATCGACTACGCCGACTTCCGCCACCTGGCCATGGCACGAGGGCGCTGGTTCGGTTTGCTGGGTGAATGTGTTTTGGGCGCGGAGGCAGCCCGTATTCTGAGTGTGGACGTGGGCGACACGGTCCTCTCTTCGGCCGGTAGCGCGTTCGACGTGGCAGGGGCCTTTCCGCTAAAGATGCCCGTGGTCGGTGTGTTGAAACCAACCGGCACCGTCGATGATCAGGCCGTGTTTGTGGATGTCAAAACGACGTGGGTCATTTCCGGCCTGGCACACGGTCACGAGAATGTGAACGCGGCGCGGGAAGGCGACCCCGGAGTACTCGAGCGCGAAGAGGGGAATGTCGTGGCCAATGCCACGATCCTGTCCTACACGCAGATCACGCCGGAGAACCTGTCGTCGTTTCATTTCCATGGCGATCCGGATGGTTTTCCCGTCGACGCAGTCCTTGCCGTGCCCGTGGACCGTAAATCGGGCATCCTCCTCCAGGGACGATACGAGCAAGAGGACACCACCGTGCAGATGCTCGTGCCGTCACTGGTGGTCAGCGAGATCCTGGAGACGATGTTCTCAGTACGGAACTATGTGATTCTTGGAAGTGTCGGCGTTGGTGCGGCAACCCTGATGACGGCCGGTCTCGTGTTTGTGCTGTCCATTCGCCTGCGACGCCGCGAGATCGAAACAATCCGCCGAATCGGTGGGTCCTCTCGGCGTCTGACGGGTATGCTCGCCGCGGAAATCCTGCTCGTCGTTTTCGCAGGCATTGTGATTGCGGGAATTCTCACGGCGGGCGTCAGCCGTTTCGGAAACCTGCTTGTCCGTTTCATCGGTACATGAAGCAAGGAGTTCGTCATGAAGGTCTGGAACTGGGCGGCTGTGTTGTCCGTCCTGTTGGTCGGGTGTTCGGGAGATGATGTCGCGGAGAGGGCCTCGGAACCTACAGGCCGACCGGTTGTTTACGCCTGCAATTACCCGCTGCAGTATTTCGCTCAACAAATCTCGTCACCCCTTGTTGATGTCCGTATGCCTGTCCCTGCCGGCGAGGATCCGGCCTTCTGGGCGCCAACGCCTGATGATATTGTGGCGTTGCAGAAGGCGGATCTGGTGGTACTCAACGGAGCGTCCTACGAATCCTGGCTCAAGAACGTGTCCCTGCCTTCGTCACGCCTGGTGGATACGACCGAGGGCTTCAAGGAGCAGTTCATCGCCCAGGAGACGACAACACATAGTCACGGTCCCGACGGAGCACACGAGCACTCGGCAACCGCCTTCACCACATGGCTGGACCTGACTCTGGCAATCGAACAGGCGCGTGCGATCAAGGATGCGTTCTCCAAACGGTGGCCTGAACACCAGGGCCAGTTCGAGGCACAGTTTCAGGTGCTTGCGGCGGAACTGGAAGCTCTAAACGCGGAGATCCGCCAGACCACAAAGGCCGCGACCGATGTGCCGGTCCTATTTTCCCATCCGGTCTATCAGTATTTCGAGCGTCGCTATCAGATTAACGGCCGTAGCGTCCACTGGGAGCCAGACGAAATGCCGTCGGCATCGATGTGGCAGGAGTTGACCACGCTGCTGAGTTCGCATCCGGCCAGATGGATGATCTGGGAGGGGGAACCGTCCGCGGACATTCGCGCGAAGCTGGCTGAGTTGGGGGTGCAGAGCATCGTCTTCACTCCCTGTGGTGGCGCACCCGAAACCGGGGATTTTGCCTCGCTGATGAAGCAAAACATCCAGGCGCTGAAGGCCGTTGACTCGGGCGCCGCGGAATGAAAGGGGACACGATGACCACCGAAAGCACAAGCTCCCGATTGCCTCCCGACCGACTGTGGCAGCCCGTCACTGCAAAATGGTTCTCCGCGGTTTTCGGGGCAGCCTTGGCGTATGCAATCGTCCGTTACCACATTGCGAGCGAGGTCGCCTGGACGCATTTTCCACTCTTCATTCTGAACAAGGCCGTATCGCTTGCCGCCGTCATCTTCGTGGCCTGTTCCTATCTTACCGGTCGTGTGATCCGCTGGCACAACCATGACCCCAGGATCAAACTCGTGGTCATCAAGTTCTGTGGCTTGATGGGATTCTCGTTGGCCATGATCCACGCGTTCCTTTCGGTTTGCGTTCTGACTCCTGCTTATTTCGCCAAGTACTTCGCTGACGACGGGCGGCTGAATCTGATCGGCGAGTTGGGGATGGCGGTCGGTGTCATTGCGCTTTGGATGCTGGCGATCCCCGCGATTACCACGCTACCCATGATGCCCAAGGCGCTTGGCGGGATCCGCTGGAAGCGGAGTCAGCGGTTGGGCTATCTGTGCCTGATTCTGGTCGTTGCTCACACGGCGGTCCTCGGCATCCTAGGTTGGCTGACGCCGGCGCACTGGCCTTGGGGGCTTCCTCCGATCAGCCTTTGGGCCGCTGCGGCCGCCGCGATTCCCGTTGTCGTCAAGCTATGGCAACTGCTCGACAAGCCGGTCTAGAATGCCGACGCCAGTGAATCTGTCGCCCGTCCCCCGTTTTCGGACGAACAATGTACGCACGATTAACTCCACGATTAACTCTGCCTCCTTTTGGATAAATAGGCAATCCGGCATTGCCCAAGCTTGCCGAAAAGGAGGCAGAGTTCGTTTTCAGTTCGTTTTTCCGCGTTGTGGCCTTGACCGCTGGCGTTTTTGGGGCAAAACCCAGTGCTCTGCGCCCGCACCGGATGACGGTGCCTCCGACGGCTAGTTGGATGCCTTCGCTGCCAACAATTCAGCTGCTTTCGACTCATCCTCTTTCGCCTGGGCGTGGTTGCCCAAGCCCCGATGTGCGCGGGCCCGCAGCTCGAAGGCGTGCGCCGAATCGGGATAGATCTGAATTGCCTTGCCAAGATCATTGAGCGCCGATTGATCTTCGCCTCGTTCCAGAAAGCAATACGCGCGCAACTCGTAGGCGCGGGCACATTGGGACAGCTCGATCGCTTTGTCGGCGTCCATTTCGCAGAGATCGACGCGATTGAGCATCAGCGCGTAACGTCCTCGCTCGATCCGCGCCAAGGCGCTCCGAGGAAACATATCGACCGTGCGATTCATCTGATCCATCCCGGTCTGTTGTCGGCCGCGCATCCCTTCTGCCCACCCGATTCCTGTGTAGGCACAGACATGGGCTCGATCGAGTTGAATCGCCTCGTTGTAAAGCCGGATCGCTTCGTCGAATTTGCGTTCCTTCACGAGCCGATCGGCCTGTTTGCAAGTCTCTTTCGAGGCCTCATTCGCCGCACAGACTGGCAGATAATCACCGCGATAGGAGACCTCCGGCTTGTTCGGAGTCGTCGGCTGCGCGTCGTTGGCTTGCGGCGATTCGGAGGCCGTTTCCTCGGCCACATCGGTCACTTTGCTGCGCGTGTCCGTCGCCGTTTCTTCGGCTTCTGCACCCGACAAGTCCGACTCGGCCGTTTCTTCGTCGGACTCCGAACTCGCCGCTTCCGATTCGGTAATCATCGCCTCCAGGCGGTCCATCTCTTCGTATCCGAGTTCTCGCGCGTGCTTGAGAAACTGGTCGCGCTGCTCAACGTCACCCAGATGGTGGTACCCCTCGGCAAGGCGGCCGGGGATCCAGGGCGTTTTCTGGTCAACTTCCCACAGGAGCCGCGCGAGTCGGTTTCCTAATTCGTAGCTCTTATCGTTTTCGAGCCAATAGCATCGCCAGAGAGTCTCCGCGGCGGAGACAAAAAACGCCTGATCCCGTTCGTAAGCTTTGGAGAAGGAGGCGACGGCAGCCTCGTCATCTCTTCGTTGAAAATTACTGAATCCCATCGCGAAGTAGGTCTGAGCGAAATCGGGGTTAATTTCCAGCGAGCGATCGAAGTGCTCATCCGCTTCCTCGAAGCGATCGAGTGTGCTGCATAGAAACCCGTACATCAACTGCACGTAGAACGACTTCGGATACTGCTCGAGATACGAGCGGCATGCGCGGACCAGTTGACGCCGTCTCCATATAAACTCTTCTTCTGGCGTATCCAGGGCATGCAAGCGAGCCACGTAGTCTTTTCCCAGGATTTCGCGGTATCTTTCGGTACCCAGATCCTTGACCGCCACGAAACTTGTGTGTTCACAGATGCGATGGACCAGGTCATCGGTGACTGCACTGTTTCCGTAGTATCCAAAGTCCCAGTACTTGTTGAGGGCAAACAGCTCGTCAAACTTTTCGAACTGTGCCCCAACACGGGCCTCGACGGTCGCACGTAATTCATCGCGCTTCTCGATGTTGTCGGTAAAGTGATAGACCAGAATGAGGTCATACACAACCTCACTGATGCTGTCGTCGATTTCATAGGCCCGTTCGGCCAACCGAATGGCCTCGTCGTATTCGCCCATCTTCAGCGCCAAGAGAGCCGCGTCGGAGTAGGTGATGGCTGCGTCCGGGTGCGTCTCGATGATCCGCTGGTACTCAGCCCAGGCCCGCTCGAATTCCCCGTTTTCTTCCATGGCTTTGGCAAGGTCCCGACGACCGGCGTGCATTGCGGGAGCAAAGTAGTACGCCGTGTAGAGCATTTCAATCGCCTTGCCATAGTCCCTGTACTTCTCGAGCATTGCGCGGGCCTCGGCGGTGGAAGCCAATTCGGGATGGTTCATGTAGATGAAGCCCAGAACGGCCCAACCTTCGAAATAGCACGGATCGTAATCCAGGTACTTACGGACCTGGTCGAGCATCGTGTCGACACTGCCGTTCTTTTTCGCTACGTCTCCAAGTCGCTGCATGATCGTGTCTCGGTCACCGCGCAGCTTTTCGGACGCCGCGAAGACTGCCTCCAGCTTCTCCGCATCTCCCCCCAATCGCGCGTACGCCTCAGCGTAACGATCGCATTCGGACTGATGGCCGAGAAAGTAATGGGCGGTGGCCAGCTGAAACGCAGCCGGTTTGCTTTCTTCCAGTGCCCACACCACTTCGCCGTACTGCACGACATGGCGTAACCGTTTTGCTTTCGATTCGATGGCGAGAAGCCGCTTGAGCAACGGCAGCGCCGGCGGCGTATGTTCGATCGCCGCCTCGAGCGTCTCCGCCGACTCGTGGTAGCAGCCCTCTTTCTCGAGGAGTCCGGCCTTGCCAATGTAATAGTCGGGATTTGCCGGTTTCAGCTTGATCGCCCGATCCATTGCCGCTTTGGCTTCTCTCGGCATCTCCTTTGCCTGATAGGCGTAGCCGAGCAGATTCCAGGCGATATCATCCTGTGGCTGTTGTTCGACATATTCATAAAGCCCGTCGATCGCGTCATTGAAGTTTCCCTCCGTAACCTGCTTCAACAACTCCTGCATCGTCGCCAACATTTCCGGCGTGTAGACGGCCAGGGTCGTTTCGTCATCCGGTGGAGTGGGGGCGATTGCATCGCGCACGTCACCGGCTTCGAGTTGCTTCAGTCGTGCGCGCGCGACTTCATTTCCCGCGTCAGCCAAAGCGCGCAGGTTTGCTTGCCCCTGCTGGAAACCTCGTGCCGCCGCGCGGAAGTAGAATTCAGCGGCCTCGTCCGGGTTTGGTTCACCGACCGCTCCCGTTTGCAGGATCCATCCGTAGTTGCTCAGTCCT
Organism: uncultured Pirellulaceae bacterium; assembly: GCA_964522605.1. Lineage (GTDB taxonomy): Bacteria > Planctomycetota > Planctomycetia > Pirellulales > Pirellulaceae > CAVZLD01. The sequence goes on from CAZFWV010000235.1 coordinate 5,869, forward strand.
CCAGGCAGGTCCTGGTCGGCCGCCATCTTGACTAGCGCCGCAGCCTTCGTCTTGTCCTGCTCGACAACCGTGCCTTTGAAGTAGCATTCGCCAAGTGCATTCATCGCTGCCGCGTGTCCGTGCCGTGCGGCCATTCGGCAGAGTTCAATGGCTTTGGCGAGATCTTTCGGCCCACCAACCCCATTTTGTGTGTAGAGGGCAAGGGCGAAGATCGACGCGGCGTGATTCTGGTCCGCCGCCTTTTGATACCATGTTCGCGCAGCAGCAAAGTCTTTTTCGACCCCATAGCCATATTCATGGACGATGCCGATTTCGTACTGCGCGTCGGGATTGCCGGATTCCGCAAGCTGCTTCAGTCGTTCTAGAGCGCCGGCGTGGCCTGCGCTTATTGCTTGCCGATAGTAGGTCGCGGCTTTCGCGAGGTCCTTCCGGCCAACGATTCCCAACTGACACGCGAAGCCGTAATTGTGCAGCCCGCTTGGATCCCCTTGTTCGGCCGAACGCTTGATCCATTTCAGGCCCTCGACTGGGTCGGCGGCGATGCCTTGTCCCTGGAGCAGGCAGGTGCCGTAGTTGGATTG
>CAZFWV010000235.1:6549-10981 GCA_964522605.1 uncultured Pirellulaceae bacterium
TCCACGGCTCGTCGGTACCAGCGATTGGCCTGTTCGATGTCCTGATCGACGCCCTCGCCGGTTTGGTATCGAACGCCGAGCAGGTTCTGGGCGATCGCGTCGCCTTTTTCGGCCAGGTCAGCCAGTTCGTTGACTGCCAAGGAGGCATAGTCAACCGGATTGACCTGTACTTGCGACCACGCTGTTGAGGCCATGGCTGTCGCGAGGAGTAGGGTCAGTAGGACCCGAGTACAGCAAGTTCGTGGAGTCGGTGCCGACACGATTTCCCCCTTTTTGAGAGTGCGGATCGTCTTGCATTCCGGTAGCAACTTCCTGCAATACAGTAGCTCACGCACGACCGGCATGACCGAGACTGCGGCGATTCGACGCACCTTGGTTCAGCAGCCGACGATGAGTAACTCAAGAAGGGGCGTGGATCACCCATCGCTGGCTGCGGCGGAACAAATCGCACGCCGCCACAGATCATGGTATAAAACCCAGCTGCCTATCAGAACTTCTTCCATTCCCTTCGAGGACACAACCGATGTTTCGCCTTCCTCCACGTGCGGCATTGTTTTCGACCCATCCGTTCAGCAGGTTCTTGCTGCTCATGAGTGTGGCCATGGCCAGTGCGATTTGCGCTCGGGCTGCCGAGACCAGACCGCGTGATGGCTTGCTGAACGGTGCGCCGGATCCGACAGGCGTTGCGACGAAAAACGCAGCGGGAGAAACCGTCTACTACGTCGCCGCAACGGGGCGCGGTGTGCAACTGCTTCGGAGTACCGATCTAAAACAGTGGCAACCGAGTGGACGCGTTTTCGAGACGAGTGTGCCCGATTGGGCTCGCCGCGAGATTCCGGGCACACGCGGCATTTGGGCGCCCGATCTTAGCTACCACGATGGACTGTACTATCTGTACTACAGCGTCTCGACGTTTGGCAGTCAGCGTTCGGTAATCGGCCTGGCGGTGAATAAGTCGATGGATCCAGCAAGTGCAGATTACCAGTGGCTGGATCGCGGAAAGGTGATTGAGTCGAACGCGGAAGACCACGACTTCAATGCCATCGATCCTGCTTTGCTGGTCGATGAGAGCGGACGATGGCTTCTGTTCTGGGGCTCGCACTGGTCGGGATTGAAGGTCGTGGAGGTTGACCCTGCGACGGGTAAGCCGAAGCCTGGTGCTGAGATACAGGCCGTGGCCGCTCGCCCCGATACCACATCGCACGCCATCGAGGCTCCGTTCGTGATCTTCCATCAAGGGTATTACTACCTGTTCGTGTCGTGGGACGCTTGTTGCGACGGAGCCGCCAGCACTTACAAAGTCATGGTCGGTCGCAGTCGGGAAGCAACAGGCCCGTATATCGACGCGGATGGAAAACCGATGCTCGAGGGTGGCGGCACGCTCGTGCTCGCAAACAGCGAACGGTGGCGAGGCCCTGGACATAACGGGGTCATCACAACCGATGCCGGACAGTGGATGGTCCACCACACGTACGACGTCCAGAACCTCGAGGCGCAGCGCATCCTGCAGGTGCGCCCGATGACCTGGACCCAGGATGGCTGGCCCAAGGTGGGTGAGCCAGTCGCAGTACCGTAGGCTTAATCTCAAGAGCCACGGTCAACGTAGGCCGACTTGAGACAAGTCGGCCTACAGTCTTGAGGTGGGGCCTGGTCCGGTGAAGACCAATAACCGCTGAGAAGGAAAATCACGCGATTACATCAAAAAACCCTCCTTGGCCATTTCGAAAACGTGGCCAAGGAGGGTCCGAAATCATCTCTCGCAGCGGGAAAGAGCTACAGAACCAATTTATATGGCGAAGCAGCTCTTCCCAGACAATCGCTTCTGCTCTCCAGCTATCTTGATCGCAGGATCTTCTTCCAAAGCAAGTCGTCGGAATCGAAAAGGTCATCGGCGGCTAACGCGATGTCGACCAAGTTGGCGCCAGATCCGGAGCTCGAACTCGTCGTCTGCTCCGCAACAGGCTTTGCTTGGACGCCAGACTCGTAACTGCCCAATTGGAGTGCGTACACGAAGTCACCGGTGCCAAAATCTCCATCGCGATTCCAGTCGCCCTCCTCCCACGTTGAATTGCCAGGGATGGTGTCTTCATACTCCCCAGCTTGAAGGACGAGGACGAGATCCGCCGTATTGAAGAACCCGTCATTGTTCGAGTCGCCGATCACGGCCGGAGTGACAATGACCGTGAACGTTTCGCTCGCCGACAACGCTCCATCGTTAACCGTTAGTGTAACTTGTACTGTTCCACCAGCGGTACCCGACAGCGGCGTGATGTTGACGGTTCGATTCGTACCTGATCCCGCAACAACAATACGGTCAACCGGGATCAAGCTTCCGTTGTCTGACGTCGCAGTAACGGACAGCGTTGCTGCATCGTTATCGATATCCGCTACCGTGAACGGGATCAGCCCGGTTGAGGCACCCGACCGAACGGTTTGATCCGCGACCGGAGCGATCGTCGGAGCATCGTTGATGGGATTTACGGTTACGTTGAACGTCTCCGTGGCCGACGTATTGCCGTCGCTCACCGTCAGTGTGATCGTCGCCGGACCACCGAACTGATTGGCTGCCGGCGTGACCGTCACCGTCCGGTTCGCACCGGTTCCAGCCAGGACAATATTCCCGTTGGGAATCAACGCCGGATTACTCGAGCTGGCCATCACCGTCAGCTGATCGATCGGCGTATCAATATCGCCGATCGTAAACGGCGACGGCGCTGACGACGCGTCTTCGTCGATCGTGATATCGCCTACGGGCGAAATCGTCGGTGGAATTGGCGTCGGGTCGAACACCGTCACGTTGAACGTTTCCGTGGTCGAATTCACGCCGTCGCTTACCGTCAGCGTGATCGTCACGGGACCACCAAACTGGTTGGCCGCGGGGGTGACCGTCACCGTCCGGTTGGCACCGGTTCCACCCAGAACAATATTCGCGTCGGGAATCAACGTCTGATTACTCGAGCTGGCCATCACCATCAGCGTGTCGACGGGTGCATCGACATCACCGATCGTGAAGGGCAGTGGCGGGGACGACGTGTCTTTTTCGATCGTGATATCGTTCACGGGCGAAATCGTCGGCGGATCATTGACCGGATTGACCGTCACGTCGAACGTCTCGGTGGCCGATTTCTCGCCGTCACTTACCGTCAGCGTGATCGTCACGGGACCACCAAACTGGTTGGCCGCGGGGGTGACCGTCACCGTCCGGTTGGCACCGGTTCCACCCAGAACAATATTCGCGTCGGGAATCAACGCCTGGTTACTCGAGCTGGCCGTCACGATCAGCGTGTCGAGGGGTGCATCGACATCACCAACCGTCAACGGCAGCGGTCCCGTCGAGGTGTCTTCGTCGATGTTCTGATCATCAATCGGCGAAATCGTGGGAGCATCATTGATCGGCGTGACCGTCACATTGAACGTCTCCGTGGCCGATTTCTCGCCATCGCTCACCGTCAGTGTGATTGTCACCGGACCACCGAATGCGTTGGCCGCGGGGGTGACCGTCACCGTCCGGTTCGCGCCGGTTCCACCTAAGACGAGATTCGCGTCGGGAATCAACGCCTGGTTACTCGAGCTGGCCGTCACGGTCAGCGAATCGGCCGACGTCTCCAGGTCACCGACTGTAAATGGCAGCGGTGCCGTCGAGGTGTCTTCGTCGATCGTGACATCCCCGACCGTGGAAATCGTCGGAGCATCATTAAATGGATCCACCGTCACGTTGAAGGTCTCCGTGGACGATGTCTCGCCGTCGCTGACGGTCAGCGTGATCGTCACAGGACCACCAGACGTGTTGGCCGTCGGTGTGACCGTTACCGTCCGGTTCGCACCGGTTCCGCCCAGAACAAGATTCGCGTCGGGAATCAACGCTTGGTCACTCGAGCTGGCGCTCACGGTCAGCGAATCGACCGGCGTCTCCAGATCACCGATCGTAAACGGCAGCGGTCCCGTCGAGGTGTCCTCTTCGATGTCCTGATCAGCGATCGGCGTAATCGTGGGAGGATCATTGACTGGATCTACGATCACGTTGAATGTCTCCGTGGCCGACTTCCCACCGTCGCTAACGGTCAGCGTGATCGTCACGGGACCACCAAACGCGTTGGCCGCGGGAGTGACCGTCACCGTCCGGTTCGCACCGGTTCCGCCCAACACGACATTTGCGTTGGGAATCAACGCCGGATCACTCGAGCTGGCCGTCACCGTCAGCGAATCGGCCGATGTCTCCAGATCACCGATCGTAAACGGCAGCGGCGCCGACGAGGTGTCCTCGTCGATCGTGATATCCTCGACTGCGGAAATCGTCGGAATATCGTTAATCGGAGTCACGGTTACGTTGAACGTCTCCGTGGACGACTCCACTCCACCGCTGGCGGTCGACGGGAGCGTCACGGGACCGCCGGACTAGTTTGCCCCGGGGAGGACTGTCGCGGTCCGGTTC
>CAZFWV010000236.1:0-10974 GCA_964522605.1 uncultured Pirellulaceae bacterium
GAGAAGGGCTGGGGATGAGGGGGCACGGCATTCAAGAGTCCCAAGATTCCTCGTGTATTGTGGCGCGTTGAAAGCCCTTCTCCCCCGGCCCCTCTCCCCGAAGCGGGGCGAGGGGAGCCAGAGTTGAACGGGTCCGCTACGGACGAGCCTGACAGATTCTCAACAGGCCAGCCTCGCCCTCCCGGTCTTGTGATGCGCTGCTACACGATGGCTGGACCAACACTCAAAAGCTGGGTGGCCTCCGGAGGAAGCGTGACTCCCGCTCCTGACGTCGGGAGAGTCCAGCACTCACAAGCTGCATGACCTCGAGCGACTGAAAGGGCGTGCTATCACGTCGCATCAGACTTTCGCCAATCGTTACGACCCATTCTGGCAGGCTGAAGGCGAGATTTTGTTGCGTCCCAGGAGTCTGCGGTGGTTCATAACGGGCCAACGCCAGCCGACTTAGGAAAAAGAGATACGCCCCGATGCATGGGATGCGGATTGCTGGATGGGGCAAGGTCGGGTCCACAGCCACACGAGGCGGATCGTCGTCGTTGTCGGCCCATCGAGATACAAAGTGCCGGGAGGGCAATTTGATGAAGTTCGCAGGCCAGATTGCCGCAGCCGTGTTTCTTGGGCTGCTAGGGGCGGTAGGAACAGATGCGGAAGAGATCTTCCAACCGCTGTCGATGGAGTCCGTTGTCCAACAGAGTCGGTACTTGTCAGCGGAGTCGTTGCAAGGGACGCCCACCATCCTGCCGGTCAGTTGTGCCGGGTGCTTGTCCGATGGTTGTGACTTGGGTTCCGCGGCGATGGGCTGTGATGGTGGTCCGTTGGGATGCGATGCGTGCGGCGGCGCCGCTGCCGGGCAACCATGGAGCCTGCCTCAGCCGTGCATAACGCAACACTTGGGCTTCAAGGTCGGCGGGTGGCTGCAGCAGGGCTTCACCGTCAACACGGACCATCCGGATGGCACGTTCAATGGGCCGGTCGCGACGAACGATCTGGATCGCGAATATCAGATGAACCAGTTGTGGCTCTACATCGCACGCCCCGCGGACAATGGCGGTTCGGGTTGGGCCTGGGGTGGACACGTCGACATGCTGTACGGCACCGACTGGCGATTCGGGATCAACCGAGGTTTGGAAGATCGCATCAACGGGTTTAACTTCCAGACCTACGGTATGGTCATTCCACAGGCCTACCTGGAAATCGCCTACAATAAGCTGTCGGTCAAGCTCGGGCACTTTGCCGCGATTCTCGACTACGAAGTGATTCCTGCACCGTTCAATCCGCTGTATTCGCACTCGTATTCGTATGGGTACACCGTGCCCCAGTTGGTGACCGGGTTTCTGGGAGACTACAAGCTGACGGATCAGTTCTCTGTGCAGGGCGGACTCCACCGCGGGTGGATGATGTTTGAAGACAACAACGATGACATTGACTTCATGGCGGGCGTGAAATGGAAGCGGACCGACGATCTGGCATCCATCGCCTACGCCCTCTCGACAGGCGCTCAGGACCCCGCGGGTGAGCAGGACCGATTTGTTTACAGCCTGGTGACACAGCTTCAACTGTGGGACGAACTACGTTATGTGTTGGTCCACAATCTTGGCTTCGAAAACAACGCCTTGCCAACCGGTCAGGACGCGGAGTGGTACGGCTTGAATAACTACTTCCTCTATACGATCAACCCGCGATGGAAAGGTGTTGTGCGCGCCGAATGGTTGCGGGATGACGATGGAGCGCGGATCGCAGGACCGGGAAATATTCCAGGTGTGCGTGCGTTTAGTGGCCGCGGTTTTGCCGGCAACTTCTACGAAGTGACGGTAGGTGCGAACTGGACTCCCCATCCGAACCTGCTGGTTCGTCCTGAAATCCGATACGACTGGTTTGATGGCTTGGCCGGTCCCACCGGCTTGCCGTTCGATGACGGCACGAGCGACGATCAGCTGCTGCTCGCCGTTGACGCGGTGCTGACCTACTAGGCGTAGTTTCAAGAGGCCCGTAGCCGAAGTCGCCAGACGATGGTGCTCGCGTGAATGTCGAGAAACCCAGACTCTGGCGAGTTCGGCCAGGAAGAGCAGCTCGGTTTGAAACCCGTTGCAGCGACCGTTGTGCCGTCAATGAAACAGGTCGAGTTGTGCAAGTTCAAAAGTACTTGCTGATTCGCCCACGTTTTGCTGACCCAAAAAGGTCGATTGCCATTCGGTCGGGCCAAAGGCAACTCGGATCATAGACACCGTTTTCCGCGAACGCCCCAATCGCGTTGTCCGACGCGTGTGTTGCGGCAGGCGACTTTCTTTCTTCGCCGGGGGCGATACACTTCGAAAAGCTGCCCGGTGAATCGGATTGGGGTCGATGTCTCCTCGCAAGACGGCCGGCCTCGGCCCGTAATCCACGTCCGTCGGGCGCAAACCATGGAATGCCCAGGTCTGCGAGCTACCAGAAAGTGGATTGTCGATGACCGAACCATTGCCTTCTGCGTCAGAACCGGTCGAGCAGTTGCGTGATGCCATTGAGTCCGAGAATTCGGCGGCGGTTGACGCATGCCTTGAAGCGTTGGAGCCGGTTGAGTCGGCGCGGGCCGTATCGCGGCTGAGTGAGCGAGAACAGGTCACGCTGCTCGACATGTTGAATGCTGAGGAGGCGGCGGAACTCGTCGAAACACTTCCCGAGCCAACGGCGGCACAGCTGCTGGAAAATCTTGAGCCCTCACGCGCGGCAGCCATCATCACGGAGTTGCCCAGCGACGAGCAGGCGGATGTCATGGGCCGCCTGCCGGAGACGGATCAGCAGGCGATTCTGGCGGCGATGGAGCCGGAAGACGCCGCCCAAGCTCGGCAGTTGATGCAGCACCCGCCCGACTCTGCCGGCGGATTGATGATCCGCGAGCTGCTGGCATACGCGAGCTCCGATGCGGTGGATGACGTATTGCGTGACCTGCGGGCGAATGCGGAGCAGTACCAGAGATATGACGTCCAATATGCCTACGTGACAGACGAGCGAGACCGCCTGGTTGGCGTTTTGCGACTGCGCGATCTGTTGCTTGCCTCGCCCCAGCGCCGGTTGATCGACTTCATGCTACGTGATCCGCGCTCCGTTTCCGTGGATGCCAATCTGGAGGAACTTCAGCAGTTCTTCGATCGCCATTCGCTGTTTGGTGTTCCGGTGGTCGATCACGAGGGCTGTCTCGTGGGTGTCGTTCGCCAGCAGGATGTTGAAGAGGCCGCGGAGGAGCGATCGAGCCGCAACCTGCTCAAGTTCACCGGAATTCTGGGAGGCGAAGAGCTGCGGACGATGCCCGTGCATTTGCGCTGCGTCCGGCGGTTATCGTGGCTGACGGTGAATATCCTGTTGAATGTCGTCGCGGCGAGTATCATTGCTTGGAATCAAGATACTCTGTCGGCCGTGATTGCCCTGGCCGTCTTCTTGCCCATCATCTCGGATATGAGTGGTTGCTCGGGAAATCAGGCCGTTGCCGTCAGCATGCGCGAACTCACGCTGGGAATGGTCGAACCAAGCGAAGTCATTCGCGTCCTGGCGAAGGAATCGATCGTGGGAGTGATCAACGGGCTTGTCCTTGGTCTGTTGCTTGGATTGGTCGCTTTTCTCTGGAAGGGAAACGCGATGTTGGGCCTGGTGGTGGGAACGGCTCTGGCACTGAACACGCTCGTCGCAGCATGTTTAGGCGGCGCCGTGCCACTCGTGTTGCGGCGGCTCAAGCAGGATCCGGCCCTCGCCTCGGGGCCGATCCTCACGACAATCACCGACATGAGCGGTTTCTTTCTGGTGTTGACGTTTGCGCGATACGCGCTGTCCTACCTGACGTGATCAGCAGGAGAAGCAACCCCGGATTCGCCAGAGGGGACGGATCGGCACGGACAAATCCGCGGACATCCGTTGTATCCGTTCGATCCGCGGTTCCTCTGCTCGGTCCATGGTTCCGCTCGACGTGTGCGCAACAACCAAGCCGATGACCCAGGCAATGAAGAAGCGGCTAGAGATTGCGAACAATGTCGTGTTTCGCAATCAGACGTCGACCTTCGGTCGAGGAGATTCCACAGGCGGATAACCAGCGGGATTTCAATTCGTCAACGACGTCGCGTGGAATCTCGTCTCCGTTCGTCACATCGAGGATCTTGCCGCCCGCTCGATGCCGATGACCACCGCCGTAACCGCAGCCTTCCAGCGTCGTTTGCAGAAGTTGCGTCGCATTCCCACCCTTCTTGTCCGTGCGAACCGAGACCAATAGGTTGCCTTGGATCAGAGTCCCACAGAAAACGCGATGGATCCCGCGCGAACGGGCGATCAAGTCGGCGATCTCGCCGACGATCTCCGGTCCTTCCGCCTGGGGCAGTAAGCAAAACGCAGCGTCTTCGTAGACCACGGTCCCCTGGAGGGCGAGGACAAGATCTGTGTAATAGTCAGCGGACAGCGGCGCGTTCTCGATCTCCGCAAGCAATCCGGGATTGGATCGTCGAGTCAGCCAGGTCAGCGCTGCGCGATCGACGGAGGAGTAAAACGTTTCACTTCCTCGCGTTTCCGTCTTCAGTGCGTAGAGCAAAGCCGTTGCGAGCAACTCTCCCGGCTCGACACCCTCGTTCTTCAAGTAACTCGTGGCAATACTCGCCGAGGCAGCCACTCGAGGGCGGATGTCGCGAAAAGGAATGCGCGCCTGTTCGGTGGTTACGTGGTGGTCAATCACAGCAACCGGTAGTGTTTCAGAACCAGCGAGCAAGTGGTTGGTTGCATCCAATCCAGCATCCACCAGTACCACAGCAGTGCATGGTTCCAGGGGTGCGCGATCTGTCAGTTCAAGGGGCGGCCGCAGCAACTCCATCATGTGGCGATTCTCAGCCCTCACGATGTGACCACCGCCGACCATCCGAACGGGAAGGTGCAGCTTCGCCTGGATCAGTCGCATCACGGCCCACCCTGTACTGATCGCGTCAGGATCCGGGTTGTCGTGTGTGACAATCAGCACGCTGTGGTAACCGCTGATTACCTCCAGAAAGCGTGAGGATCGCCGCTGACGACGATGTCCTGTCGACGTAACTGCATCGCCGTTTTGTTGTGGGTTCCGCGCTGTCACCACGATCCTACTTCTGTTCAGAATTGCATGCGAGGCCAACGAAAGGCCGCAGCGCTATCACGTCAAAGATGAGCTCTTGCGAAAGCGGTCGATCACTGATCCCTTCAGTATCAACTGGTCGAAAATTTCGATCAAGAGTCCCTGCGGGCCTGGGGACAGATTCGGCCAATGGTCGGGCGGTACCGTAACGCTCGGTGATCGGCCTTTGGGTGGTGTTGGCAATGATCTGTCCGTACCGCGAAATGGCCCGGGCGTCGAAGGCAGATTGTTCAGAATTCGCGACATTCCCGTAAGTTTCACCGCCCTCTGGGCTGCCTTCTTCGACGCCGAGAGGCACCTGACAATGGACTGTCGTCGCGAGCAAAATAACCTGCGGTGGCAAAATAGGTGCTCACCGCAGTCCTTGCTGATTAGGATGATTAGACGCGGTTCAAATGCTGTTCCTGCAGGAAGCTAGAGACCGTTTCAAACCGTTTTTCGGGAGGGCGAAGCTCCTGCCGAGCCGAAAGTGTGGTAAACCGCGGCTCGGCGGGAGCCTTGCCCTCCCGATTTCGATTTGTGTTCGAGCTCACCACCCGATTCGAAGCCTTGCTTCGTTCGCCCCGAACGCACCTCCTGCGAATTGTGACTCGCGGTTTCGTGACTAAGGATTACTTCGTGTATTCCTTCAGGAAGCCACGAAACTGAATCAGGTGTTCCTCTTCGTCGGCCAACAGTCGGATACACAAATCCTGTGTCACGTAATCCTCGCCGTCGACAGCGCGGATGATAGATTTGTAGTGGCTGCAGGCAGCTTCTTCCGCCTCGATCACTCCACGAATGACCGCGACAACATCGGTCGTGTCTTCTGGAGGCTGCTGCTGACTCCCAATGCTGACTGTTTTCGAACCCGGCACTTGGCCGCCAAGTTGTTTGATTCGCTGGCCGAGTTGCTGGGCGTGACCGATCTCTTCGGTAACATCTGCTGCGAGGGACTTCTTGATTTCTTCAGCTCGCACACCGTCAAGGTTAATACTGTTCGCCAGATAATTCATGACGGTTTCGAGTTCCATGCAGTACGCCTTCTTGAGTAATTCAATCGTCTCTGAATTCGATACGGCCATGGATTGCCTCCTTCTCTGTTAGTTTGCTTCCCGGGTCGGTGATCGGCCGATGACAACACGTCTTCGCTGAACCGAGTTCACCTGTTAAGAATTGTGACGTCTTTCGATCGCTTTGTCCGCACCCGAACCGACGACAATCAGAAGTGGTTTCAGAACCAGAATTCTGGTGGACAAGACTTCTGCCGAGCCGGCGTTTATCGCATGTGCGGCTCCGCAGTAGCCTCGCCCACCCCGCCTTAAACCACCTCGTTATCCTAGGTGTGACATCGGGATTGACAAGCGGGCAGAGCAGTTCAATCGGCGTTCTGCAGCGTCAAAAACAGACACGTATGAACGGCGCCGACGCGAGTTTTTCGTGTCCCGCGCCAACGGGCATCAAATGCAAACTGAGGGATTCAGCAAGAACACCCTGGGTTCATGCCAAGGGTGAGGGGCTTAAGTTCGTACGACGACCGGCACGCTACTTCCCCGAGAAGTTGACTCGCTGCTTGAGATGACACCCGGTGTGAAAACTCGTATGATAGCGTCCATATCGGAATGCATTTGTGCCCCGGATCGATGAAACGTTTCTTCGATCTTCTTGGGGCGCATTGTCGGGTCCGACCGAACGTTTTGGCAAGCGGCAACTAAGACGGAAAATGTGAGGGGGACTGGGATGAGGCTTCAACGGTGGCAAGTAAGTGTGCTTGGCGTGATCCTTGCGATCAGATTCTCTGCGTGTCTCGCTCATGGTGAGCAGATGCCGCCGGTGACCGCACCGACCGAAGCCTTCTTTCAACTCGTTTCTGAACGTGACCGCGATGTGGCGCGCCAGTTCTATCGAAAACAGATTGATGTCCGTGGCATGCCTGTTGTTGCTGCCGAGGAGGTCGCGGACCTCGCACTGCAAAGGACCTACACGATCGTCACTCGAATGTTGGCGGGTCGCCCCGACATTCTGGAGGCAATGGTTCAAAATGGGATGTACCTGATTGTAATCGGCAAAGATCAGGTCTACACCGACATGCCGGAATATCGTAATCACCCGGACCCGGAGTTCCAAAACGAACGAGTGCGAGGAACGGGCGGCAAGCCCACCAGTTTCGGCGAAGAGAATCTGCTGAGTCTACCTCTGGACCGTTACGACGACGAAAGCATCGCCGTACATGAATTCTGCCATACCATCGACGGCACCTTGAGGTCGATGGATCCTTCATGGCGCGAACGCAAGCGAGCCGCTTTTCAAAATGCCGTCGAGAAGGGACTGTATCACGACACGTATGCTCGCACCAATGCGGGTGAGTATTGGGCCGAGATCGCGCAGGCTTACTTCGACTGTAATCGAGTCAATAACTGGAATCACGGTCCGATTGGGACTCGCGAACAGTTGAAGATCTACGATCCGTGCGGCTACGAACTGGTTCGATCGGTCTTTCAATTGCCTGTCGATCAGGACTGGCGCTACACCTACTTGCAGGAGCTTCCGAATGTGACGGCGCCTCCCGCGAGACTGCAAATAGATCCTTATTACACCAAGTTCACTTGGGCTCGGGAATTCCCGGTGGTTGGGCGGCAGGCAAGTGATGACGCCTTACTGAAAGCGAACGATACGATCCGCAAATTGTTCGCCTACCGTCACGATGTACTCAAAGCCTTGATTGAGGATGGAGTGAGATTGGTGGTTCTGGGAGAAAAGGAGCAGTTGACCGATCTTCCAGAGCTGGGTGACGGAAGGAACCTGAACGGAACGGATCCACTCGCGCGGATGTTGGATTACTCACCGGATACGAAGTTGATCGTTGTCGGCGAGGAAAACATTCTCGGTAGCTCTCGTGCTCCGTTGGTGGGAGGAAGCCAACTGATTCGTGGCTTTGCGAAGGCAGTCTATTCGGTGACGGGGCAACGGCCCGTCGACCCAAACTGGGAAAACCGTGGGCGAGATGTGCAACAGTACGAACTGCGCGTCACACGGTTGGACCGCCGCTTTGGCGAGCGACTTGAAGAGACCTTCCAGCGTGCGATCGAACGGGGCAAATGGCGAGGAACCGCGGCAATCCATGATCCGGCAAGCTATTGGGCGGAAGGCGTGTTGGCCTACTTCGATGCGCAGGGGCAAGATGCAGCACCCCTGGATGCGAAATATCCGATCCAAACTCGAGAGTCCCTGGCGGAATATGATCCGGAGCTTTTCGCTCTGGTGGAAGAAACGATGGCCTACGTCGGAAAAGTGGATTGGCGTTACTCCGATGCGGTCGTGGGGGCTGAGTCGACAACGCCGACCGGACGGACGATTCCAGGTTCCGTTCGACCCCTGCCGCTGTCCGCGGTTCGTCTCACCGGTGGGCCATTACATCATGCTCAGCAACTGAATGCGCGATACTTGTTGGCCTTGGAGCCCGATCGAATGTTGGCCGGGTATCGACTGCGGGCCGGCTTGCAGCCGAAAGCGGAGAGTTACGGCGGCTGGGACTCCATCAACGGCAAGCAGTTGACCGGGCATGTTGCGGGGCACTACCTTTCGGCGGTCAGTCTCATGTTTGCGGCAACCGGGGATTCTCGGTTCAAGGATCGCGCCGCGTACATCGTGCAGGAGCTAAAAGAGGTTCAGGACCAGCGGGGTAATGGCTACCTCGGTGCGATTACGGACCAGGAAGGTACCGATGGTGCCGCGATCTTTGAACGTATTGCGGCGGGTGAGATTCAGTCGAGTGGATTCGATCTGAATGGAATGTGGTCTCCCTGGTATACGTTGCACAAGATGTTTGCCGGATTGCGAGATGCCTATCGGTGGACCGGTGATACCACTGCACTGGAACTGGAAGTTCGCTTCGCCGAATGGGCAGAAGGCATTCTCTCTCGGATGAGCGACACGCAAGTGCAGCGAATGCTCAACACGGAATTCGGCGGGATGAACGAGATCTTTGTCGATCTCTATTCGGATACCGGTGATTCGCGTTGGCTGGAGCTATCGTATCGGTTCGAGCATCGTTCGTTCACCGATCCCTTGAAGCGGCATCGGGACAATCTTGCTGGTAAACACGGCAACACACAGGTGCCGAAGATGCTCGGATCCTTGGCCCGGTTTACGCGTACCGGAGATCCGGGAGATGGAATGGCCGCCAGCTTCTTTTGGGACCGCGTCGTGCAGCACCACAGTTACGCGACCGGTGGGCACGGCAAAAACGAGTACTTCGGCGAACCCGATCAATTGAACGATCGCGTGGATGGTCGGACGGCGGAAACCTGCAATGTCTACAACATGTTAAAGCTGACGCGGCAAATGTTCGCGTTGCGGCCTGATGCAGGTTACGCGGACTTTCACGAACGAGCGTTGTGGAATCATATCCTTGCGTCGATCGATCCTCAGGATGGTTGGGTCTGCTACATGGTGCCGGTGGGGCGAGGCGTGCAACATGAATACGAACGGAATCTGCTCGACGGGGGATTCACCTGTTGTACTGCCTCGAGCATGGAGAGCCACGCCTTGCATGGAGATGGCTTGTACTACGAATCCGAAGATCAGCTCTGGGTCAATTTGTACGTACCTTCAACCGCGGAGTGGGCAGCCAAGGGAGTGCGGCTGACGGTGGAGACCGATGTCCCGGAAGGGGAATCAGTCAAGATGAAGCTGGAGATGGATGAGCCGCAGCGGTTTACGCTCGCGCTGCGCCGGCCGTTTTGGACGGATGAGGCGTTTGCAGTGCATGTCAACGGCGAAGCGATTCCGTCGGATCGAGCGGAGCCGGACTTGGGTGAGAGACGGGGGCGACGACGGGAGGCCGAGAGCCCCACCGTCAGTTCCTACGTCTCGGTCGATCGACAATGGAATCCCGGTGATGTCGTGCAGTTGACGCTTCCCAAAACGTTACGCGTCGAGCCGCTGCCCGATAATCCACGTCGCGTCGCCATTTTGTGGGGCCCCCTAGTGTTGGCGGGTGATTTGGGGCCCGAACCCGAAGGGAGGCGACGGCGAGGCGGTGGAATCTCGCCGGACGAAGTGCCTGTCTTTCTCGCCGCAGAAAAGCCCGTTGAAGAATGGATGAAGCCGATTCCCGATCACCCGGGCTGTTTCCGGTCGGATGGCGTGGGTCACGAGCGGGACGTCGACTTCGTGCCCTTCTATCGACTTCATCGACGGATCTACGGAATCTACTGGGACCTGTTCACCGCGGCGGAGTGGGAACAGCATGCAGCGGAAATTGCTGCCGAGCAGGAGCGACAGCGGAAGTTGGAACTGGCCACCGTCGGATATGTGCA
The DNA here is from genome assembly GCA_964522605.1 of uncultured Pirellulaceae bacterium. Classification (GTDB taxonomy): domain Bacteria; phylum Planctomycetota; class Planctomycetia; order Pirellulales; family Pirellulaceae; genus CAVZLD01. The sequence continues at coordinate 10,417 of CAZFWV010000236.1, forward strand.
ACCGGGCGAGATGCAGGCGGAGCGCGATGCCAACATGCAAGGAGAACAAACCGCTCCGGATCGCGTCATGGGGCGTCCCGGACGACGCGGCTCGAACTGGTTCTCGTTCGAATTGCCAATCGATCCGGCACATCCCATGGCCTTGGTCGTTACATACAACCGCGATGAATGGCAAGACCGAACATTCGACATCCTTGTCGACGGGCAGCGCATCGCACAACAACGGATTCCGCGTCGAGGACCGATGCAGTTTTTCGACGAACAGTACGATGTGCCACCAGAACTCGTTAACGGGAAACAAAAGGTTGTCGTACGCTTCGAAGCGACGCAAAATAACGAAATCGGTGCTGTGTTCGGCTTGCGAATGATCCGCGTGGATGAGATGGAGTAGGCTGGAGATGGGAGGTAGCAGTCTGTAGGAGTGGTTTCAAAACTGAGCCTCGTCCGGGCCTGTTGAAAATGTTTTAGACTCGGAAACATGGGAAGTCCTGGCAGACAATGAGCAAACCGAAATCCTCGCTCCCTTCTCCCCCGGCTTTGCGGGGGAGAAGGGCTGGG
>CAZFWV010000237.1:0-10953 GCA_964522605.1 uncultured Pirellulaceae bacterium
TGGCGGATCCGCGTCTGGTGGCCGAACGTCGGAATTCATATGTGTCGCGCTCCGAACAATGTGGAAGGAACGGCCGTGCGGAATGCCCGTGAAATCGCAACCCGAAGCGTCGAGGGAGACTCATCCCAACGGTTCTAAAGAGTTCCCTCGCTTACGCTTCGGGTTACGATTCTCCAACATCGCATGGGAACTAAACGTCGACCGGGATCTCCCTTCGGGGGTCGTGCAGTTTATAAGTTGTTGGTTTGGGACGGAGTTGCTTCACCCTCCCGCTCGCGGGAGGGTCGGACGCGCAGCGGCCGGGGAGGGTTTTTCCTGCACGAGCAACACGCGCCGAACGCGTTGCGCACTCCGCCCTCTCCGGGCCTGCGGCCCGACTCTCCCAGAGGGAGAGTGAATTCTGTTTGTAAACGCCTGCAAAACCAACACTTATAAACTGCACGACCCCTTCGGGGGAGGTCCCGCGACTCTTCCCCCTTCCAGATTATTAGTGCCGGGCCGGGGGGCGAATGTCACGCATGTTGGAGAAAAAAAAGAAAATGGCACTTTGCACGCGGTGACGCAATCGCCCCCCGTCGATTTCGCAGACTCTCGCCCAACGCTTCAAACGAACTTGGTAATCCCGGGCAATGCGGTGGGGTAAGTCCCATCGTCCCGCGGTTTCACCGGGGGTTCGGCGTCGAGACGATACTCGGGCAGGCTGAAGCTGAGAGTCGACTGCAGGGCCTGTTCCCAAGTGATTTCCTGGCCGGTGTAGCAAACCATCTGGGCCAGGATTGCCAGCATCGTACTCGTGAACATGTAGCCACCGTTATTGATCGGTTTGCCATTGCGAATCGACGCAAACAGCTCTTCGTGTTCGACGTCATACATGCTCTTCGGAACCGATTCGCGATACCGCCACGGATTCTCGCCCTCGATGTGACAGCGATTTGGCAGAAAAGCGGTCCCTTTGGCACCCAGAATCGTATCGGTCGTCTCATTGTGGCAACCGAGAATGTCTCGGCAGGCGGCAAACACGCGGACGCCATTGGCATATTCGTAGACGACGGAGTGATGATCGAACTGATCTCCGTATTTGGGTTCGGTACAGACCTGCCGTCCGCCATTGCCCCAAGCCTTGACGGGCGGGACATCTCCGAGAGCCCACGAAGCCTTGTCGATGCTGTGAATCAGCTGTTGTGCCGTCTGGTCTCCAGACAGCCAATTGAAGTGGTACCAGTTTTGAAACTGGTATTCGATTTCGCTCCAACCAGGCTGTCGTTCGCGTACGATATAGGGCGACGTCAGGTACTGCTCCTGGATCGCGACAATTTCCCCGATGGCTCCATCCTGGACCCGCTTCATGGTCTCCCGCACTCCCAGGTCGTATCGCCAACACAGGCCGGATACGACGCTCAGCCCTTTTCGCTCCGCCTCTTCACAGGCGGTTTTCACAATTTGGAGACCGGGCACATCGAGCGCATGCGGCTTTTCACAAAAAACGTGCTTGCCGGCGTCAATCGCTGCTTTCAGGTGCATTGGATGGAAGTGTGACGCGGCCGCAATCAGGACAACGTCCACGCAATCGATCACCTGCTGGTAGGCATCAAATCCGACGAACATCCGGTCTTCATCGACGACAACTTGATTCGGCTTGGCCTGCTGAAGCAACTTGCGAGCTCCCTGGACTCGATCGGCAAACAGATCCGCCATGGCGACCAGCCGAACATCTTCGCCGGCATTCATCGCATTGACGGCGGCGCCACTGCCCCTTCCGCCGCAGCCGATCACACCGATTCGGATCTCATCGGATCCCGCGGCATGGACAGAACGAGTCAGGGACAAGGGCGCGGCAAGGGCGGCACCGGCGGCCAATGACGATTGCAGAAAATCACGGCGAGTCTTCATGGCGATTTCTCCAGCTCTTCAAAAACAGCCTTCATCAACAGCGGCCAGACCGCCGTCGCGTCGGCGTAGACTTCTGCATAACGTCCACCTTCACTGCCCGGCACAAACTTCCCCCAACTGACACCTTCGGAATAGGTGCATCCGGAGAGTCCGCCCCAGTGAACCGGCTCCGGGCAGATCCGCACTCCGTACTTGAAGCGAACCGCTTCCAATTGCGTGCCCAGCCGACGATTCACGATGTCGAAATAGGGCCCGACTTGCTGAGCCCAGTTCCGCGGAACGCCACCGCCGATGGTCAGGATCCCGAGTTCGGCGGCGGCACCTGCCAGCCGGGCGTACTTCACAAGATCCAGGAACGGGTTGAAGTTCGGAACGGCGTGGAACAGCTCCTGCGGAGTGATTTGGGATAGGTCTTGCCGGCCGCTGTCTTTCACCGCTCGTTTCAGTGCCCAGGTGGAGAAATCGAGACCAAGTTCACTGTCGGTGAACGCCGGTATGAAAACGGGTACGTCCTTTTCATACGCGCTGCGCAGAATTCCAGGTCCGAGTTGCCGCTGCGCCAGTCGCTGTCCTAACGCACGGCAGAGTCGCGAAGATGACCAGAATCCATCCTCAGGTTCCGTATCATTGAGCACTTCGCTGACGAGTTCTTCCACATGATTCAGATTCGCTTCCATCTCGAGCGTATCGTAGACCCGGTTATATCCCTGTTCGAATAGCAAGCGGTCGGACTTGCTCGGGTCGTAACGATAGTGCGAGAGGCCAATCGATTCCGTCAGGCCGTGTGCGATCAGAGCGCCCGTCGCGACAATGGCGTTGACGATTCCGCGATCGATCATGTCACAAACGATTTTTCCCTGCTTGGCAACGGTCATCGCACCGGAAAGCGTCAAGACGACGAAGCACGACTCCCGCCGCGTCATTTCCAAGAGAATGTCGTGAGCCAGACCGAGCTGTCGACCCGCGAATGCGGTCTTCGACATCGCGCGCAACAAATCCGAAAAAGAATGGACCTCCTGCAGCGAAAGGCTTTCCAGGGGAATCAGTCCGTCGTTGCGTCCATCGTGCAAAGACCGATCATGCATCGTTTCTTGTCTCCTTCTTCGGGCTGGGGATTGGGCTGGTGGTCAGCGATCTGCCGGGGGAATCATGCGGAGAGGGTTCAAGATGGACCAATACATCGCGAATCGGCTGGTATTCGTGCAGCAGGAGATCTTTGACGCGATGTCCAATCTCATGTCCTTCCGCGACGGTCAGTTTACCATCCACCTCGATGTGGATGTCGACAAAGTACTCCAGCCCCGACTTCCGCACCCACAGGGTCTCAACATTATCCACCGCCTCGACGGTCAAAACGGATTGACGGATTTGTCGCAACAGTTCGGCATCTGCCTGTGGATCCATCAGCTCACTGGCACTGTGATGAAAGAGAACTGCCCCATTCCAGACAATGGCTCCGACGACGAACAAGGCTGCGACTTCGTCGGCCCAGTTCAACTCAGGCCCCCCCCAGCGCACGACGCTCAAGCCGATCAAGACGGCGAGCGAACAGAGAGCGTCGCTACGGTGGTCCCAGGCGTTCGCCACGAGTGACATCGATCCGGTCCGCAAGGCAACGCCCCGTTTGTACCGGTATAGAGCCTCCTTAATCACGGCGTTCAGCCCCGCGATCCACAACGTCCAAGCGGGCGGAGGCGCGTGAACCTGGCTCAGACGTTGGAGTGCTTCCCAGCCCAAGAGGATGGCTGACAGCACGATCAATAACGCAACGTTGGATGCCGCAATCGCTTCCGCGCGAGTGTGGCCGTAGGGGTGTTCCGCATCGGCGGGGCGTTGGGCAACATGCAAGGCAATGACGACAACGACCGAAGTCAGTGAGTCACCGAGAGAATTCACTGCATCCGTCAAGAGCGCAAACGAATTGCCTACGAGACCGGCGAAGAGCTTGATCACACCGAGTGCCAGGTTAATCGCCAGCCCCAAGGCAGCAGCTCGGATTGCCTGCCGATAAAGCGGCACCGAAGATGAAGCGACAGCACTCAAATTCAATTCACCTGCCCCGCCGACGCACGAGTCAACCGATCGGACGGTGGAAAGAAAGATAAGTCCAACGGAACTCTACTGCGGCGTCTCATCTTCCGGGGGAGCGTGCTTGTCTCGTGAGCGTTTCCCGATCACCTGCCGCGCCCGGTCAAGATCCCAGGCCCGAACGAGCACTCGAGTCTCTACCAGTTCCGTGAATCCGCCTTGAGTCTCCCCATCGAGTTCGCAAGAGATTCCAGCATCCCGCAACTCATTTCTGATGAGTTCTGCCTCGTACAGATCATGAGTCACATAGACGGCAACGATTTCATTCGGATCATCGCTGGACATGGTTATACCTTTCCGCCGATCACGTCTCTGGAAGCACTCCGCCCACGGTGGATCGTCGCGATGCCGGTCGCTCAGGCCGAACGACGCGACGAAGAACGCCCTGACTCAAAGTTGCTACGAGAAAAACCCCGGCAGCGCAGCCGTGCAACACTCCCTTTCCTTATTGGAGACACTCTTACGGCGGAGGGCAAGCCCGGGCGGTGCGACTTCGGGTTTCGTCGCGTGCCCTTGCTTGTCAGGGCATGTACACTGGCGGATGACCCAGAGCTCGATGATTCATTGCCAGCTGCCCTGAATGAAAAGACTCATGCTGAGCACAAAACAGCAGGATGTATCCAAGGCACGGTGCGCCCGCGAACGGACCGGGATCCTCAGGCGGCGGCGCGGATTGGGCGAGTTCTTCCTCCCTGATTTCTTCCACAACGCGCAACAGCACATCCCGCCGCTCGCGGAAATAGGCAAGCACCTCACTCGAGGAAGGATAAACCGTGCGGTCGGCCTGTAATTGACTGCCAAACCAGAACAGGCCATCCCAACCTTCTGGCTTGCTAGCGACGTCAGGGCGAAACCTGGAAGCGAACAGATTATCGGCCAATCCCAGATGGGCCACGATCCACAATGCGTGATTCGTCTGAGGATGAATCTGGAACAACCAATCATCTTCCGTCTGAAAGGCATTCAGAATGCCTTCGGTCAGGCGACGTGTCGTTGTCAAGGAGTGTCGAATATGAGACTTCAGGTCCATGGAAGCCCTTTCCGCATGAGGAGGATTCTCATTCATGGTTGCGCAGCCAAAGTCCACAGGATGGAAACCTCCCGAAGGTTGTCGGACTCCTGTTGGTCGCCCTGGCTGATTGCGGGCCCAAGATCAATTCGGGGGCAGCCAAGATTCTGTCGAATTCTGGGCGTCTCGGCAAGCGAATCGCGACACGCGGGTGAATCTTGGCGATCTCGCAGAAACAACTTACTCGTTTCACCGCGTGCCCAGCGAGCCGCGGAAGATGCTTCCCGACCCGCGGGGCGACGCCCGCGCGGTTAAACGAGGAACCCACGCGGTGAAACGAGAGGCCCGAGATGCCGAAGTTATTTCTGAGTCATCCCTTAGTTCGCTTCCCCGTCCTCCACCGACAACTCGAAACGGTAGCCGATGTCGCGAATCGTCTGGATGTAGAGCGGGCGGTGCGGATCGGGTTCGATCTTGGACCGCAGGGTGGTGACGCAGCGATCGACGCTTCGCGTCGTGACAATCACACCGTGCCCCCACACCGCATTCAAGATTTCGTTCCGCGTCAACGCGCGTCCCGGACGGCGCAGAAAGTACTCGAGCAGTCGAAACTCCTTCGTCGTCAACGGCACCTCGGCACCCGATCGGAGCAGCCGGTGAGAAACCAGATCCAGCTCACACTCACCAAAGCGATGGATGTCCGACAATTCCACCTCGCGTCGTCGCAGAAAGGCTTTCACTCGGGCGAGCAACTCGCGAATACTAAACGGCTTTGTGACATAGTCATCCGCGCCGAGCTCCAAACCTCGAACGATATCTTCCTCCTGCCCCTTGGCTGTCAACATCAGAATCGGCATCTCCAAACCTTGTTGTCGGATGCGCCGACAGATTTCATAGCCGTTCAATTTCGGCAACATGATATCGAGCAGGATCAGGTCGGGAGGAGCTTCCAGGGCCCGCTTCAGCCCTGCGTCACCATCCTCCGCAGTCTGCACGGTGTAACCTTGCGACTGAAAGTTGTCCTTCAGACCACGCAGCATCGTTGGATCGTCTTCAATGATCAGTACACGGTAGTTCATGCGTCCTGTCTCACTCCTGCATCCGTCGGGACACGAAGCACAAAGGTGCTGCCGGTCCCTGGACGGCTGTGGACCTGGATCATGCCTCCATGCCCCTCTGCGATGTATTTCACGATACTCAAACCCAGCCCACAACCGCCGGTGGTTCGGGACAAGCGACGATCAACCTGGTAGAAGCGCTGAAAGACCTTTTTTAATGCTGCCCGTGAGATTCCAATCCCGTTGTCGCTGACGGCGAAATCCACGAACCTGCCGTTTTCCGTGACCTTCAGCGCAATCTGCTTCTGCTCGGGAGTATATTTCCAGGCGTTGTCTAGCAGATTAATCAGAGCGGTCGTCAATGCGTCGGGGTCGGCATGAATCATCGGCAGATCGCGGGACAGATCCAGCCGAAAATCGCAAGCGGGCGACTCCAGGCGTTCTCCCATCGCCTGCACCGCCGATTCCACAACCGACTGCGGACTCGTCGGTGCAAACTCAAAGGCGTGCTTGTTCCGCTCCATTCGCGAGAAGGTCAGGAAATTATCGATCAGTCGACTGAGGCGTGAATTCTCTTTGGAAATCATCTGCAGATACTCCCGCTCGCGAACCGGATCCGGAGTATCGAGATCAAGCAATGTGTCGACGAGCAGCCGAATGGACGCGAGCGGGGTCTTCAGTTCATGCGAGACCGTCGCAACCAGATCGTTTTTCAACCGCGCCACATGGACCTGCCGGCGAAAGACTTGCGCAATCCAGCCAGCAAGGATGCCCATTCCGACGATGACCAATAGACCGGTCCACAGGTAGACGGCAATCCGCCCCTTCGCCGTCAGGTCCGCCGAGTCCCCATTCGTCAGCGAAAGCGTCAACTGCCAACCGGGTTGCGACTTCCCTGCGGGCAACGAAAACAACAGATCCGCCGGTACAGGAGCTTCATTCGGCGGCAGCAATCGCACGACGACCTCTGGCGGTAAGTCCGCCTCCGCTAGGAGCCGCGATCCGTGCGTGATTACAGTTTGCGTGCGAAAGAGGGCAACGGCGCGCCGATCCGCGGATGCCAACTGCCACACATCGGGAAGTTGACTCGCATGCAGACCTACATCCCGTCGTGGCGACGGGTGGGCCGCCACGAAACTGGCCGCCATGTCTTCTGCCCGCAGCATCGTCGATGTTGTCTGCCCCGGCAGCAAGATGGATAACTCATGGAGCAGAAATCGCCTCTGTGCCGCCGTGAGTTCTGCATCGCTGTAGTCGCCTAATCGCTGCTTCAGATCTCCTGCAATTTGGCGAAAGACCGCCTGCTCGGGATCGGCAATCCGTTGAAGAGCCATCAATTGCGCATTGGGCACGATCAGTCGGCCTTGGGGATCGACGGCCGTTTGATACTGTGGCTGATTCAGACTTGTCGCGATCAGGTCGATCGCCGCGTCGGTTTGGCCAGACTGGACCAGACAGCGGGCTTGTGCCTGAAGGGCGCGAGCGGCGACCTCCGGATCCTCAACTGACTGAGCGATCTGCTCATAGGCAACTGCCGCGCTCAGCGGATCGTGTTCCGCGTACTCTAATCGAACCGCCTGGTCCCACTCCGCCGGAAGATCGCGATCCAGACCCGGTTGTCGAGACGGAACGTTTGGATAGGTCACCTCACCTCGGTCGTCGTACAGAATCACCGCATCCGCCAATTCCGAACGCACGACGCGGGCAAAACCCGATGCCGGAGGATCGGCCGATGCCATCTCCTCGAGTGCCACAGACTGCTGCTGCCAGTAGTTCTGCAACTGCGTCTGCACACCGACCAGATCCCGACGGTACGCCTGCTCCAGTGTCTGCCGGACGGCCAGCCTCTCGTTCTCGATGGCGCGAGACATGAACCACAACAGGCAAGCTGTCGGTGCAACCACAACCGCCAGTAGTAACAGCAGCACAGGCCATAATCGCAGATCATGGCCCGTGCGCGAGCTGTGAAATCGTCCGCTCACATGCACTCCTATGGAGCCTGAAAGGTTGCGATGATCCTGTCAAAAGTAGCTTTTTGTTCCTCCAGTTGATTCGGATCACAGGCCATCAGCGTGAATACCGAGGCAGTCTGCTCACCGAAAACAAACACAGAATACACGGCCTTCTTTTCGCTCCCCGCGAGATAGTCGCCAACAACGCTCGCCGCCGGCATACCGCCGATGGTGGATTCGCGCCAAGAGTCTTCCCGTAACTGCAGCTCTTTCCATTCCTTCTTGGCCTTTTCCTGACGCAGCTCCGCCCAGGCTCGGACCGAGTCTCTCGCCTTGGGATCTTCAATCGACTCGCGATTTCGACAGGTGACGATCTGAACGGCCGCCATCGCGGGATCGATCAGATAAACCACGGCGACGGAGTCCTCTTCGCCTGCCGGTTGCTCATAGAAGTACCAACCGGTCGGTAAATCGAGGGAGAAGTCAAATGGGTCATTCCGATAGGTAGTCCCTTGTTCCGGCTTGTGCCAACCGACGCGTTCTAATTCCGCCACAACGCCCGCGGCATCAAATTTGACCAAATACCGATTGGCATCGGAGCTAAACCAGAACACCTGGTTCACAGGCATCAACGTCACTTTGTAGCATCGAAACTCCCCGGCGGGTACAACTACGGTTTCTATCCCATTGACCGTCAAGTCGATATCGACTTTCCCTCCACCAAAAGATGCGTAGATTGGGATCTTCGCCTTGTAGCCTTCAGCCAACGGCAGCCGGCGAAAGACAAACATGCCTTGCTCATTGTCGTAATAGGTCTGATCGAAAGTATCGGTGCGGGGAGGTTCCTCGGAATTCGGCTTCGTCACCTTTACCTGTCCCGGCTCGTACGTAGCGTCGATCGTTCCCAACATCGTATGCTCGAAACGACTGTACAGCGGCCGAAAATCGGCCTTGTCCGCCCGCACCATGCTCAATCCGCGGTTGTCGCCACCCGCCAGAATGTAGCGATAGGTCCGCATGCGCCAGACATCTTCTCCTTTCCAGTCGACAGAATCCACTGTCCAGATGAACGTGCCGATCTGGAGGCCTCCGCCGAGTTTCACCGCCAGCTGCAAATATTCTCCCTCTTTCCACGGCACCGGCTGAAGTTCGAGATGTGGCGTTTCCGGCAGTTGTTGCCGCGCCTTGGCGACCCATTCTGACTGGTTTGGGTAGTCGTCAATGACTTTCTGAAACGCAGCGAGCGCCGCATCCCTCTTGTTCTGCTTCATCAGGCATTGTGCCAAGCGATATTGGGCCTGAGCGGCTGCAACCTCGGCTGCTTTCGCATCCGCCACAACCTGGCGGTAGATTTCGATGGCCTGATCGAGGTTACCCACAGTCTCTTCGGCGAAGATACCCTTTTCCAAAAGCTCCGCGCTGGATTGAGCACAAACCGCCCGTGCTCCCAAGACGATCGCAACCCCAGCCAACCACATGACCAATTGCTTTCCCATGATTTCACCTCCCGTTTCACCGATTTGTGAAACTCGATTCCCACCCGTAAAGACGCTTGAATTGGCAGCTTGTGAGGGGAGCCGATAGGGCTTTGAGCCGATCCGCCGAGAGTGCGGCGTAAGCACTGATCGCTGGAGATCGATCCGCTTGGTTCAGCTGTCCACCCATCGTCTTACTCCCATCTTCCAACCCGCTGCTACTTGGGATTATCGGGAAGCGATGTTACGAGCATGTTACGTCGGTGCAACGTTTCCATCCGATTTGAAGAGGAACAGGAAACCAGCAGCCAATTTGGCAAGATCCAGAGAAGACGGACTTGCCTCTAACGTTGCAGAAAAAATCATCGCAGGACGGATTGGCAATCCGTCCTACGGGTCTGATTCCAGGACGGATTGGCAATCCGTCCTACCGATCTCCATCAATGATTGTTGGGCGAGAGATAACCGGTATGATGACGGGGCCATCGCGTCAAGAACCTGGATCCCTGGAGAACCTGTAATGAGACTGTGTAGTCTATTCGCGTGCTATTTGGCAATCACTGGATTGAGTTCGTCGATTCATGCGGCAGAACCGGGACGCGAGCCACGGGCAGCTCGTTCGGTCCACTTGGGGTGGCAGGCTCCGGAGGCTGACTGGTTTTACCTGGAAATGACCGTCCGTGAATCGGTTCCGGGCAGCTACTTTATGGCGTGCGGGTGGAACACGGGATACTTCGGCATTCAGGAACTGGGCGACGGTCGCAAGGTCGTCATCTTTTCAGTTTGGGATCCCACTCGGGGTGACGATCCGAATCAGGTCGCAGCGGAGGATCGCGTCGAGTTGGTCGCACAGCGGCCGGATGTCCGCATTCGGCGTTTTGGGGGAGAGGGAACGGGCGGACAATGTATGGCATCGTGCGAATGGGTGATTGGAAAGCCGATGCCCTTCTTGCTCGGAGCACACATCGAAGGGGAAAAAACTGCCTATGCCGGCTACTTGTGGAACGAACCGAAGTCTCAATGGGAACAGTTGGTGTCGTTTCGCGTCCGAACCGGAGGTCAGCCGCTGCGCGGGCTTTATTCCTTCGTCGAAGATTTCCGGCGCAACTACCAAAGTGCCAAACAGGTCCGCAGTGCCGATTTCGGAAATGGCTGGGTCCGATCTGTGGCGGGAGACTGGGTGCCGCTGGACAAGGCTCGATTCACGGCGTCTGGTGCCGAGTGGGAGGCACGTGAAACGATTAATGCTCTCGTTGTGGACCGCCATTTCCGCCTCGTGACGGGCGGCGATACCCAGCAGACGACGGAACTGCGATCTTTCTTAACCTTGCCCGCGTCATCCAACGCACAACCGCCGGAAAGTCTGACCGAGTTGATCCAGCAGGAGGATGTGCGTCTCGAAACATCTCCCGAATGATCCCACGGACGCGGGCGACAGGGTGGCTGGTGGCAGAGCGCAGCGATGCCCCGGCAGACCGGCA
>CAZFWV010000238.1:0-10795 GCA_964522605.1 uncultured Pirellulaceae bacterium
GCCGAACGCGGTAGCACGCCGTTTGGTTGCGGCCGAAGGCTGCGCTGCGTTTCCCTCCTTCTTAACCGGTTGATCTTAACCGAGCTCAACCTTAGCAAGATCAACATCTACTTTCAAAGCAGCATGTAACTTTGAAAACATTGGCTCCGGATGGATCAGGACTTCTGTGCCAGGGCTTTCTCGATCGCCTGCACGACTTCGTCGCTGTCGGGCTTGGTTCGCGGGCTGAAGCGGGCGATCACCTCCCCGTTGCGATTCACCAGGAACTTCTCGAAGTTCCAACTGATTTCTCCGGGGCCGGTTGGCTTGGTATCAAGCGTCTTCAGATATTTATAGAGGTCGCAGGCGGTGTCGCCATTGACATCGATCTTAGAAAACATGTCGAACTCGACGCCGTAATTCTTTGAACAGAATTCACGAATTTCATCGGCGGTTCCCGGTTCCTGCTTTCCAAACTGGTTGCAGGGAAATGCAATCACTGCCAAGCCCTTGTCGGCAAACTTCTCGTGCAGTTCCTGCAGCTGTTCATATTGCGGTGTCAGTCCACATTGACTGGCCACATTGACGATCAGTACGACTTTCCCGTCATACTTCTTCTGCAAATCGACGGTTTCACCATCCAGCGTCTTCATGCTGAACTTCAGCGCCGGCGCAGCAGTTTCCCCTTCCTCGCCACAGGCCGGCTCGCCCCCAGCCAAGCACAGAACTCCGACGGTCACCACGCAAATCATCGATCTAAGCACGTTCATCACCTCCAATAATGGACCCAGGGAACAGACATCGATGTGCTCGCCACGCAAGCGGCGTCGGCGAGGGTCGCAACGCGATCCGGAGAAGTGTAGCAACCTACCCTCCGAAAGGGAACTGGCGCCAGCAACCCCCGATTTTAGGGGATCGGCACGGGCTTCACATTCCAGAGTTCTTCGCAGTATTGACCGATGGTCCGGTCGGATGAGAAAAATCCGCAGCGGGCGGCGTTCAGAATGGACATCCGTGTCCAGGCGGTTGGATCCCGGTAGGCCGCGGCCGCCTGTTCACAACAGGCCACGTAAGGGGCGAACTCCGCCAGGACCAAGTACGGGTCTTGGTTCAACAGCGAGTCCAGCAGGGGACGAAAGAGCGACGTGTCTCCGGCAGAAAAATCACCCGCAGCGATCGCGTCGAGGACCTGCTTGAGTTCCGGCTGGTCGTCATAGTAATCACGCGGTCGATACCCACGACTCTGCATCGCAAAGACCTCTTCAGCGGTCATTCCGAACAAGAAGAAGTTCTCTGCCCCCACGCGTTCGCGAATTTCCACATTGGCACCGTCGAGTGTACCGATGGTCATGGCCCCATTGAGGGCGAATTTCATATTCCCAGTCCCAGAGGCCTCCTTGCCAGCCAGGGAAATCTGTTCGGAGAGATTCGCGGCGGGATAAGTTCGTTCGGCCAGCGAGACGTTAAAATTGGCGGGATAAATGACGCGCATTCGCCCGTGAATCGCCGGATCGCGATTCACGACATCCGCAACGCTATTGATCAATTTGATGATCAGCTTGGCCATTTGATATCCCGGAGCAGCCTTGGCTCCAAAGAGAAACGTTCGCGGCACCACGTCGATCGCAGGCTGGCTCTTGATTTGCTGGTACAACCAAATGATGTGCAGTGCCTTCAGCAGCTGCCGTTTGTACTCGTGCAATCGCTTCACCATCACATCAAACAGAGAGTTTGGATCGGCCTGGATCCCCGTCCGCTGATCCAGAATCTGTGCCAGTAATTGTTTATTCTGCTGCTTGACCTCCTGCCAGGCCGTTTGGAACGATGCCGAATCCGCGTGCTGTTCGAGTTGTCGCAGTTCATCGAGATTCCGCAGCCAACCATCTCCGATCGTCTGCGAAATCAATTGCGAGAGCCGCGGATTTGCCAGACGCAGAAAACGGCGCGGTGTAACGCCGTTCGTCTTATTGCAGAATCGGTCCGGCCAAATCTCTGAAAAATCGCGAAACGTGTGCTCCCGTAGCAAGCGGGAATGCAGCTCTGCAACGCCATTGACGGCAAAACTGCCCACGATTGCCAGGTGCGCCATCCGGATCTGCCGTGGAGACCCCTCTTCGATCAGCGACATGCGAGCGACACGATTCGGATCGTTGGGAAATCGAGCACGAATCTCCTGGAGAAAACGCCGATTGATCTCATAAACGATTTCCAAATGCCGAGGCAGCAGATTACCAAACAAATCAACCGGCCATTTCTCCAAGGCTTCCGGTAACAGGGTGTGACAGGTGTAGGCAAACGTGTGGCGAGTGATCTCCCAAGCGGCATCCCAATCCAACAAATGTTCATCCATCAGCAGGCGCATCATTTCAGGAATCGCGACCACCGGATGGGTATCATTCAATTGGATCACGACCTTTTCGGGTACCTTCCGCCAATCCTGATTCAGCACGCGGAACAGACGGAGAATATCTCGCAGGGAGCAGGTCACGAAGAAGTACTGTTGCTGCAGGCGCAGCTCTTTCCCCTGTGGTGTTCCATCGTTCGGATAGAGCACCTTGGAGATATTCTCCGAGAACACCTTCGTCTGGACAGCGCGTGTGTAGTCGCCGATATCGAACAGCTGGAAATCAAACTCCTTGCTCGCGCGAGCGCGCCACAACCGCAGGATATTGACATGTGGAGTTTGGTAGCCAGGCACCAGGGTGGTGCACGGTTCCCCCAGAACACTTTGCTTGGGAACCCAGCGGACACGCCAGCATCCCGCTTCGTCAACGTAACGTTCCGTATGGCCAAAAAAACCAACGGGCAACATTTCATCCGGCTGAATGAACTCCCACGGATTGCCATACAGCAGCCACTCATCTGGTCTTTCCACTTGCCAGCCATCGACAAAATTCTGCTGAAAGATCCCGAATTCGTAGCGGATACCGTAGCCTACCGCGGGAACTCCGAGTGTTGCGAGTGAATCCATGAAGCAGGCGGCCAGACGTCCTAGACCGCCGTTACCCAATCCCGGCTCAACGTCTTGATTCAGCAACTCCTGCAAATCCCATCCATTCCGCTCACACGCCTCGCGTGCCAACTCCAGCGTATCGGTGTACAACAGATTCTGCTCCAGCTGTTTCCCCGGAAGATACTCTGCCGAAAGATAGAAGACGGCCTTGGGATTCTTGCGGTAGTATGCATCCAATGTTTGTCGCCACCGCTGGATCAAGAAGTCGCGCACGCTGTACGCGAGCGCCACGTAGAGATCGTATCGCGACGCGGTCTGGGGTGCCTGGCCATGGGCATGATACAGATTATCCACGACGAGTTGCTCAAACGCTTCGACGTTTCGCTCAATCAATCGCAAGGAGGATTCAGCGTGGTTCATTCCTACTTCCTCACGTTGATTCGTTGTGTGCACGGCACGCAGTCCCTAGCTGCGGGATCCGACGCTACCAATCGGGCTGCCCCGTCGCGGACAACACTGCGTTCCACATATCGCCGGTGACATCGAGTTGTTTGCGAGCGGTGACGACGGTCGTGATTGGCACATGCAGGAACTCACTGTTCCACAAGCCGATCAGGACATCCGTCTTTCCCGCCATTGCCGCGTGCGCGGCGTATCGAGCCATTTGATCGCTCAGAATTCGGTCGTAGGCGTTGGCGGGCACGCTGCGAATGTAGTAACTCGGGTCGAGATATTTCAGATTGACGGGCAAACCGACCCGCTCAAAATAGTTGAGGATCGTGTCCTTCAAGAAGAGTCCGATATCGTGCCGTTTCCGGTTGCCCGAGGCATCCAATGCATCGACCGGATCTTTAAAGAGATCCTGCCCAGCACCTTCGGCAACAACAATCAACGCATGTTCTCGAGCACGCATGCGACGCTCGAGTGCCGGCAGAAAGCCATCTTCGCCTTCGAGCGGAAAAGGAACTTCTGGTACAAGGACGAAATTGGCATCTTGATTCGCGAGTGCTGCTCCCGCGGCAATGAAGCCTGCATCACGTCCCATCAGCTTGACGAGGCCGATCCCATTCGGAGCACTCAACGCTTCCGTATGCGCACCGCGCAGAACATCGGCTGCCTTTTCCAGGGCGGTTGCGTAGCCGAAAGAATTCCGAACCAGCGGGATATCATTGTCGATCGTCTTGGGAATTCCTACGATCGCGATCGGCAACCGGCGACGTTCCACTTCTTGAAAAATCGCGTGTGCCCCTCGCTGTGTGCCATCTCCTCCAACACAAAAGAGGATGTCGATCCGCTGATGCTCTAGAAAATCAACCGTCACGCGAGGATCTTGCGGCCCCCGCGATGTTCCCAGCATCGTTCCACCGTGCTGATGAATCTGACGCACCAAGGCCGCGGTCAATTCGACCGGCTCGAGTCCCGATTCCGGATTCAGTCCGAGATAGCCGTTGCGAATACCAAGAACTCGCGCCATCCCGTAGCGAAAGGTCAGTTCGAGATACAGGGAGCGAATGACATTGTTAAGCCCGGGCGAGAGACCTCCGCAGGTCACAATCGCGGCGGATGTTTTTCGCGGCTCGAAGAACAACCGGCGACGAGGTCCGGCTTGCTCGAAGGTCAGCGAATCCTGCTCCTCGGTCCCCCTCGTTTCCAAGTCGTACCGCAAGCGGACTTCTTCGTCGACATATTTGAAGGTCCCCATCGTCAGCAGTGGAGACTCCACTCGACATTCACCGAGCGTTCGAATCAGTAATTGGTCTTGGCTTAACACGCGAATTCTCTCCCATCATACCATGTCAGAAATCACTCAGGTCGCGCGGTGGCAGGGCAACACGCAGAGCATTGACGACGGCCACGACGTCGATGATTTCCTGGGTGATCGCACCGGCGACGGGCGGCAGATAACCGGCCGCCGCCACGAGCATCCCGATCACGCTGAGCGCCATTCCGCCAACGGCACTCTGCAGCGCAATCCGCCGCATGCGACGGCTGATGTGCATCAACTCGTCGACTTTTTGCAGAGAGCTGTCCATGATCACAGCATCTGCCGCCTCAATCGTCACGTCACTACTTTGTCCAAACGCAACTCCCACCGTTGCGGCCATCAGGGCCGGTGCGTCGTTGATTCCATCACCGACAAAGACGGTTCGTTCGCGTTGCGTCTCGGCACGCACGATTTCCAGCTTCTCCTCGGGACTCTTGCCGGCGTGAATTTCCTGAATTCCGACCTCGTCCGCCAGATAGCGAACTTCCGATTCTCGATCACCCGACAACAGCATGATCCGACTGACCTGGTGACGCGGACGCAAGTGATTGACGAACAGCGTGACGTCATGACGCGGAGTGTCGCGAAAGCGATAGGTTGCCGCATACTGTTGATCAATCAGGATGACGCATTCCAATCCACCTGCTGCCTGAGGTAATCGAGCAGCAAGCTCCGGCTTTGAGGCAAGAACTTGACTTCGGCTGGTGATCTGGATTCTCCGCTGACCAACCACGCCCGTCAGACCTTCCCCCGGACGCTCGCTGATTTGGCTGGCTTCCTGCACAAGCACACCTTGTTCTTTGCCGGCGCGGACAAGTGCGCTGGCCAACGGATGCTTCGAGTATTGCTCAACGCTACTCACCAAGGACAGGACGTCACTCTGTTCGAAACCTTCAGCCACAAGTTGCTCGGTCAGCTGAGGCTTTCCGTACGTCAGTGTGCCCGTCTTGTCAAAGATAAGAGTTCGACAGGTGTCGACCGTTTCCAGGATCGCCGGATCCCGGATGATAATCGCGCGGCGGGCGGCAAGCGATATGGAACCGATCACGGCAACAGGAATGGCGATCAACAGAGGACAGGGCGTCGCGACCACAATTACGGCCAGCAATCGCACCGGCTCGCCACTTACGAGCCAGGCCAGCAGGCCCAAGGTCACGGCCAGCGGCGTGTAGTACGCTCCCAATTGATCAGCAAGGCGCCGAATTCGTGGACGATGCTCTTCCGAACCGCGCATGACCTCCATGATCTTCGCGTAACGCGAATCGACCGCTGTTCGGTCGGCGCGGACGGTGAGCGCCGATTCGCCATTGATCGCACCGGAAAACACTGCGGAGCCGGGCGTCTTGGACATCATGTACGGTTCACCGGTCAAGTACGATTCGTCCATCACGCCGTGACCGTCAATCACGGTTCCATCCACCGGACAGATTTCGTGAGGAAAAACCAAAACGACGTCTCCGATCCGCACTTCGTCCAACGCCACGTCCTCAATCCGCGCGTCAACCCGCCGATGAACCGACGTTGGCATTCGTTTTGCCAAGGCGTGTAACACCGAGGAGGCACTGCGAACGGCATACGCCTCTAATGCCTCACCGCCGGAAAGCATCAGGATCACCAGGACACCGGCGAGGTATTCGCCGAGCACCAGGGCCGTCACGATGGATAATCCGGCAAGAAAATCCGAACCAAAATCGCCACGCAACATCTTTCGGAGAAGATCCCAGACCAGCGGAACACCGCCAAAGAGGTAGGCGGCCCAGAGCGGTGTCTGGATGACCCACTCCGGTGCATCGGTCGCAAATCGCAGGATAAGATGGACAATGATCGCGAGAATGGTCAGGATGGCAATGATCGCCTGGCGGCTGCTGACCAGCTGGGATGAAATCGTTGTCGGGGGTGGATCGGACATCGGGCACGTCAATCAAACGGATGATTTGGAGAAACTGACTCCTTTTATATCCCGGCCGCAAGTTACGGGATACCGTCCCACGATAGATCGGGCGACGAAAGAACCCGCACAACAAATCGGCAGCCGATATTCTCGACGTTGTCGCTTCCATCGTGCCCCTACGCCCCGTTCACGCCCCGTTCCGCGGGGCGAGCCAAAGCCACGGCCCAGGGGATGGTTGGCGACTCGTTATTATCCGGCGTCCGGCCCCCTGGAAAGGGACAGGCTACCGACTGTATCTTTGGACTTTTGCCGCCTGAACCCGAATCGATCTGACGATGGACGCACTGCAATTCGCCGAACAACTGATCCGCTTCGCCTCCGTGAGCAGTCGCTCAAATGTGGCAGTCAGTGATTATGTGCAAGAACAGTTGGAGCGTCAGGGCTTCGAAACAGAACGGCTGGAATACGACGATGCGCAGGCCGTGCGCAAGGTCTCGATCGTGGGAAAGAAAGGCGGCGGCCGGGGAGGACTGGCGTATTTCGGACATACCGATGTCGTGCCTGCCGAATCGTGGGCTCTCAACGATTGCGGCCCCTTCACACCGACGAGGCGCGACGGACGCTTGTATGGACGCGGCAGTTGCGACATGAAGGGCTCGATCGCCGCGATGCTGGCCGCGGCCGAACGTTTTCCGGTCGAGCGGCTTCAGCAACCGCTTTACATTACCTGCACTGCAGACGAAGAAATCGGCTATGGCGGAGCGGCGGACGTCCAGAAGCGCTCGCGGCTGTTCCGCGACATGGTTGCGGAGGGCAGTCGCGGGATCATTGGCGAGCCGACTCGCTTACAGCTCGTCCACGCTCACAAAGGTACCTACGGGTTCCGCGCGGTCGCCCGCGGGCGAGCCGCCCACTCAAGTACTCGGGAAGGCCTCAATGCAAATCTGGCGATGATCCCTTTTCTCGTGGAGATGAAGAGGATTCACGACGAAACAGAATGCGATCCAGCCTGGCAAAACAGAGCCTTCGATCCACCCACAATCAGTTGGAACATCGGGATCAACGATCATTCTCCGGCCGTCAATATCACTCCCGCACAGAGTATCTGCACGGTCTACTTTCGCCCGATGCCGGGTCAGGATCCCGAAATCCTGATTGATCGAGCGCGCCAGGCAGCGATGCGGTGCGGAGTTGAACTGGAGGTCATGCACGCCGCACCGCCGTTGTACATGGAACGGTCTTCGGAATTCGTCCGCGAGATGCTCGCACTGACCGGGAATTCTCAGCCGCAGACGGTGAGTTATGGAACAGATGGGTGCATGTTCACCGAGCTGCAGAACTTGGTTCTATTGGGACCAGGTGACATCGCCCAAGCCCATACATCCGATGAATGGATCTCGCTCGACGAATTGCAGCGCGGCACGGAACTCTACGCGCGTTTGATTGAATACTGGTGCTGTGGAGAAAAGGGCGGCACGCATGACTGAATCACAACCAGCACCGGTAATCATTCGGGAAGCCAAGGCGGATGATGTGCCGCAGATCCGTGACTTGGTCGAGCCCTTTGTGCAGCATCGAATCCTATTGCCGCGAACCGACGAAGAACTACACCGATTAGTGATTCACGGATTTGTTGCGGAATCGGAGGATGCGATTGTCGGCTTTGTTGCGTTGGAAGTCTACTCGCGAAAGATGGCTGAACTGCAATGTCTGGCCGTGCACGCTGACTTCCAGCGTCGTGGTCTAGGCAAAGCGCTCGTGCGTCGTTGTGTTCAGCGGGCTTGCGAGTTGAACATTCACGAATTAATGGCAATTACCGCATCGGATGCCCTCTTCCGCGATTGCGGTTTTGACTATTCGCTTCCAGATCAGAAAAAAGCGTTGTTCCTGCATCCGTGCACCCAAGAACGGCATTAGCGCTCGTCGGAGGGACCGCCCGAGATCTCGCGGTAGCGTTCATCGATAAGGGAGTGGTAATCCGGATAGCTGGGGAAGAAAGGAGGTCGGTTGTCGCGGTTCCATTCTTCGTACTGTTGCTGCAACCGCTCCACTTCTGCAGGATACTGCTCCGCCACGTTCGTCTGTTCGCTGGGATCTGCCGCCAAATCGTACAGCTCCCGTCGACCGTCTCGACGCGACCCGATCAGCTTCCAGTTCGCTGAACGGACCGCCCATTCGTTTCCTCCCTCCTTCCGCCAGAAAAGGGCCTCGTGCGGCACCTGCTGTTTTTCATCCCGCCAATACGGAATCAAGTCTTTCCCCTCGAGTCGATCGGTTTCCACCTTGATCCCTCCCGCCGCCAGGGCCGTGCAGGCCAAATCGATGGAATTCACGGGATGTTCGTACCGCGTTCCGACAGGGAGGACTGTCGGCCAATTCGCCACAAAAGGTACGCGAATCCCACCCTCATACAAATCGCCCTTCTGCCCACGGAGCGGATCGTTACAGGATCCGTTCGCGTTCTCAGGACCTCCGTTATCGCTGAGGAACATCACCAGGGTATTCTGGCGCAACCCAAGGTCATTTAAGCACTCCAGAATCTGCCCAATTCCCCGATCCATGGAACGAACCATCGCAGCATAGGTGCGCCGCTTGGGGTTCTCAATCGCAGCAAAATCCGCGAGATCTTCGCGGGGGGCCTGCATCGGTGTGTGCGGCGCATTGTAAGCCACGTAAAGAAAGAACGGCCCGTCGCGGTTCGTCTGGATGAAGTCGACCGCCTGCGCGGTGAGCACCGTCGTCAAATAGCCTGCTAACGCTTGGGGTTGCCCGTCTCTTTGGAGCGGCTGGAAGTATCCCTCGCCCGTGGGCTTCAATAGGTCGACCTGAAAATAGTCGTGTCCGCCGCCGAGAAACCCATAGAAGAAGTCAAACCCGCGGTGTCGAGGATGAAAAGGCCGTGCGGCGCCCAGGTGCCATTTCCCAACCATGCCCGTCGCATAGCCGTGCTTCTTCAGCCGTGCCGCGATGGTAGTCTCCTGCGTCGGCAGGCCCATGTAACGATTCTGGGTATCGTAGGCAATGTTTCGCTCGTATCCGAATCGATGTTGATAACGGCCGGTCATCAGGGACGCCCGCATCGGGCTACAGAAGGGGTGTGCTGAATATCCATGCGTGCATTGCACACCTTCCCCAGCCAGCCGATCCAGATTCGGCGTGGGAATGTCCTGTGCTCCCTGAAAACCAACGTCGGCGTACCCGAGATCATCCGCCAAGATCAGGACAACGTTCGGCCGCTGCGTCGTTTCCGCGGCAAAGAGAACCACGGAAGAACTCAGCGCGAGAAATAGGAGCGTCCCGACTGCATGCCCCAGAACACTCGCACTTCGATGACTCTCCCGAGACAACATGGTCACCGCTGGCATGATGAAGTAACTCGACATCGAGGAATCCCCCTATTGATCGCTGCGCGGTGAATGATCCAGGACGATCATCGGGAGTCCAGCTTTCGCCGAGGCTCCCGAGAATCGAAAGGCCCATTGTCCGCGGCAGGCAATAATCCATTCGGCGAAGGCGAAGACAACAGACTACCCTGCGAACAGAGCACTTGCACGAAAGCCAAGGTTACAGATTAACAAAGTCACCGAGCAGATGTTGTTATCGTCGCAAGAATTCAGGCGACCAATGGGAATGAGCCTTGTCCGGGTAGAAGGGATCCCATTTCGTTGAGGCTTCCCGACCGTCTGCCCTCCGCGGCCCTCTGCGCCTCGGCGGCCTCTGCGTTGACCATTTATGTGAACGACAGGATCTCTCCATGCTTCGGGAAAAGCTCGAAACACAGCGCAGCCTTCGGCCGCAACCCAAGGCGGTGCTGCCGCACTCGGCGCAATGGGTGTGCCACTGGCTTTGCCAGTGTTCTCTTGGGTCGAGGAACAGCACTGGCAGAGCCAGTGGCACCCAGTCCAGTTGCCGCCGTAGGCTGCGCTGAACTTCAAGATGCCAAAAGTCAAAGCGAGTGGAAACACGACCCAACCCTGCGGCATGACAGAATTCGCTCCGCCCGACAAGAAACTCACCGATAGCAGTGCAGAGCGGCAGGGCCGCAACCAAAGGGGTGCTGCCGCACCCATGTCTCCAGTCGCTCCCGTTGGTCGCTCGATTTCTTGCCGAGATGACAACGTTTTCAGCGTTAGCAGTGCAGAGGACACAGAGGCGCGGAGAGCCGCGGAGAGGATTCGATTGACGCCACGAGCCGTATTTATGCCAG
>CAZFWV010000239.1:0-10776 GCA_964522605.1 uncultured Pirellulaceae bacterium
CTGGAGACTGGAGACTGGAGACTGGAGACTGGAGGCTGGAGGCTGGAGGCTGGAGGCTGGAGGCTGGAGACTGGAGGCTGGAGACTGGAGACTGGAGACTGGAGAAATCGGGATTCCGTTCTAACCTCCCGTCTCCTACCTCCTACCTGCAGCCTGCAGCCTGCAGTCTCCCGTCTCTCCCCTCCCGATATTCACGTTCTGGCAGCGAATCACTTAATGGGTTCGCGCGGTATCCGCAACGGGCGCCGTGGTTTCGCTTGGACGTGGGGGAGAGAAAGCGATGCATGCCACTCAGGAAAAGACGGTGATTTGGGTGATTGTCGCCTTGAACTGTCGCGGAAATACCATCGTTACGACCTACCAAAGTCGTGAAACGGCAGAGATTGATCTGCGCGATAAGAGGGCGGCTCATCCGCACTTGTTGTTTCGACTTGTGAAAGTCGACTTCGAATAGAGTTCGAATCGAGGCGGATCTGACTCTTCTTTCACGTCGTCGAGTCAAAACCGTCGCGCCGCGAAACCCTCTTGAGCGACAGCGACGGTAAACGGAGACGAACGCCGGACCGATTGGAGCGGCGTTCGTCTCTGGGAATGGACGAGGGATTGTGCGGCTATTCGCTTGCGGGGGGCCGAACCA
The DNA here is from genome assembly GCA_964522605.1 of uncultured Pirellulaceae bacterium. Classification (GTDB taxonomy): domain Bacteria; phylum Planctomycetota; class Planctomycetia; order Pirellulales; family Pirellulaceae; genus CAVZLD01. Next base: position 638 of record CAZFWV010000239.1, read on the forward strand.
GCACAACCGTTCGTTTCATGTACGTTCCAGGAGTTGTGCCCGGCTGAGTAACTGCCAGTTTCGCCTGCAGGAAGTCGAACTTCGAGACGATTTGGCCCACGCTTGGGAGCAGACCGAGGATGTCCTGCACGACGGCCATTTCCTGCGCATCCGCCTTGATCCCCATGAGACCGACAATCGCCGGGGCAATCATACCGGCCTGGTTCAGGCCCTGGGAGATTCGTTGAAGCTGCGCTGCCAGGTCGGTATAGGCAATGCTGGAAACGGGACCCGTGACCTCCAGACCAAACTGTCTGAAAGCCTCTGTCTGTTCAATCGTCTCCTGCTCGCCCGCTCGGGTAGCCAAGACCTTCTGAACGGCATCGGGACTTGAACCAAGGAACATCCACCCGTCACGAAATCCGACGGCCGGGCGTGCGCCGAACATCGCCATCGGCAGCGCGGAGATTTCCTCGAACCCCTCCAGTTGCTCGACCGGCTTGATCTGCAGTTGCTGTGCTTTGGCGACGGGGTGCTGAGAGACCTTGTCAAAGAGTTGGTGCAAGAGTTCTCGAATACGGTCCGGATTATGACAGCGGACCGCGGTCACACTCTCCTGACCACCGACCACGTTGGGTGAGGCGGCGGGCATCGAAACGGAAACCGACTCACCGCTAAATGATTGGAGAATATCCCGGTCAATGTGGACTCCCCAGGTGTTTTGCAGCTCTTCCCATTTGTCGAGTTGCGGTTGTGCTTCGGGAATCTCTTCCCGGACCGTCTGCGTAATCCACTCGTAAATTGGGTGGAGACTGATGCCGCGACTGAGCGAATAGGAATGTGCCTCGGCAGGAACCCAAGATGCCCAATTCGTGAAAGGTTCGCTACTTCCAATTGCTTTGGTCAGAACTTTCTCGTCAATGTTCGGCAGAAACTTGCCGTACGCTGCGCTGCAGTTCTGGTTTCCGTTGGTGTATTGAACCGTCACTTCGTAATCAAAGATCGCAACTTGATCCAAGACTCGCTCGATCATCTCCACGACGCGCTCTGCATGTTCGCCTTGCGCGTTCTGTCGGATAAATGGCGCGAATTGCCGCATCTGTTGCATCTGGAGCTTACCATCGTAGAAGACGAGGCTGTCTTCCGGTTCTGGAAGTTGGGCGAGCGCTTCTTTTAATCGGGGATCCTGGAACTTCGACTGGCTGGAGCCATCCTTAAGCATGGAAAAGCTGCGAAGGGCAATATCCCGCGAGGTGCTCAGCAATATGATGTCATCGTGGCGAATTACGGTGGGCGAAATCGGAGCTTGAGGTGGCAGTCGCAAGCTTGTCACTGTGGCGGAATCCTGCTGGCTGCCTTCAACCCAGGCCTTCCCGTTCGAGAACTGCTCGACCTTTCCGAAGAGGTTCTTCAGGCCCTGCTCTAATCCGCTCGCGCCATCGGGCGTGAGATGCAGGAGCATCAAATGGTGTGATGTCGGAAGCTGAAAGATCTGAGCGTAAGCGACCTCCTGAGAATTGACGATCGCATCCCAATCAATCGGGGCAGCCGCATTGCGCAATTCGTCGAGGACGGCGCGGGCTTTGTCCAAATCGTTCGCCGGCGCTCTTTCTGTGAAGATCTTCAACGCGCGCTCAAGAATCTCGGTGTCCTTCACCGTTTGCCAGACCTGCTGGTAGTACTCCCGTTGGTAGTCGCGTTCCGGATTATGCTGGCCGTAAACTGCTAGATAGGCGTCGGCCGGAATCGCGGCTTGCAAGTCCAACTCTGCGGGTTCCGCTGCCCGCGTATTGATGCCTGTCTGCATCATCAGGGCGATGGCAAGGCAGGACCCAAAAAGTCGGCAATTCATAGGGTTCCCTTTCGAAAGAAGGAAGACTCGGAGTTCTGTGACGGATGTCCTACGCGACTTCGCCTCCGTCTTGAAATCGTTATAAATCGAGTTCAGCTAGCGAGTCGATGCTTGAGTTCAATCGGGATGCTGTCATGGTAAGTCGGGCATCGGAGTCACACGCCGCATTCTATCTCACTGCGCGACTGCGGAGGCACCGCGGGGAGGAATCCGATGACGGCGCCGTTGAAATTCCAGCGGTACGTCCCGGCGGTTTGTGTTCCTGAGTCGTGCAAGCATTTATCCGGCCAGAGCCTTTTACCGCCTGAGTATTCGCTCTGGAGCCCGGGATCTTGGCGTGATTCCGCCAATCCGCTCCTGTCGTACGTACGCTACAATGAACATCCGAAGCAGAGGGGATCGCGGGAGGGTCGGACGCGTAGCGGCCGGGGAGGGGCTTTCGTGAACGAGCGACACGCGCCGATGGTGTTGCCCCGCTCCGCCCTCTCCGGGCCTGTGGCCCGAATCTCCCAGAGGGAGAGTGAATTCTGTTTGCAAACGCCTGCAAAAACTGACACTTAGCGGAGACTGACGGATCCATGTTTGTTTCGAATGCGCGCTCTCCCGTCTGCCGGCGGCGGAGCCTCCTCGTCTGGCTTGGCCTGGGAGTCGCAATCATTGGTTGCGACGTCGGGCTGGGGCGAGTTGATGCCGAAGAATCGAAACTGGAGCCGCTTCTGCCCAGTGCCAAGCCGGTCCCTGCGATGCAGGTGATCCCGCTCCCGGAGTCTCGGGCATCCATCCGCTGCGAAAATCGCGAGTTGAGTTGCTACTGGTTCAGTTCCGCATTGCGACGTCCTTTCCTTTTCCCTGTCGTGGGCCCGTCGGGCCGATCGCTGACTCGAATGGGGCACCCGCATGATCCGGTGACCCACAGTCATCACAATTCCGTGTGGATTTCGCATGCCGATGTGAACGGTGTAGACTTCTGGTCTGACCAAGGCGATGGGATGATTCAACACGTTCGGATTCTTCGGTTCGAAGATTCTGATGAGCGAGCGCGCATCGTTTCGGAGAATCGTTGGTTGGATCATGACAATCGCGTAGTCCTGACGGAACGTCGAAGCGTGCAGGTTGAGATATACGGCAACCGAGAGTCGCGATATGTCTTGGATTGTCAGCTGCGCGCGGAATCCAATCCGGTCGTATTCGGTCCGACCCCGTTCGGACTGATTGGTGTCCGAATGGCAAAGACGATTGGCATTCACGATGGTGGGGGTACGATTCGTAACTCGGAAGGCAATATTGACGAAGAGGGGCCGAATGGGTGCTTTCGTAAAACAGCCCGCTGGTGTGATTACTCGGGCCCGATTGCGAATGGCACGGTCGAGGGAATTGCCTTGTTTGATCACCCACTCAATCCCAATCACCCAAGGCCCTTCCATGTTCGCGCCGACGGCTGGATGGGGGCCTGTTTGACTTACAACGCACCGTTGAAACTGATGTTCGGCGAGATCGTTCGTTTGCGTTACGGTTTGTACGTGCACCGGGGATTGCCTGATGCCGAAGTGATCGACCGACAATGGGACGAGTTCGCTCGAGATCGGACCGATGACCTGTGGCAGAATTAAGAATGAGGACAAGCATGACGGAATGGGAATCCGACTGGAATGATCTGACTGCGTTCGTTCGCGAAACGGCTCTTTTGCAGTCGACTAAGGAGTTGCTTGAATGGGACGAACGAACGATGCTTCCTCGAGAAGCCGGCGCGTATCGGGCCGAACAGATCACGCTGCTTGCCGGCTTGATTCACCGCCGTCGTACCGATCCACGAGTTGGGGAGTGGCTCCAACACCTGGCGGAAACACCGGAGGCGACCGATCCCCATCGTGACCTCGGGGCGACAGTACGGCAGCTGCGACGTGATTACGATCGACAGACGAAAGTTCCTTCACGGCTCGTGGAGCAGCTGGCGCGGGCGACGGTTTTGGGTCAGCAAGCATGGGTGCAGGCAAAAGAACGCTCCAGTTTTGTTGAATTCCAGCCGTTCCTGGAGGATGTGGTCCGATTGAAGCGCGAAGAAGCTGAGGCGCTCGGATATGAGGACTCACCGTACGATGCTTTGTTGGATGAATATGAGCCAGGTGCACGCTCGCGTGAGGTACTGAATGTGCTGGCTCAAGTCGCCGAGGCGCTGGCGCCGCTGATCGCGGCCATCGTCGAGAGCGGCCGGCAAGCTCCTCGCGAGATTCTGCGTCGCCATTATCCGCGATCGCAGCAGCAGGCTTTGGGTCTGCTCGCGGCAGATGAGATTGGGTTTGATTTTGCACGCGGCCGCCTCGATGTTACTCCGCACCCATTCTGTGCTTCCATGGGTCCGAATGATTGTCGAATTACGACACGATATGATGAGGCGTTCTTCCCGTCAGCTTTCTTCGGGATCCTACACGAGGCGGGGCATGGTATTTACGAGCAAGGGCTGAGAACCGAGCAGTATGGTCTGCCGCCCGGCGCGTACACTTCACTGGGGATCCATGAATCTCAGTCTCGACTTTGGGAGAATTTGGTTGGACGCAGTCGAGCGTTTTGGGAGTATCTCTTTCCCAAGGCCCAGGCAATGTTCCCCGAGTCGCTAGCGACGGTTCCCGTGGATGACTTCTATTTCGCCGTGAATGATGTCCAACCTTCACTGATTCGCGTCGAGGCGGATGAAGCGACCTACAACCTGCACATCGCGATCCGCGCCGAGTTAGAAAAGTCGCTGATCGAAGACCACCTCCGGGTTGCCGATCTGCCAGCAGCGTGGAATGAGCAGTATGGCAGAAGGCTGGCGATTGAGCCCTCGAACGACCAGGAGGGAGTACTGCAGGATATCCACTGGAGCGCCGGTTTGTTCGGCTATTTCCCCACCTATGCACTGGGCAATCTCTACGCGGCACAGTTTTACCAACAGGCGGAAATGGACCTCGGTCGCCTCGAGCACCAATTCGCGCGTGGACAGTTTCTGCCGCTGAAAGAATGGTTGCGAGATCGGATCCATCAATGGGGGCAATGCTACACGGCCGCTGAACTAATTCAAAAAGTGACCGGACGCCCGCTCGACCATCAGCCTTTGATGCGCTATCTCCAGAAAAAGTACGGTCCACTCTACGGGCTTCGTTGACCCGGTGACCGTCAGGTTGTCCGTAGTCGTGGTAAATCGGACCCGTCCTCGTACTCAGCATCGCGGTCTTCGACCTCGTACTCGTACTCAGTGAAACGGTACTCGTACTCGTACTCGATTGCGTCGGCCTCCACCACGCTCTTACGCGGGATCAGCGGAACCAGTAACCGCCGGCGGCGTAGCTGCTAGATGATCCGAGATAAAGCGAGTGGCTCGGGACCAAAAGTCGATCCTGCCATCACGTCGGTTTCGAGTACGAGTACGAGTACCGTTTCACTGAGTACGAGTACGAGTACGAGATCGAGTGCCGCGATGCTGAGTACGAAAACGAAGACCGCGATGCTGAGTACGAGCAGCCGATGCTGAAGACGGGGCGTAACGGAATACCGCAGCCTTGCGACCAAGCCAGTGCGCGAAAACGGTGATCCGGCGTTCTATCGACGGCCGTGCAGCCAATAAGCCAGGACGTTCAACGGAAGTCCAGCAGTTGTCGATTTCGCGTTGCTTCCTGAGGGTCTTTGATCGGGGCGCAGTAAATCGTCACTCACGTCCGCCCGATGACCGTGGACGATGGAAAGCCGAGAGTGTCAGGCGATTCAGTTGATCTGAAGTCAGATGGTACACCCACGTCGAGTAACCAATCTGGTCGCAAGGCGCAAGCTGATGCAGGAAATGGAAATCATCTTGTGGATCGAGGACGCGATGGATACTGGCCAGATACCAGCCGGGCTGTGGAGGCAGGGGGCCTGGCTGCCAACCGGACGGCAGAAGACGCGCGAATTCATCGTTGATGAAGACGCGGAATACCGGTTGAGCCTGCGCATGATTCTGCGTCCACGCGTGCGCGCGCAGCACATCCTGGCCCCAATCTAAATTCGAGTCGAGCAAGATGCGATAACCACCACGGGGACCGCCCGCCAACTCGTTAAAGTAGGAATGCTGTAGCGGCCAGGTGGAAAGGCTGCTGAACGAAAACCATATCAGCATCGCCAGTGAGGCGACTTGCGTCAGGAGAGGACTGCCTTCGTGGACGCAGCGACTGACACGCACGTACAGCAGCGGAAGGCAGGGAAACACATAACGAAAGTGCCCGCTAAAACCGGTCTGGGAACTTACTAGCGTGCCGACGGCGATCACGCCGAGGATGGGTAATGCCAGCAAGAATGTCGAGGCGGGACGAGGGGAGCGACACCGATCAGACTGCGACTTGTGCTTTGAATAGCCGAAGTCCACTCCCATCAATGCGAACAACCCCCAAAAACCCAGAGGGAGCTTGACCAGGGCACCAATCAAGTAGTAGTGCCACCAGCCTCGGTCCTTCCAGTCGCCGGCCAAGTAGGATCGTTTGCCTTCGTCGAAGTCGGCCTTTTGTTGATCTAAACCGAGGACAAAATCTTGCGGAAATGGCACCGGAACGTGCTCAAATACGGTGCCGACGAAGCGGTTGGATGTGTTCGACTCGCCGGTAAGCACTCGACTGCGAAATGTGAATTGGCCGAGGCGCGTACCGGTTCCCGAACTGCCGTAACCCAGGTTGATCGTGATGACTGCTAAGATGCCGACGAACAGGACCTGCAGGATCCAGTACGGAGAAGATCGTCGAATCATTCGTTGCGGACTATTCACAGCGGCGCAGACAAAGTTCCTCAAAAAGCCTCGCAAAACCGGCAATTGCCGGACTCCCGTTGGTCTTCCTGGTTCATTGACTGCGCCGCCGTCAATAGGAATTGCATTACGCCATGGTCCTGCGTTTTGCATCAGTGTCTCTGATGAGTGCCGCTGACGTTTGGCTGTCCTGGTTTCCACCCAAGGGGCGATGGCTGCGATCAGGACTACCAGAATCAGAAACGCGAAACATGTTGATTTTGCGAGCACGGCGACGCCTAACGCGGTGCCGGCAACCCACCCATGCGTCCAGGTTCGCCTTTCGAGCCAGATCGCAGAGGTGAATGCCGCCCACAGCCCCAGAGCACTCGCTGGAATGTCTGGTCCGAGTGCTGAACCCCACGCGAGCACATTCGGACAGAAACTCCATAACGTAGCCGCGACGAGTCCAGACCTCGGGCCATGAAGCGAGTGCGCCCAGCAATAGCACCCGAGTGTACCCAGCCAAAGGAAGGGAACACACATCAGACGACTCACGTAGAGTGCTCGTATGAGTTCCTTCAGTGACAGGTCGCGAGCCAAATCTTGTGCGAATTCCCATTCCAAACGACGCCCTGCGTCGTGGCGGGGAATGGACCAATGAATGCACGGGTGCTGTAAGGCGAGCGGCAGAGTGGCCCAAAGCCGGACGAGGGGTGGATTCACTCGATATGCGTCCCATCGTCCCGATTGCCAGTGGTACAGCCCTGCCGCCAGATGTGCAAGCTCATCACAATGAGGAGCAGACCGGCTCGCGATTCCGAGTGAAGTGATCGTCTGTATTCCCAGTAGAATCGCGAGTGCGCAAGGAACAACGAGCGTGCCCTCTCGCTCCTTAGGCCGACCGTGAATCGCCGTCAATTGCATGGGAGGTGGTTTGCTCGCGACTCGCGAGCCGTGCCGTGAGCGCGTGATGGATTTACGGGCTACACCCGAGCGACCGCGATAAGCTCTGCCGATCCGGCGAGCCGGATTGATTGACGATTGATGAATGCCAAATGCGGATTCACGAAGTTGCATCCGCTGCGGACGAAGACGGATGCAGTGTGAACAGACGCCGCATCAAGATACGTCGCTGATGGGCAAGCCAGATTCCTGCCGAGACGACGACTCCTACGTGTCCGACGGCCAGTAGGGCTAATGCTGCAGGCGACCAGATGCGTTTCGTAGTCAGTATCGCCTTACCGCACCACATCGACTGCAGAATTTCTTGGGGCAGTTTCTTGTGACGCATATCGGATGGATCCCAAATCAGGGCAGCATGCTCACTGAGTGACTCGAGGACGACACAGTGGCGTCCCTGGTTAACAAGCAGAATGCTCGGAAGCGGGACACGGTCCAACCGGAGGTCAGTCATCTGAACGGCACGCCCGTTTTCTTCGAATCGACGTACCAAGTCAACCACTTCCTGAAGCGGGACCCCTTCGGAATTGGCGCGTTGATATTGATCCAGACACTCGCGGGGATGAACTTTGTGTCCCATCAACGAGAGCATTCGGAGTGCAGAGAGCGGGCCGCACATTTGCACGAACGTTCGGTGCTGTTCGGCACGGCTGTAGACGTCAGCGAGAGTGTAGTGGGTGGGGCCTGAAGCCGTCCAACCTGGCGAACTCGGAAGAGAGCACAGCAGAATTGCCAGCGACAAGACCTGCATCTCTGTTCGCCTCTTTCTTCGAATCCAGATCAGCAGAAGTACGATAACAATCAAGGAATTCACGGTGATGCCCAAGACCTGCCACGAGAACCATGGCGGATCCGGGGGAGCGGCCTGTATCGTCGTCTCGAATTCGGCAAGACTCATGTCATCGTCCAAATGGAAGACCGTTTTTGGCAAGCCCGGACGCGAGTCGCGAACCCGTGTATTGGCAGGAATGTCGAAGGCGAAGACATCTGCCGGAATGGAAGTGTTGACATATCGCGTGTCGTCTATTTTGACCGTCGTCAAAAACGTTTCATTCTCAAGAAATGTCGTGCATTTCGTCTGCCGGGGAAAATGGAGGCCACCTTCCACCTCAAAGAAATCAGTTGACTCGATCTGTTTCGCGACACGTCCGTCGAGCGTGCAGTACTCGATACGGGGTAGCGCGTATCCGAGATCCGGTGCGACATAGATGCGGAGCAGCCCCTTCCTTTGCTCAGCAATGGAGGGCGGGATGACGAGGAATCCCTCGTCAAAATCGTTTGCCGATACTTGCCATTGAAGAACATGAACGCGAATGCCGGAAACAAACTCGTCGCCGCGTGATTGTGCTTGTTGTCGTTGTGCGTCGACGAAGAGTGTTTGTTCCGGATACCAGAATGTTCCGTGCCGGGGAACGGTGTAGACCACGTTGCTACCTCGTGCGGCATCGATCGATAGCGGGGCGTCAATATGCAGCCCATGTTGCTCGGCTCCCTCGGGTGAGTGAGCCTCGTAGTACCGGACGGTCGAGCCATCGCGTGTCATGATGCGGTTTGGCGACTTGTCATAACGTAGCAGCCAATCGGTTCCTGCGATGGTCAGCGCGTAATTGTCGGAGCGAACGAGCTGCAACGCGCTTCCCGCAATCCCGCGTTGCTCCGTTACCCGGAATGTAAATTGCCCCTGGTAAACCGCTGAGGAACGCGAGACGACTCCGTCGATCAAGTGATCTGAAGAACGATCCGCGGCCGCATTGTCGGTCCGAGAAAAAAGTGCGATCAGAAGGCATAACGACAGAAAGAGGCTGTTTCCCAGCAACTGGCGCCTTTCGGCGGGAGTGACGGCTTCCGTGGAGCGTCTGGAATCATGAGCCGGGACTTCGGCGATTGGATACGCGCTAATCACAGTCATTGTAGGAATGGTCACAGATCGTGGAGGTTTCGTAACGACAGACGAGGACATCGGTTTTGGGGGCCTGATCGTGGGTGTAGTCGAGCATTTCGATCTTGCATTGCCATTGGTCGGCGGGGCAGCCGATGGTAGTCCGCTCACCGGTCGGGTGACATACGTTGCGGCCGACAGTCCGGTAATCAACCGAACAGGTGTGCTCAGGATTCAGGGAGACACAGACTGCCGACGTACAGGCGACGGCCAACCAGCCGCGCGGCTGGCAATTGATAATCATGTTCTCGATTGGCGTGCAACCACTTTGTCCAAAATTGGCTGGGTCACATCCCCAACGTCTTCCCGGCTTACAGCATTTTCCCTTGATCGCGCCGACAAGGTGGTGGCACTCATCCGGGGCGAGCGTTCGTAGTCTGGCGGTGGACTCGTGCTGAAGCAGCAAGCCAAGTGAGATCATGCTGAGAGCCGAGCCAAGGGCGGTTAGGGACAGCAGTTTCCTCTTCATTCCAGGCTCCTTGTTTGCGAACGTTTTTTCCACGTGGGGTGGTGACAGACTGAAAGCATCAATGCAACGTCGACGAGCAACGCGCGGCTCTGACAGTGAGAGCAAAGGCAAATTTGCTTAGAGCGCATTTCAAAACCGTCATTCGGGAGGGCGAGGCTGGGCTGTTGAAAATCTGACAGGCTCGTCCATAGCGGCGCCGATCCACTCTGGC
>CAZFWV010000240.1:0-10761 GCA_964522605.1 uncultured Pirellulaceae bacterium
CGCGGCGGGTCCTGCGCGGCCCGCTGGGCACGCGGTTAAACGAGAATTTCGATCGCCTTGTCTGCAGATTGTGAATTGTCCCCCAGGCGTCAGGCGACGTCCGATCCGCATCCGGTTAATGCGCCGCATTCACGCCGAAACGTAGCGGTGGCGAGCCTCGCTGGTGAGCCCCCATGTCGGGCGCTTGATCAGGCGGTGCATCGTTGAAGTTGGGCAGCGCGACTCCAGCTCCCGCTCCCGGACTGTCGAGCATTAACTGAAAGACTCCAGTCTTCGCGAGAGGGTCGAAACCAGCATTTGGCACATAGACAGGCTGCCCCAGCACCCCGTGCTTCTCCTGATCTTCGGGAACGCGTCCATTGAACAGATCGTAGTCGAAATCGTTATCGACGTTCTGTTCGTTCTGGCTAACGCTGTATCCATTCGGCGACCGGACGTGCAGAATATTGTTGCGTGACATGACGTGTCGTACGATCCGGTTTCCGCCGAGGCCCCCTTCCGGTAACCATTCATCCTCCTGAAAGATCGTATTGTGAAAGATGTACATCTGACCGGTCATCCACTGGGGTCCGCCGGCATATCCCATCTTTAAGAAGTGCAGACCCGGCTCGTTCGGCTCGCGCTGACTGCGACCGGCAACATTTCCCCAGATGTAGAGCGGTCCGATTGAACCAGCGGCATTGCCGATGGCCATCAACGTCTGCGTGATGTAATTGTTCCACACGCGCACATTTCGGTTGCCTCCCTCGACCTCGAGCCCATCGTCCCAGCAGTGACTGATGAGATTGCCGTAGATGTCTGAATCGGCGCCGGGCGCGCCACGAAAACTCCCATTGCTTCCTCCGCCGATCCCATCGTTGTACATGTGATCCAGATCGGACCAGCACTCGTTATACCGGATCACGTGATTGCCACCCGTATCGAAGAGCGTCACGCACTGCGGCCCCTGTGTGTGGTTGCGAAAGCGATCATCCCAGGGGCTGCATGTCCACCGAGGATGATGCATCTTGCAGCGCTGAATGATCAGCCGGTGGACGTCCGAATTGCGGGAGAAAATTGCGGAATCATAATCCCGACCGTACCCGGTCTCCGGATTTCTTCGACCCCAATCCGAAATGTCGCAATCCTCGATCACAATGTCATGTCCGCGATCGATCTGGATCGCGCCGATCGGCCGTCCACGACTCGTTTCGCCCGTACCGGCGCCTTTGAGCGTGAATCCACGGACAATCACGTAAGACGCATCAATCACGATGCACTGGTCGTGTTCGTGCCGAACATCGATCGTCGCGCCACGACCGTCGTAGACTCGGTACGCATCCGGCGATCCCGATTCACGAATCTCGAGTGGCGTCGTGCGGTCGGCAACTTCTACGACGTCTCCGGTCGGAAAGTCTTCCTTCCACGTCGTCGCGGTGAACCGCGTGCGTTCGGCGTCTCCTTCGAGTGTGAGCTGAATCTCGTAGGTTGTTGCGGGCATCAAGTTCACAATGCTACCGCGGTAATCTGCCAAGTCCTCGTCCGTCTCTGGAATGGGGTTGTAACGCATCCGCAAGGCCTCCCTCCACTCCGACTGGCCCTGCTGGCGGTACTGCACATCGACCGCGCGTTCCGCACTTCCCCCGACCGGCGACCAATAGATCCCGAGACAGTGAAATGTTGGAATCGCCTGTGGCGGTTTTGCGTCGGGCAGTTCAGTCGCTTGGATTGCATGAAGCCAGAAAAGCCCGAACGACAAGGTAAGCATCCAATGGATCTTCATTGATCTGCCCCCTAACCCGTTATCGAATCCGATACCAAGATTAAGCATTGCACCAGGATACCAAATTGAATTGCAGCTCGTTACATTATGGCGATTCCCATCGATGCCGCCGGATTCGTTGGCGATCGTCACTTCTGCAAATCGATCGAGGGCAGCCTTATGTCTCGTTACCATGTCTACCGATCGACGCACATCAATGCAGCCCCCGCGCGGGTTTTTGCCGCAGTCGCGGATTATGGAACCTGGCCAACCTGGTCGCCTTGGTTGTGCTGCGAACCCGATGCAAAAATCCGAGTCAGCGACAACCCATCCGCAGTCGGCTCAGGCTACTCCTGGCAGGGGAAGATCGTCGGTCAGGGCGAAATTGAACATCAACAACTCCAACCGGATCGTCTGATCGAGGATGAAATCCGGTTTCTCAAGCCCTTTCGTTCTCGCGCACGAGTCGTGTTTGAGTTGACGCCGGAAGGAGACGGAACCAAGATCACGTGGCACATGTACGGCAACTTGCCTTGGTTTATGTTCTGGATGCGGCCTCAAGTCGAAGTCTTCATCGGAATGGACTATGAGCGAGGCCTGAAGATGCTCAAAGAGTGGATTGAAACCGGATCCGTTCTCTCGCAGACGAAGATCCGTGGTGTGGAGTCGGTGGGGCCCTACCAGCTTGCAGGAGTACGAAAGCGATGCTCCTTCGGCGACATCGGAGCCTCGATGGACGGTTCGTTGGCAGAGGTGATGCAGAGTCTGATCGCGGGCAGTATTCCAACAGACGGTTTTCCCGTGGCCGTCTATCACGAGATGGATTTACACTCGCGGCATTTTGATTACACGGCGGGCGTGTTGCTTCCCGAGGGGAGCCCTCCGCCTGGGCACGGACTGATCAGTTTGTCCCTTCCGGCAACCAAGGCACTTGCGCTGGAACACCTCGGCCGTTACGAGAATCTGGGAAATGCCTGGAGCGCCGCGTTTCTATATGCTCGTGCGAAGAAGTTGAAACAGAGCAAACTCCCCGCCTTCGAAATCTACCGCAACGATCCGCAGGGAGTTTCCACTGCCGATCTGCGCACAGACGTCTACCTGCCTCTGCGCTAAAGCCAGGGGGCCTGCCGCAGGGCGAGATCTTTTTGGGCCAGGTCGAAAATCCTGCGCGCGTTCTGGTACATGATGTCTTCTGCCAGATCGAGTGCGTCGGAACGGGCCAGCCAACCTTCTTCGATAAGTTCGCATAGCGCAAGGGCGATTCCCTGACGAGCAATCGTGGCATGGCCGAGGACTTGCTCGACATACCGATAATCACCGCCAAAAGTCACGAGCTTATTCGCGGGTGCGGTAACGAGGTATTTCTTCAAGAAGTCCTTCGCGGCGACCGGATTGATGATCCAACTCCAACACATGTCTGCGTATGCATTCGTATAATGCTTGACCACGGAAATCAGTTCCTCGTAGTACGGGTAGCAGATATGCATAAAGACAAATCGGCTCTCCGGAGCGGCGCGACACAATTCACAGGCCGAGCCCGCATTGTGCAGGAGTCGTTCCAACGGCATGCCGTTCTGACCAGCATAGTAGCCGGTGTGTAATTTGACCGGCAGATTGGCTTCGGTTGCTTTCCTGACTGCATACCAGAAAAGATGATCTTCGATGGCTTTCTGATCTTCCGCTGCAATGGTTTCGCCCTGCAGTTTTCTGCGAAACGCATCGGCAACGGATTCAGCCGACACCGGTCGATAATCGATCTCTCGTCGATACGCATCCTGGGACTTAACGGCTACGGCGTACCGTCCATATTTGTCGAACCACCAGTCAATCACGCGGTACCAATGGTCGAGTGTCTCGATGCGAATCCCGGCAGGTTCTCCGAACATCTTCAGATTGGGCCCAGCGAACATTCCCACGATGCTCAGATCTTGCATCATGAGCGTCGGCATCGTTGATTCGAGGAAGGGGGAATCCAGCCAATTCACCTGGCACGATTCGATCTTGCCCAGCTCACAAAGGATGCGACGATAGAACCCAGGCTGGCGAACTCGTACGTACGCTTCTTGAACCTGATCAACGGTCTCTGCTCCCAGTTGTTTTACGCCATACAATTGAGCCAACGAAAGCTGGGCTGCCCGACCATAACCCGTGTTCCGGACCGCTGGCCAGTAAGGTTCCAGCAGCTTCCATTTTTCCTGCGGTGACCGCCCAGGAGCGTAGAATCGCTGGTGATGCTCCGGGGGCATCCCGGCTGTGAGCAGGTCAGAAGCCAGATAGCCAGAAAGCACGACCGTCCAGTCGTCCGGTCGATTACCGAGTCGCTCCGGAACCAGACGATCTTCTTCATCGCACAGATGCTCGTGCGTGTCGATGAAGGGCGTGCTCCACACTTTTGCAAAGATCTCGCGCCGCAATTCCGTTGGCTGCGGCGGTGGTTCGATCACTTCCGCTGCGGCGGAATCCGTATCCGGCCATCCGGCAAGCAATGCAGCAGCACCCAACGACCCGAAACCTTTCAGGCACGTCCTACGACTGGGAAGTCCAGATTCCTTCATTGTTCACTCACCTTTCCGGAATTGCTTCAACGCCCTCCGCCGCTCGACACAGTTTTGAGCCGAAGGCTCGACTCGTGCCCCTTTTCTTCCCTCCGCGGGGGAGGAACAAAGACTGCTCATGATCCGGCCAGTGGACAACCACACCGGGGGCAGCTGGGAGCACGAACCGACACGTAGTTGCCGCAGTCGGGACATGGTCTCAAGTTGGGATTCGCAGCATCAGTCCGCTGGCGATTGTTCACGAGCAAAACCACAACGACGATGATCACGATGGGAATCAACAGGATGAATCCAATGATCATCAGTTCAAAAATACCTGGTAAACCGAAACCCATCGTCCAATACACCTCCCTCCGGAGATTTCGCTCCAGAGATTCTCGCTACTCCAGACGCCTCATCGACCACATCGGTCGCACCTTAACAAATCGACAATCGTCATTCATCACTCGTCAATCAATTTGGGTAGCGCGGTCGTGCGCCGCGAGTTTATCACTCATCAAATGTTAGGGTGTCGGAAGTGAACTCACGGTACGGGCCGTGGTTCGGTCGGTGCGGCCAGATCACCGCAGGCGAACTGGATCGCATCCAGATAGAACTGCAGCAGAGCGGGATTCCACCAGATTTCCGTGCGATGACCGAATCCGGCGTAAAAGATCCGCCCCTGACCATACGTCTTGACCCACGCCTGCGCAAAATCGTTGTCTTTCCGATGAATCCACGGAACGTTCATGTTGGTCCGCTGCGTGTCGAGCGACAACAGAACTCGCAACTGGGATCGCGCATACGGATCCCCGAATTCGTAGATCTCATCCGTCAGTCGAAAATCGCCTTCGGAAAATGCAGCCAACAACGGATGCCCGGGCTCTTCAACGCGAATTCCCACCTCTTCATTCCAAGGATGCCCAAGGAACGTGCCACCCAGCATTCGGTGGAACTCCGGCCAATCGCGGTTCGCACCAATCGCATAGTGATAGGCCACGATCCCCCTTCCGTTGCGGACATAATCCAGCAGGCTCCGCCGGAGGATCTTTTCGAGACTTTCTCCCGGAGGAATCTTGTCTGCAAGACGCACCTGGTCCAGTTCGGTCGGCCGAATCCACGGACCAGAACTGTTGTTCATCACGATCGCATCGAACCGCTGTAGATTCTCGGGAAGATAACTCGCGAGATCGTCGCTTACGATTGGCCGAAAGGCGCCCGTCTTCTCTCCAAGTGTCTTGATCGCCAACTCGCCGAAGGGAATGCAGTAGCCTTTGTGTGGATCCTGATCCATGAACGCCGGTGGAGTATTCCAGATCAAAACGGTTCGCGGACGATGAGCTGGCACTCGAGCCGTCTCGGGTGCAACCCGCCGGATCTGTTCGGCCTGATGCGGTGCCACCTGAGCGACTGCGGAGAATTGGCCGCAGAACAGAACGAGTATCCACGCGAGTCCGACCGTTCCAAGTGTCCTTTGCATCGAGCTGCTCCAATGCTCCTGTAGGGGTGTCGTTCTCGGAGGTGATGGCCGATTCGTTGGCTTGCGCTTTTCGAAGTTGCACATTTCGTTCGTAGCCGAATTCGTGAGAATTCGGGGGGCTTTGTCGCTGGGTCCCCTCCTCGAGACCTCCGAATTCTCACGAATTCGGCTACGTGCAACTTCAAAACTTGCGCTCGGGGCCTCTCGAATCCGGGAATCACCAAACGCGTCGCGGCACAAACTGACCCCAGAAGAAGAGAAACCACTGATTTGACGGATGATACGGATCAAAACGAACAGAAAGATCCGCGCACATCGGTCGCTTCCGTCCCATCCGTGGTTCCTTCTCCCTCCTCGACTTCCGTTAACGAATCCAACCTAGCGCGGAATCAACGATTGTATTCTACTGGATTCCGACACCTGGTTCGGTGGCTCAACTGATCGGTGCAATGAGCGGCTTTTCCACGGCCAGAAAGTCGCGGGATTTCATCCGAATCGCTTCGGAATGCGTGTTGCCTTCGAAGATCATTTCTTCGTCAGCAGTGAGCAGCGAATCGACAATCGTCCGCATTTCGTACTGCGAGCCAAAGGGAGGCAGCGTACCGACTTCGCAATCCGGGCATCGTTCCGCCATCTCAATTTCCGATGCCAATTCGACCGTCTGTGCCTGAAGCGCTTCGCGAGTCTTGTCCAGATTGACGTAGTGCGTCGCTGGCAGGACGGCAACGACGTAGTCCGATTTGTCTGCGCGGAGCAGTACGGTTTTTGCGACATGGTGCCCCGATACGTGCACAGCCTGGGCCAAGTGCTGTGCGTCGAACGCCTGCGGGTGTTGGAGCACTTCGAACGGAATGTCATGTTGCCCCAGAAACTGTGGAATGTTCATTTCCCTTCACCTCCCCACGAAGCGACGCCGAGAATCCGTCTCCCACCGCCAGGAGACGCGCGATCGCTCGAACATTGGTGCAAAACACGTGCCTGCGCTCGCGCACACAGATCGGCCCATTCACCCTCATTCGCGCGCAAAGTGAACGCCCTCCTGAGACCAAGTGTGCTCAGACGCACATCCGCGGACTCGCCTTCGGAAACAAGACAAAAGAATTGCGAAAGTTGGACCCTTCCCGGCCAAACGGGGGATTGGCACCGTATCTGCACCACGTGAAGATTGTCCAAGAGCAACCACGAGTGAGCGGTCGCCCCAGCGAAGCACGATTCGGGATGGATCCGGTCTTATTTCTGCCCAGTCGGGAAAAGAGATGAGACCGTGGGGCGATTCAATCGGTGGTAGCGCCGAGGTTCAAGGGGCCGAGGCATGCATGGTGTTGTCAATCCACCACCGGCAGACCGTCACATTGGATGGGCGGCAGGCGGGTGGTGGCACCAGCGAGATGAGCGAATTGTCTGTGACTTGTGCCCTCGTTTCTGTGTCCTGAAGGACGGGGATCGGGGGTTTTGTTTTGTTCGGCAGAACCAGAACGGTCAAGTCGTGCTGACGGTCTACGGGCTGGGCACGAGCTTCTGCATCGATCCGACCGAGAAGGAGCCGCTGTTTCATTTCTACCCCGGATCCAGCTTGCTGTCCTTCGGCACCGTCGGCTGCAACTTAGGCTGCAAATTCTGCGAGCAATGGTCGATCGCGAAGGCCCGTGATGATTTCCACGCAGCGCAACAAGCGCCACCCCAGCTGATCGTGGAGGCGGCGCGTCAGACGGGTTGTCGAGGTGTCGCCTTCACCTTCAATGATCCGGTGACCTGGGCCGAATACGTCATCGACACCGCACGTGCCTGTCATCATCAGGGGCTCAAGACCGTGGCGGTAACGGCGGGCTACATCAGCGCCGAAGCTCGACCAACGTTTTTCGAAAACATTGACGCGGCGAACGTTGACTTGAAGGGGTTTACCGAAGAATTCTATCAGCACCTGACTCTGTCTCACCTCCAGCCGGTGCTCGATACCTTGCGCTGGTTGAAGCAGGAAACCAATGTCTGGCTGGAGGTGACCACGTTGATCATCCCGGGAAAAAACAATTCGTCACGGGAGATCCGGCAGATGGCGCATTGGATTCGGCAGGAACTGGGAGCGGAAGTACCCTGGCACTTGACCGCTTTTCGCCCCAATTTTCGCCTTCGCCAACTGCCTCCTACCACGCGCGAGGCCATGATCCAAGCGCACGCCATCGCGTTGGCAGAGGGTTTGAAGCACGTTTATCTGGGAAATCTATTCGATCCATTGCGGCAAAGTACGTACTGTTCACACTGTGGTTCGTTGCTGATCGAGCGTTCCAACTACAAACTGGGAACGTGGGGGTTAACCGATAGTTGCTGTTGTCACTGCGGTACGAAGCTCGCCGGTTATTTTTCCGCGGAACCTGAACTTTGGGATTCTCGGCGCATGCGTTTTGATGCCACAGAGTTTTTTCGCACGACGAACTGAATGACGTCGTTCCTAGTGCTGCTTGCAAGGAGTACTGACATGACTCGACTCACTCGTCACGACTTTCTGCAACTGACCTCGCCCGCAGGGAGCCATTGTGTTTCCCTCTACTGTCCCCTGGAACGTTCGGGCCGCACGTCGCCTCAGGATGCGATTCGCATGAAAAACCTGATGAACGATGCGGAAAACCGTCTATCTCGGGCAGGGATGCGACCGGCGACGGCCAGGGACCTGATCCAACAGGTTCGCAGTCGGCTTGACGAGTTGGACCTATGGACGTGGCCGGGTCAGACGGCCGCCATTTTCTTTTCCCCGGAGAACTTGTTTGCCTACCGTCTGCCCACGCTCGCGCCGGAATCCGTCACGATCGGCACGCGTTTTCGTGTACGTCCGTTGCTGGATTCGCTCGAAACGGAAGAGCCCTTGTACGTCTTACAGCTTGGCGGGAAGAACGTGGGACTCTATCGCGTAACGGAACAAAAAGTGGAGCAGATGGAGGTGCCGAATCTGCCACGCGACCTGGAGCAAACGTTGAACTATGATGTGAACGAGCGTGCTGCTCAGGTACATTCGGCCGACCGGGCTTTGCCTGGCAAACAGGGGGCCGTGTTTCATGGTCACGGCGGAGTCTCGGATACGGCGAAGCAGGATCTGGAAAGCTTCCTGCGTACCGTCAATCGCAGCATTACAGAATTCCTTCGCGGCGATGATACTCCGCTCGTACTGGCCTGCGTGGATTATGTTGGCTCGATCTATCGAAGCGTCAACACGTATCCCCATCTGCTGCCCGAGTTAATCCCCGGCAATGCAACCAATCAGCGAGGCGACGAGTTGCTGCAAAGAGTCCAGCCGCTGCGCGACGCGCGCCAACTCGAGCGGAAGAAGATGGCCGAGCAGCGATACATTCAACACGCGGGGAACCACCGTTCGGCGGACAACCTGAGTGTGATTCTGCCGGCTGCAGCGGAAGGACGCGTTGAGCTGCTGTTTCAGGATCCGCAGTCGGTCATCACCGGCTCCTTTGAGCCGACCAACTCCAGTCTCTGCCTGCAAAATGACCCTAACGCAGACGACCTGATCGAGTTGGCGGCGATTGAGACGATCCGGCACCGCGGCCAGGTATGTTCGTTGACCGGCCTTGCCCTGCCAACGAAGTCCCCGATCGCCGCTGTGATGCGATATTGAGCTATTTTTTTATCGGGGCGCAGCCAATGCTCCCGAGGATCGGAAGGGACGGCTCAAGAACAAGTTCCGCATTGCAAATCGAGCGCCGGGAGGTGGTCCGATGAAGAAACCTTGGCTTGCTTTTCTGCTGAATTTCTTCGTTCCCGGTGCAGGACTGCTGTATTTGCACCGCTGGAAATTGGCGCTGGCCAACTTCGTCGCCGCGCAACTCGTCCTTCTCGGGCTGTGTGCCTGGCAACCGGGGCCGGACTGGACGGAGCGGTCACATTTTCTGCTCCTGATGGTGATGGCCGCATCGGGCGGATGGGCTCACGCCGTCGCCTGCCAGATGCGCACTCGGAACGCCCCTGGTTGAAATGTTTCACGAGTTGCGCCATGATCGTCACGGAAGACGTTGGTCATCGCTCGAGCTTGAGTTGTTGAAGGATCTATCCGATGGACTCAACTGCAACGACGAAACCGATCCAACGGATCTTGGTACCCGTCGACTTTTCGCAAACATCGCAGCGGGCGATGGAGTACGCGACACGTCTGGCGGAGTCGACGGGGGCGACCCTGATTCTGATGCACGCCTTCGAAGTTCCCGACGCCTGGAGTGCCGGTGGAGAACCGTCGGAGGTCGATCGAGAATTAATGGAACGGTTGCGTACGTTGCAGCCAAGTTCGTCGAATGTACCGGTGGAACGAGTCGCCCACGGCGGTCCCCCCGGTCCGGTCATCTGTTGGGTCGCGCAGGAACAACACTGCGATCTGATCGTCATGGGAACTCACGGTCGGAAAGGACTCTATCACTTGTTGCTGGGCAGCGTGGCCGAAGAGGTCATGCGGCACGCCCGGTGTCCGGTCTTGACCGTTCGCGATCGCCCCCCCGACGAGCCGCCTTTGGAGGAGCCCGAAATCTACATTCCTATGCCGCCGGTCATGTAAGTCGTGGACATGGTTTCCAGGTCCATGGTTCGACTCGGAAAAAAATGCGCTTACTGGACCGGCGAGTCGAGTGTATAATCTAGTAGGAGTCATAAACGTTTCGGTGAGGAAGACCGAGCGGGTTGGTCGCCCGAACGTTTGGACGCCGAAAAAAAGGAGGACTTGCCGACTCTGGAGCTTCTCAGTGTCGAAAGGGGGTCACGTGTGGAAGCGAGTTTCGCCCATACGTGGTAGTTCGAAGGGACTCGGCGGCAAGCTGAGCGAAAAGAACTACATCCTGCGAGCGGGGAACAAGCAACTCGCAGCGGGCACGTGACCCAGACGGGCCGCTTTGGCGGCTTTTTTTGTGCCCTTCCTCCTCTCTCAACGACGCACCGTAGTTCTGCGCGACGACTCGCCCACGAATCATCTCTGCAACCGTTTGCTCGCGGCGCCCGGCAAATCCACGCCTTCTCTCTCT
>CAZFWV010000241.1:0-10595 GCA_964522605.1 uncultured Pirellulaceae bacterium
AACTGGTGGATTCGCAAGCCAGCGCAGAACGAGTGGCGCGTCTTGCCGAGACCACGATATGCGGAGGCAGCGGAAAACGACGCCAATAGCGGTGAGTGGAGACTGCTGACCGAGATGAATGTTCCTCTGCTGCACGAAATGGTGCACGATTTTCAGACACGTGGCGAGTACTGCAAAGGTCCGCAGAAGGGAGATGGTTACTTGGATGGGACATTTCTGCACGCCTGGATCCCGAATTTGTTCACGGATGCGGCGTTGATGCAGATTCGAGACGGGGAAGTTGTGCACGTGACGAAGTTCACCGAGCGAAACGAAGACGTCGCAAAGCAATTCGCCATGAAGCGACTGCTTGATCCGAAGGCCTACGGCCGATAGACGCCCTACCAGTGACTGCTGGCAGAAATTGGTTAACTGCTGTCGAACACGACGACGGGAGTCCGGAAGGTTGTGAGCATCGTGGGGGATGAGATGAAGGGCGATTACGCGACACGCGAACACCAACGTCTGGCGGAGGATGCCGCAAGAACGCACAACTGGAAGCGGTGGGGGCCCTACTTGTCAGAGCGGCAATGGGGGACGGTCAGGGAGGATTACTCCGCCGGTGGCGATGCGTGGAACGACTTCCTCCACGACCAGGCGCGCAGTCGAGCCTATCGCTGGGGAGAGGATGGGCTGCTCGGATTCACCGATCGACAGTGCCGGCTCTGCTTCGCGCTGGCACTCTGGAACGGCCGTGACCCGATCCTCAAAGAGCGACTGTTCGGACTCACCGGGCCGGAGGGCAACCACGGCGAGGATGTAAAGGAGTACTACTACTATCTGGACTCCACTCCGACCCATTCCTACGCCAAGGCACTCTACCGATACCCGCAGGCGGAGTTTCCCTATCGGCAGTTGGTGGAAGAGAATTCGCGTCGCGACAAGCGGTCGCGTGAATTCGAGTTGCTGGACACGGGCGTTTTCGCCGAGCGGCGGTACTTCGACGTGCATATCGAGTATGCGAAACGCGCGCCCGACGACCTGTTAATCCGCACGACGGTGACGAACCAGGGCCCCGAGCCTGCCGTGATCTGGCTGTTGCCCACATTCTGGTTTCGCAACACGTGGATTTGGGGTTGCCGTCATGAGGGCTGCACAGACAAGCCGCGTCTTGAAGCCATGGCAAAGGGTTGCGTTGCAGCGAGTCACGAGACGCTCGGACGATTTCTGGCTTGGTTTGGCAGTCACCCCACCGGCGATGAGACCGAATTACTGTTTACAGAGAACGAAACGAACTCCGTCGCGTTGTTTGGAACGGAGTCGTACACTCCTTACGTGAAAGATGCTTTCCACCGGTATGTCATCGAGGATGAAGTTTCTGCAGTCAGCCCGCGGCAACGCGGCACAAAAGTCGCAACGGTCTATCGAATGCTGATTCCTCCGTTGGAAAGTCGTGTTGTCGTCGCTCGGCTCGCGAGCGAACAGCAGGCCCCAGGCGAGCCCTTCGGGCAAGATTTCGACGAGACCTTCAC
The DNA here is from genome assembly GCA_964522605.1 of uncultured Pirellulaceae bacterium. Taxonomy (GTDB): domain Bacteria; phylum Planctomycetota; class Planctomycetia; order Pirellulales; family Pirellulaceae; genus CAVZLD01. Next base: position 1,512 of record CAZFWV010000241.1, read on the forward strand.
CAACCGAATCTCGGAGGCGGACGATTTCTATCAGCAGGTGATCGGCCAAACCGCCAGTCGAGAGCAGCAGAACATCTCGCGGCAGGCCTACGCCGGACTCCTGTGGACAAAACAGTTCTATCACTACATCGTTGAAGATTGGCTGGCAGGGGACCATGACGTGGCATCTCCACCGCCCGAGCGGTATGCGGGCCGCAATCACGAATGGAAGCACCTGTACGCGAACGATGTACTGTCCATGCCCGACAAGTGGGAATACCCCTGGTTCGCTGCCTGGGATCTCGCCTTTCACATGCTGCCCATGGCGCGGATCGATGCGGAATTCGCCAAGCGGCAACTCCTTGTGCTGCTGCGCGAATGGTACATGCACCCCAATGGGCAGATTCCCGCCTATGAGTTTGCCTTTGACGACGTGAATCCCCCCGTGCACGCCTGGGCCTGCTACCGTGTCTACCAGATTAGCGGCGCGAGCGATCGCCAGTTTCTCGCCAAGGCGTTTCAGCGACTGCTGATGAATTTCACTTGGTGGGTCAACCGTGTGGATGACAACGGCGACAACGTTTTCGCGGGCGGCTTCCTCGGTCTCGATAACATCGGACTGTTCGATCGATCGAAAGGGTTGCCGCCCGGCACCCGACTGGAGCAGGCGGATGGCACCGCCTGGATGGCGTTCTATTGCGGTACGATGCTTTCGATGGCACTCGAACTGGCTCGAGAAGAACCCGCGTATGGTGACATGGCGTCCAAGTTCCTGGATCATTTCGTCCGGATCACCGATGCGATCAATACGCACGGGGGTTGTGGCTTGTGGAATGACGAGGACGGATTCTATTTCGACCAGCTGCACGTCGACGGGCGGCTGGTCCCCTTGAGAGTCCACTCGTTGGTTGGCTTGCTGCCGCTGATCGCAGTCGAGATTCTGGACGAGCGACTCGTGAATCGCTTACCCGAGTTCCGAAAACGACTGGATTGGTTTCTGAAATACCGGCATGACCTGACGCGTCATATCGCATTTGCACAATGCGCAGACGCCGGACACCGCATGCTGCTTGCGATTCCTTCCAGGGAGAAGTTGGAACGTGTGCTGCGAGTGCTCTTAGACGAATCCGAGTTTCTTTCTCCTTTCGGAGTACGCTCTTTGTCGAAGCGGCATGAGGCACAGCCGTTCGAGCTTGCGATCCACGGTGCACTTCATCGCATTGCTTACGTTCCGGGGGAGTCCGACACTCTGATGTTCGGCGGGAATTCTAATTGGCGGGGACCAATCTGGATGCCCACCAATTACTTGTTCATAGAAGCGTTGGAGCGGTACTACGACTTCTACGGTGACGAGCTGCGCGTCGAATGTCCAACGGGTTCTGGACAATGGATGAACTTGCGGGAAGTGAGCCAAGAATTGAACCGTCGGTTGATGGGGCTTTTCCTTCGAGCTGAGGGCGAAGGCCGACCCTGTCTGGGCAACGCACGCCATCCAGCAGGATTCTCCGACTGGCAGGAACAAATCCTGTTTCATGAGTATTTCCACGGCGATACCGGGGAGGGTCTCGGCGCCAGCCACCAGACCGGCTGGACCGCGCTGATTGCCAACTGCATTGAAAAACAGATCGGCCAAGAGTCTTCTTAGCTCGACTGTCTGAGATTGAGAATTGTTGGAACGCCCTGTGTCCAAGACGGTTAGGCGAGCTAACGCGCGAGGAGCTGCTTTGCGGCCCTTTGCGTGTCAATGATTTCGCGACAGTTCCGATTGAAACGCACTGCGGCACGTCGCAACCCAAAGGGGGGCTTCCGCACGCGGCGCGAATGGTGTGCCACTGGCTTTGCCAGTGTCCTCTTAGGTCGAGGAATAACACTGGCAAAGCCCGCGGCACCCCGTCCCGTCGCCGCCGAAGGCTGCGCTGCGTTTCAAAATGCCAACAGTCCGGTCTGGGCCTCGTTCGTGGACGCCCGCATGGTGGCGGGTTGAGCGTTTCGCCAACGGGCATTGGGAAGCAGAATTGGATGCAGCATGCTCTGTCGCAGATCATATGCGTCGCGGACCTGCCGTCTTGTAGGCATTCCCTGGCACCGCGACAATGGTGTGAACCCGGCTGCGTCCGACAACCGTCTGGATCGCGGTTTGATGGAAGGCGAACGGCTCGAGATCTTCGCCGTCGACACTCGTGAGAAACACTATGGCTGAGAACGTACGTTCGAAGGCAGGTAATCCGGTGCTCGTGTCGATCGCGGCCTTCGTAGTGATCGTGGCGGGAATGCGAGCGGCTCAACCGATCATCGTCCCGTTTCTTGTGGCAGCCTTTCTGGCATTGATCAGTCTGCCGCCGCTGCACTGGTTCCAAAAGAAAGGCATGCCAACCTGGATGGCCTTGCTGGCGATCATTGCCATCATTCTGCTCGTGGGACTGGCGATTGCGGGAGTGATTGGGACATCCGTGGAAAAGTTGCAGACGCAGTTGCCTTCGTACCAACGTCGCATCACGGTCCTGCAGAAAGAACTCAGCGATTGGCTCCACGCAAGAAACATCGATGTCGGGACTCAGTTTTCTCCCGAGAGCTTCGACAGCGACCGATTGATGTTCCTGTTCACCAGCCTGTTGTCGGCGTGTGGAACCGTGTTGAATAACGCATTGATTATTCTCTTCATGCTAGTTTTTATGCAATTGGAGGCGGCTGATTTGCCGGCGAAACTGCAAGCGATTCAGCCCGATCGCAGCGACCTCGCGGAACGCCTCACGCGAATTCAAGACAGTGTCTGGCAATACGTTCGACTAAAGACGCGAATCAGCTTTTTGACCGGCGTCCTCGTGGCGGCCTGGTTGTGGCTGTTGGGTGTAGATTTTGCGCTCTTGTGGGGACTATTGGCGTTTCTGTTCAATTTTGTGCCGAATATCGGATCGATTATCGCGGCCCTCCCCGCCGTCCTGGTCGCCCTTCTCCAGCCGGGTGCTGAGGGTCAGCCCGGTTCGGTAATCGCTTCGATTTTTCTGGCGACTTATGTCGCGCTCGGTTATCTCGTGATTAATCTGGTGATCGGGAATGTGGTTGAGCCGCGAATGATGGGGCGCGGCGTGGGACTCTCGACGCTAGTTGTCTTTCTGTCCTTAATCTTTTGGGGATGGGTGCTCGGTCCGGTCGGGATGATTCTCTCCGTGCCGCTGACGATGATCGTCAAGATCGTGCTCGACCACAGCGAAGACCTGAAGTGGGTTTCGATTCTGCTCGGATCGGAGGTTCGCAGTGAAGCGAAGTAGATTGATGACGAGTCACCCAGTTATTGCAGGATGAAAGCGGAGGTCGACGGTAACTGAGCTTTCCAAAACTCTTGGATTTGACCGATTAAGCAAAAGTCTTTATTCACAACTCATTCGGAGGACCGGAACATGAAGTCAGCAACTCTCGGCAGTCTTACGACCAGGCGGACGTTTCTCACGGGCACAGCGGCCCTCGGGGCCTACGCGCTGATGGGGCGTAGAGTCTTTGGCGCGGAGGCTGCGAAGCCGAACTCCGTGTTTAACGGCGTGCGCATTGGCTGCATCACCTACAGCTATCGCAATGAAGTCAATTCTGCCGAAGATACGCTCGAGGCCCTGATTCAGGATGGGCTGAGTGAAGTCGAACTCATGGGAGGACCGATCCAGTCGTTCGCCGGTATTCGCGGTCGTGGCCGCAGGGACGAGCAGGTGGCACAGCCGACGGACGCGGAACGCGAGGCGCAATTGGCGAAATGCGTGGAGCTGCGGAAGATGTATAACGATGCGGGCGTCAATATCCACATCCACAAAATGGACTTCGGCCCGTCTGACGAAGAGATTGATTTCAGTTTCCAGGTCGCCAAGGTGCTCGGCTGCATCGGGATCACTCTCGAGCGCTCCGAGGCAATGGCCAAGCGACTGGCTCCGTTCGCGGACAAGCACAAGATCTGGGTTGCTTTCCACAACCACACGGACAATTATCCGGTGATGGAAAAGCCCGATCCGATCTTGGAGTATGGCGAGTATATTGGTTTCAATTTCGACGTCGGTCACTATTTTGCGGGCACTAAAGGTCTGTCACCCATTCCGGTGCTCGAACGATATCACGACCGGATTGTCAGTCTTCATCTGAAGGACCGCACCGCCGATGGCGGGAATGTACCGTGGGGTACAGGCGAGACGCCGCTGAAAGAGGTGCTGCAACTGATGAAGAAGGAGCAGTGGACCTTCCCGGCAGATATTGAGCTTGAATACCGCATCCCGCAGGGCTCAACCGCCGTTGCGGAAGTGGCCAAGTGCGTCCAGTTCTGCAAAGAAGCACTGGTCTAAGCCTCGCCCTAACAGTTTTGAAGCCGGTTCTGAGGACCTCTGTTCACGCCGCGGCGAACAAAGGGGTCAGGAGCCTTGATGGCAGATTGGTCGACTGCTGTGGAGGTTCCTGGCCCCTTTCCTTTTTCGCATTCTTCGATTGCGTTCGCCGCCGGTGCCGGGAATCGCTGCACGGAAACCGCGTGCCGACAGGTGCTCCTTGGCCACAGCGTACATGTTTCTTTTCGTGCGGCCGTTCCGCGGCATTCAGGCAGACATTGTCGGAACTTGAATCTCTCCAAGTCTCCAGGATGATTTCGGCAGGTAAACTAGAAGTAAGTCATTCGACGGACGAACCGGGGGCCGTGAGTTGTCCAGTGATGCAGCGCGGGAGGCCGATCGTTCGTTGGCCTTGAGGGTGAGGCAGGGTCCAGGGCGAATCGATCGAGAAGAAGCAACGAACACCCCTATCGAGTTGAGCGAAATCATCTAGATGAAGCACTTCGGTCTTGCATTATCGGGCGGCGGTTTTCGGGCGACATTGTTCCATCTGGGCGGTCTGCGTTTTCTTCATGATGCGACCCTCCTTCGTCGAATCAGCCATGTCACGCCGGTATCCGGTGGCAGCATCATGGCGGCCCACCTGGTGCTGAATTGGGATCGCTACACTGGCTCCGATGAGGACTACGACAATGCGGCTGGAGAACTGCTGGACTTTATTCGTCTGGATGTCCGAAATCGGGTCGTCCGTTGATTTCCTCTGGCACTGGTCGCCAACAGTTTGAGTTGGCTGTTTCGGCAGGGGCGCTCACGAAGGCTCACCCGCCCCGGCCTGCTCGAAGTGCACTACGAGCGATTTCTTTATGGCGATAAGTGTCTCTACGAATTGCCGGTGGCTCCCGAGTTACACATGCTCGCCACCAACATCAACGAAGGATGTCTCTGTTCGTTTACTCGCTCGGGACTACTCGTGGAGCGGAGATAGCGGAGCGGCGGCACACGCTTCGAACTCCTTCCGACCACTCTCGCCACCATTCCTATGGCGGTAACGGCCTCGTCCGCTTTCCCCGGCTTTTTTCCTCCTCTACAGCTGACGGCGAAGGACGTCGGTCTTGAAGAAGGTCGCTTCCCACCGCACCTGTTTACGGACGGTGGAATCTATGACAACCTTGGCGTACGGATGTTTCGACACTTGGAGAGTTCATGGATGAGTCATGCCACGCCACTGACCAAGGACGATTTTGTCGATTTGGAGCTGGCGTGCAAAACCCTGTCTGAAGCAGCCGATTCCGATGTCAACAGCCACTGGGACGACTAGACAGATTGGTTTGCCGACAGCCGCCCTCGGAGTTGGGAGCGTCCGTCCGACACGTGTCAACTGAGGAACTTCCGCGAATCCTGTGGAATGTGATCACGCACCGCAAGCTCTACAGCGACCCGACTTTTGGCGAATTTGTCCTGGATGACGACCAAGCCTCCGATTTACTGCAACTCGCTCGCCGGGGTCGCGAATTGGAGACGGGAGACCACCTGTGGCTGAACCGGCAGCTCGTGCAGGCGGCGTTTGCGGCGACGAAATCGGGAGGCGTATTTCACAAGACGAAGACCGAGTTCGACGCTGTGATTGTGAGTGACGCGGGTAAGCAATTCGCAATTTCGCGCCGCACCAGAGCCGGTGGTCTTGTCGGAGTTGCGCTCCGCGCCACCGACATCTTGATGAACCGCGTCTGGCAGCTGGAGAACGATTCGTTTGGCTCGGAGCCCGGTTTCCTGTTCGTGCCGATGTCGATGACCGTTCCTCTGGCCGACGACCCCACGGCGCTGCATCCGGAAGTCCAACGCCAAGTCACCAACACCCGGACGGACCTCGATCGTTTTAGTGATCTGGAGATCAGTGGCTTGGTCCGGCACGGTTATGGCGTCATGCGTCAGGTCTGTCGAAGTCGGCCGGAGCTGTTCGGTGATCGCTTGCCCCGACAAGAAACTCGTGCCTCAATGAGAATCGCCACGAAGGCATCGGGCGCTTTTTTGCCTGGCATGATCGCCGGATCCCATTCGCATCGCCCAAGCTTCTCTGGATCGGAAGATCTCCCGATGGGTGTTGAACGTCCATTGTTCGTTCTGGCTCATTGACCGCGAGTCGAATTTACGGGATGAGCAATCGGGGCGATGATGAAGTCGTCTGGTGTCTGTCGGAAGAAGATGGCAGCGAACTCTGGGCGACTCGGCTGGGGCCGGCCTGTCGCGAGGGAGGTCCGCAGGGAAATGAAGGGCCCAGTTGTACGCCCACGGTCGATGGCAATTTGCTCTACGTGATTGGAGCGGGTGGCGACCTCGCGTGCCTGAAAGTGCAGGACGGCGAGATCCTTTGGCGACGCAGCTTTGTTAGCGATTTCGGTGGACGCCTGCCGATGTGGAGGTACACCGAGTCGCCTCTGATCGACGAGGAAAAGGTCATTTGCACTCCCGGCGCCGAAGAGGCCACACTCGTGGCGCTCAATAAGTTGACGGGCGAGACGATCTGGCAAAGCAAGGGGCCCGCAAGCACCGAGGGTGCAACCGAACCGATGCCACCTGCGCGACAAGATCGACCACACGATTTACCGATTCGAGCGGACAGGTTTGGCAACCGGATCAAGGATTCGAGGGAGGCTCGTTCGGCGGAATGACTCAAGCGCCTGGCGGCTTTGCGCAGTTTCCCGGACGCTTTGGCTTTGGCGGTCGACGTGGCGGTTTCGGTCCCGGCCGCGGTGGTTCCGGAGCGAGCTATGCCTCGGCCATCGCGATCGACTTCGACGGGCAACGGCAGTACGTGCAACTGCTCGCCAGGACGCTTGTTGGAGTCGCGGCGTCCGATGGCCGCGTGCTCTGGCAATACGACCGCCCCGCCAATCGGATGGGCATCAACTGCGCCACGCCGATCTATCAGGACGGGACCGTGTTTGCGGCATCAGCGTACGGGACCGGAGGCGGGTTAGTGAAATTGGTTCCGACGGACAGCGGCGCCATCGAGGCCGAAGAAGTCTATTTCACAACGAGGATGCAGAACCACCACGGTGGCATGATCGTCGTCGATCTCGTGGGACGGATTGCCCCGTGGGACGGATTGCCAATCCGTCCTACCTGCCACTGCCCATCTCCCCTCCTGGTGGGTCGATTCACGTAATGTTGCCCCGTGCAAATGCGTGAGACAACCGGCCCCGAAATCTCGCATATAGCACTAGACCGATGCGTGCGCGTCTGGCTCGCGTGAATTCTCCGAGACAACGGGAGGGTACGATGCAAGACTCGAGTAAATCCAGCTGTTCCTACCAACTTCCCCTCTCGCTGGTGGTGGCATCGGCCGTGATCGCCTCGATGTCCGCTTGGATCCACCCAGCAAATGCTCAGCAGATGGTTTTTCCGGGAGAGGCGTGGCAGACCGCGACTCCCGAATCGTTGTGGGTCGACTCGGTCAAGCTCGAGGCGGCGATCGATGCCCTGAGGAATACGGCTCGGAGTGTGGAGGAGATGATCATCGTGCGCAATGGGCGCGTGATCTGGCAGGGTGATAACGTCGATTATGACCATCATGTCTTTTCGGCTACGAAGTCATTCACGAGTACAGCGCTCGGTTTGCTGAGAGACGATGGTAAGGTGGCGCTGGACACGCCGATGAAGGAGGTTGTGCCTGCGCTGGCCGAGCAGTATCCCGATGCGACTTTTGAGCATTTCGTGACGCATACGAGTGGCTACCTGGCCGCGGATGAGGTGGTTCCGCTGAGAGCCGGCATGAAGATTCCCGAGCAGCTGTTCACGCCAGGCACGCCCTTGTTTACACCGCCCGGATCGCAGTTTGCTTATACCGGAGCGGCCATGGATATGCTCTCCAATGCGCTGACTCGGGTCGCCGAGAAACCGCTGCAGGAGTTGTTCACGGAGAGGATTGGTGAACCGATCGGAATGAATCCGGAAGGCTTCGACTGGCGCGAATTCGAAGCGGACGACGGCGTAATCGTCGATGGAGGAAGTGGATACCCCGACAAAGGTGTCAGCATTTCTGCCAGCAACGCGGCCCGTCTGGGACATCTGTTCCTGAACGAAGGCAACTGGGACGGACAGCAGTTGATCAGTCGCGAGTGGGTGGAATTGGTCAGCCAGGTTCAGGTTCCGTCCACGATTCCGCGACACCCGTGGTCGGCGACTGCTGGTCCCGGAGTTTACGGTTATGGTTGGTGGATCGAACGGGATTGGTTTGAAGCCGCAGGTTATCAGCACAACTACATCTCGGTCGGCCCCGAGACCGGTTTTGTCCTCGCTCGATTGGGTACAGAAACTTCGGGGCTGACCTGGGACGGTCTGAAAGGCGCCCTTCTGAATGCAACGATTCCGGCGATCTGGGATGGTGTGGCGGACGGCAATTGGGACGACGTTGACGCAGTCACCGGGAAACTGCGTTGGCTAAGCCCCAGTGGCGTCGCAGGAGACATCTATCCTACCGACACCGCCACGATTCGGTCGAATGTCGTTTCGGTCAGGAACGAAACCCATGTCAGGCGATTGGACGTCGAAAGCGGTGGCCTTTTCATCGCTGAAGGGGCAACCCTCGATGTGAGTACTCGGCTGGCAATCGATCGCGAGACGGAAGTGAATGTAAAGGGTCGATTGGAGGGTTTCGTGGGTCAGATCGAGGGTGCGGTTAAGGTCGCCGAGTCAGCCGAAATGGAGATGTTGCGGGTGTCTCTCAATGACGACGCGCTCCTTTCCGTCGCCGGCATGCTGCAACTCGACCGACTGACACTCCGAGGTGGCAGGAGCGAATTTTCCC
>CAZFWV010000242.1:0-10522 GCA_964522605.1 uncultured Pirellulaceae bacterium
TAACTTCGGCATCTCGGTCCACTCGTTTAACCGCGTGCCCAGCGGGCCGCGCGAGTTGCGCGGGGCGTTGCTCACGCGGTTCCTACGCGCGGGGCGATGCCCACGCGGTTAAACGAGGAACCCGCAAGGTTAACGAGGGACGCGCGCGGTCCACTCGTTTAACCGCGTGCCCAGCGGGCCGCGCGAGTTGCGCGGGGCGTTGCTCACGCGGTTCCTACGCGCGGGGCGATGCCCACGCGGTTAAACGAGGAAGTTGTGTGTGAGCCGTTCTTAGGAAGACCGGGAGCGGTGATTGGCATGCGGTTTCCCGCCCCCGATGCGTTCCGGCTACGTCGGGTTCATCTCATCACTCCATGAGCGGGAGAGGTGGACGACTTCCAGCGGTCTTGTGTGCGTAGCGGCGGGCACTCAGGGCAGGCGCCCTCGTAATGGGAGACCGAGCATGCTTCCGGGCACGAGCCCGTCATAAATCAAGGCGTCCGTTTTGGCGGCATGGTCTTTCAACTGTTGTTCCAGCTGCCCCAATTCACCACGCTCCGGATCCAATTGCTGCATCACGTTCATCAAATGTGCAGTTTCGGGCATTGGTGATTGTGGATTCGTCCAGGCGAATCGGAGCATTGCCCCATGGGAGGTTGAGGGCCAGGTTCGGGCATCACAGTATTCGTCGCAAGTTCGCGAAACGTCTAACAGCAGTAGATGGGCTCCCAGGTTCATCTCAACGAAATCGCGCAGCCGATCGCTGGAGATGCCGTAGTCGACCACATCGGTTGGAGGCTGGTTCGGCTTCGTGGTGAGATAAAACTGACGCTCGCTGGCGATCAATTCGCCGCCGGTGTAGTAGACCATTACGACGTCCTGGTATGTTTTTCGCATATCAGGATTCTCTCGCTTCCGAGTATAGATCGCCCGGTCAATATCCCCGAGGCGACTATTGAGCGTTCCCACGCTGATACTCTCATTAACGAGCGGTCGATAGATCTCGACATCCTGGAACACGGGGGTACGGTAGCGGCTCGGGGTTTCGTCGGTGGGCGTGGCTTCGAGTGTGCGCAGGGCGTCCTCAACGAGAGCTTGGTCGTTCAACTGCTTTCCGACACCGATGACGAGCAAATGCAACCGATATCGTTCGTGCGGCTGAAGGCAGCGGACTGCGCAATACAACTGACGAGTATCTCGAACGTCATGCTGGAGGCCGGGCAGCTCAACCTCAATTGGATTGTTGCGACGACTCAAGATGATTGGGATTTCGAACTCTCGAACGGCGTCGCGCTCAGCAGGTCCCAGGTATTTCACGGCTTGCAGGAATCCGCCGACCCAGACTTTGACCAACTGCTCCTGGGAGATACGCGGATCATTCGGCTTACGAAAGACAATCCGTCCGTGGACCGTGACCAGAGGATCTTCTACGGTGTGTGCCGTCGACTTCGTAATGTCGGTTCCATCGGCCGACTTGACGGCAACTTCGACCCGAATCGGCGACTCAGGCACCGAAATCATTACCGATTGCTTTGCCAAACCATCCGCATTTTCCGCGATCAGTTCAAGCGAGTTGTTGCCCGAACTCAGGCTCAGGGGGGTCATTTCCTCCAAAGAGAACAATTGGCCCGTTTGCACCAAGCGCCGCTCCAGCTCTTCCTCGTTCCAGACGATAATTGGGATCCGGTTTTGTCGCAGTTCGACACGGTTAATTGGCTTGGCAGATCGTACTGAAAAGCGAAGGGGCCACAACCATTGCTGTGTACCGATGTCGCGCGATGGCGACAGGAACATGACCTCTGGCGGCGCCTTGGGCTGTTCAATGGTTTGTACGGGCGGGAGTGGAAATCGAAATGGATCGGCGACACCGGCGACGCGCACGCTCACCTGTTGTTGCTCAACGACGGGAATGGTCGCCGCCACTTGAAGCCGTTGCCGGGGAGAATCAAACGTCCAGGAGGCCGGTGATAACTCCTGAGAGCCAATGTAGACCTCGGAAACGTTGGAATCGACTTGGACATCCAGCGACAGGTCACCGGTGATCTTGCCGTCCAACCGTTGCAGTTCGGCGCGAACGACGCGAGGCTTGGGCACACCGATGATCGTAATCGGCTCGCTCTCACGTCGGTGGCTGGGGTTCCAGGCATAATGAACCGCAAGTTGCAGTTGGTGGTTGCCGCTAGGCACCGTGACGGGAGCCACAAGTTTGCGTTGCGCCGTATCAATTTCTGCTGGTTGTGGATCGCTACCTGCACGCAGTACTGTGGCACGCAGTTGCTGTAGGACCGACTCGGGGACTTCCACGTCGTCGGGAAACTGGAGATCGGCTTCCATCTCGACCGTGGCCGTCTCTTCCTGCAGGAACATCCCGCGTTCCGAGGCTCGCGGTCGCACAAGAACCAATTCAGGCAGCGGTGGTGTGTACTCAATCTGCAGATAGAATTCGGCAGTTAGACCATTGCGGGTTCTGGCAAAGCAGACCACATGCGTGGGTTCAAGTGGGAGATCCTCAATAGTCTCTCGGAACTCAAACTGATTTGGATTTGCACTGGAAACAACGGGTGACAGGGGGCGAGCGCGCCCGACATGACTGAGTTGGATTGTGGCCGCATCCAACGGATCCTCGGTTGTAATCACACCACTTAGCTCCAGGCGTGGCGAGGCACAGAGGAGCCGCTGCCCAAATTGCAGGGGACCGGCATTTGCGGACGGTGCGGTGACCTGCAAGGCGATTCGCGGTGGCGTCGCCGGTCGCTCCGGCTCAGTCCGCGTGATCTTGAGCGACTGACGAGTGGTCTCCAGTTCTCGCAGGTCTTCCGAGGCGCGAGCGTTCTGTGCTTCCCACTGCAAATGTTGCGTCCCGATGGTCACGGGAACTTCTCGGACAAGTTCTGCAGTCTGGTCGAGTGTCCAACTGTCAATTAGCTTTCGCTCCTGCGGCCGCAGTTCGTACAGTCGCACCTCCAAGGTCTCTCCCTCTTCGCCCGGTTGCACCTGGGCCCGCACCGTGAATCGATCCGCCGACAAAGTCGCGCTGGCATCCTCGGATAATTCCTCATTCGTCAGGCGAATCACCGGAGCAGGCGGTTGATACCGAACGCGAAGAACCTGCTCAAAGACTCGCGGGCGGCGTTCGCTCGTGTTGAGCACTACCTGCACATTGCGCGCATCACGCTGCCAGTCAACTTGGGATAAATCCATTTCCCACCGACGGTCTCCATGACGCTGCATTTCACCAAGACGCTGTCCGTCCAACTGGCACTCGATCGATTGGATCAGATCATCTGGAAATGCTGAGTCCAGATCGAGTGCAAGCGTGACGGGCTCGCGCTGCCGAAGGACCCATTGACCGTCCGCTGCCTCGGGTTGGGGACCGATTTCGGGAATCCAAAGGAACATCTTGGGCGGCGGCGGTGGGTCGGGTTCGCGAGGAGCCAGCAAAGCTCCATGGGTCACCAAATCGCGTAGAAGACCCGCGCGGAAATACTGATCTCGATACTGATTGAGGTCGGCGAAGGCCGTCGGTCGCTCGGAATCACCTGTATTGAAATGCCAACCTAGATGCCGTTCGATTTCCTCGTCACTGGAGTCAAACGGTCCGAGCGGACTCCAACCAATCCATTGCAATGGACGCCCTTCCGTGGGACGCGCGACGAAGAATGAGAAGAGTGGTTTTCGCTCGTCCACCCCCTGCCCCACGGTCAGGTTGACGTCGCGGACGTCATTCGGTCCACGCTGCCGGCGTAAGGCAACTTGAGTTCCTGGAGCCGTAAGCCACCATGAGTCGTAAAACTCCCGCGCAGTACTCCATTGCTGAAGCTGGCCGGACTCGACTCGACCAAGAATTTGATCACCGACAGCGAGCTGTCCCGCCGACGGACTTTCGGAATCGACGCGCACGACTTTCAGCGTTCCGTCGTCCGCATCCTCGACTGCGACGCCAATCAGCATGCCGTGTCGGCCAAGAATGGCATCCAGATCGGTCAGACTCCATACCGATGCCGTTTGATCTTCGGCCGTTGAGATCAGCAGACGTCCATCAGCCGAAGCGGAAAGCGTCCGAATGCGTTCGGTGTGGCCGGTGTAGTGTCGCAGCTTCTCACCCGTCTCCAAGTTGAACACGGTAAGGAGCGGTTGACCCAACTCATGCGAGGCGACAGCCAAGAGCGGTGGATACGTGGCGGCACGAAGTACGGCCGTGGCGGTGACTTCTTCTTGTTCACTGGGCAGACGCACTTCCGACTGGAAGCCGCCTGGTCCACGAACGCGCAAGACAAGCCGCCTCTCCGCAGCCTGACCCACGGTCTGAGACTGAACATTCCACCCACTCACCTGCATCCGATCGTAGACCCATCCTGCTCCGCGAACGAGTGGTTTCAATTCACGTGTTTCCAGGTCGTATACCAAACGGTCGCCGCTCCCCTCGCCTCGGAAGCACAAACCGCGCGCTCCTTCACGTCGCAGAAAGAAGCCTTCGTTCAGATTGAGCGTCCGACTGGAAAGCTTTTGCGGTTGGACTTCACTTTCCATCAAATCTGAGGTCTTGAAGAGCCAGATCTCGTGGTTGGGTCCTCCGCTGATTGCCACCCAATCGCCATCAGAAGAGACAGCCAAGCTGGGCAGCGGCACGCCGTAGACTCGGTCGATTTGCCACAACAACTTTTGGACCACAATTCGTCGCTGATCGAGGTCCACAATTCGCAACTCGACTCCGTCCGGTTCCAATCGCGTAGCTCCACCCGGCGCACGAGCAAACGTCAAACTGGCAAGTGCCACATAGGTTGTTGAATCGCGACGGAATGCGGCGATCGCGCGCGGCAGAACGGGCAGGCCGTTGACCGAGAAATTGATTGCGTCACCAGACCTGCGTGGCAACTGATCGGGACCTGGTTGCCAAATGTGGAGTTGTCCGCTCCAACCGGAACTACCCGCAGTCAGCATTCGTCCGTCGGGCAGATAGGCGATCGTACAATTGCGAAGCCCTTCGGGACTGTTCTGCATCGCGCCGAGCTTGAGGAGAGATCCAGTCGGTTCGGGTCGCGGGTCCCACAATCGCGTCACTCCATCGTTCCACGCGACGGCGACCTGCAGATCGAGTGGTTGCGGTCCAATTCGACGAACCGCGAGACCCGGAGGCGTTTTCTCCGCGGAATATCCGACGCTCTGTTCGAAGCGACTCTGCTCGTCCAAGGTGACATACGTGGATCGCAGATGTTTTCGCTGCCCTACGTCCCACATACGCAGCACGGCGCGCAGCTTCGCCGACTGCGAGCTGGTCTCCTGAGCCGCAGATACCAGGACGAATGTTCCGTCCGTTTCCGGTGCAAACATCAATGCGACGACCGGTCCGAGATGGCCACGCAGTTGGTGAGTGACATGCGTCTGCGAGTCGACGACGTAGATCGTGCCTTCGTCCCGCCGCATTTCTCTTGTCATCCCACCACTCGAATAGAGAATTCGGCCCGGCTGGCGGAATCCGGCGGCTCCCTCGACGAACCCCCGTCCGGCAACCGCCACGTACCTTCCATCGGTAGAGACCGCGACTGCGTTAATCGCCCCATACAAACCAGGACCAATTGGAAAACGCATGGTCTCATTCGGATTCGACTCGAACTGGTCGTTCTGCCGCGTCCACGCCAGAACCAACTTGTCGAAACCGCCTGCGTAGAGCGTTTGGCTGTCCCCGGCGAATACGAGCGAAGACACGTAACTGGTCGGTCCCCCCGTATCCAAACGTAAAACCGGTTCACCGTCCGTTTCCTGCGGCGCCGCACACACTCCCATGCAAGGCGCGCAGACGATCAGACTGGCCAGACATCGTGAGATCCAGGCCGTGACCCGTCGAGTCCCGGGCCAGCCTGGCGGCAGAACCGTGGAGTGGCACAATCGAAGGCCAACGCTGCATAGGAACATCATTTGCTGATTCCTCGGTAAAATGACTGCCGAGAACCTCCCCTTTACCCGGGTGCGGAAGCACCCCGTTGGTTTGCGGCCCTGCCGCAACGCGGGTTCCCCCATGCTACCGTCTTGGCGTTAATATAATCTTCTGCGGATTGACAGGCGGTGTTGCGTGAATTTTTGCAGCAGGACAAGCGGATGACCGATTTTCCGGACTCTTCACGGCTCTCCGCATCGGAGCACGAGCAACTGGCTGCGCAAAAGAAGAAGTTTGAGGAGGCGTGCCAGCGGCTGCGAACAGCCGGACAGGCGGCCTCATTGGACGATTATCTGCCGCCGGAAGAGGAGGCTCTGCGCGTCGCCACCTTGTGGCGTCTGATCCCCACCGACCTCAGGCAGCGTTGGGGACGAGGCGAACGCGCGATGCTCGAGGAATACGTCGCTCGCTACCCTGAATTGGGAGGAGTATCCCAATTGCCGATTGCTCTGCTGCACGAAGAGTACTCGGTGCGAAGCCAATTCGTCGGAACTCCCCCATTACGCGAATACGAGCAGCGGTTTCCGCGACAATTCGCCCAATTCCGGCAGCTTGTCGAGTCGGCGCCGATTGGACCGGGAACGCTGCAAGTTCCCAGAGACGAAGTCGGCGCGTCTTCGATGCCCACCATTGAAGCCCCCCCTGGAGTGCCAGTTGTCGCCGAAGATTCGTCAAACGCACGAGAGGCGGATACCGATCGCGACGAGCAGACGGAAACCGAGCGATGGGAAGAACGATCGCCGGGCACCGGCGAAGGGCGGCCCGCCGAATCACCGGCCGCAGTCCGCACTGTGGGAGGCGGGCGATATCGATTGATGCAACTGCTTGGCTGCGGACAATACGGCGAAGTGTGGCTGGCCGAAGCAACCGGAGGAGTGCTGGTTGCGGTCAAGATTATTCGCTTCTCGATGCGTAATCAGATGACCCAACAGGAACTGCGGTCACTGGAGCTGATGAAGCAGCTCAAGCACCCCTTCCTGCTTGAGGTCCATGCATATTGGGAAGAAGACGACCAGTTGATGATCGTCACAACTTTGGCGGACAAGACGTTGGCCGATCGGCTAAAGGAATGCCAGGAGGCGGGGCTCCCGGGAATTCCTGCCGAAGAACTGTTGGGCTACGTTTCAGGCGCCGCCGAAGCAATCGACTTCTTGCACGAGCGCAAGGTGGTCCACCGTGACATCAAACCCGCGAACATCTTGTTGGTCGACAAATATGCCCGGGTGGGGGATTTTGGATTAGCCCGAGTGCTCGAGGGCAATCTGATCCGTGCCACAACCATTGGCACTCCACTCTACATGCCACCCGAATCGTTTGAGGGTCGGGCAAGCAAACACGGAGATCAGTACAGTTTGGCGGTCACCTATGTGGAGCTACGGCGCGGTCGCGCGCCGTTCGAGGCAGAGACGGTGCCGGCGATCATGCGGAGCGTGCTGACCGACCCGCCGGACCTGTCCGGATTGGATCCCGCCGAACAACAGGTTCTGAAGAAGGCACTCTCCAAGGACCCCAACGATCGTTATGAAAGTAGTAAGGAATTTTCCCAGGCACTGAAGGATTCACTCTTTCCACCGCCCCCGCTACCCTCTGCCTCATCCAGTCGGCGACAAATCCTTTTGTTGCTCGGCGTGATCAGCATCGCAATCTGCACATGGTTCGTCTGGCACGGTAGATCTTCGCTCCCAGACGCCTCCTCATCAGAGCCGCTCGTTCCGGATGGCTTCATCCCCGCGCCGTCGGCGAAGCAAGTCTTTTCGACAGTCAATAACTGCAATTTTTACGATCGCATCATGAAAGAGGTGGACAGTGGGATTCGTGTGGAATTTCAACTGATCTGTGGGGACGATCGCCTGCCAACGTTCTACATCATGAGGCACAAAGTCTGGAACGAGTTGTTCAGCGTGTTCGCCCGAGATGTTCCAGAACAGCTTGATTCGAACACCCAGTGGATGAATGGATGGTGGACGTCGAACCAGGACGATCATGATGTACTTGATTATCCCGACCATCCGGTCTTTCGCGTGACGCACGACGAGGCGGAGCGATTCGCGCAGTGGATTGGTGGTTCGGACGGGCGATTACCAACGCGAAAGCAATGGGACCGCGCAGCGGGCAAGGAAAAATGGGATGAGGCACAAAATGAGGAGGTAACGGGCCTCAACGAGTATCCACCTGGACCCTATCGCCCCGAGCTTTGGACGGCAAATCGGGAAGAAGGAATTGGAATCGCGAATGGCCCCTTGCCGGTCCATCGCGAAGGCACAGCCGACATTAGCCCCAGCCCGTTCGAGGTCTACGACATGGCGGGCAATGGCCTCGAGTGGACGGACGACCGTTATGAGTCGACGCGCCCTCCGTGGAATACCTATTTCTATGTGCGCGGCCGAGGTCATTCTCAGGAGAAGGAACCGCTTCGGTATGACTTTGATGAATGGGAAGGACAGGCATTCCAGGGTTCCGAAGCGCGACCCGACGTCAGCTTTCGCGTGGTAATCAGTGCCCCCCTCAAGCCAACCGACGACGATCTTGCCGAATAACGGCGGACACGATCAACTTCTTCGCCCGTCGCGCGTGCACGCGGCCGTCGCGAATTCAGGCTGCCATGGGAAGCATCAACCGGAGGATCCGGCAGAATGTACCAAGCCCCCGCAGGCCGACGTGCCGAAGAGGAGCCGGAGATTGACGAACAAGGAGTTCCGATTGTTGAGGGAACGGCAGAATTTCGATTCTTGATTGGCGAGTCGAGAATCGCTCGCGGTGCGCAGAATCTTGGTTGTCCGGAATGGCCTCGGTCATGCGCGAAACCCTAATCGGATCCCCGGTCCCCGATCCGAATTCACTTCCGCAGTTTTCCACTCAACACTCTTCCCGCCGCCTCTTCTTCCCCTCAACAATCGTCACTCCTTGTTCATCAATCGCCGGCTCTTTCCCCCTCCCCGACAACACTCTGTGCTAGCAACATCGACACCGCGGGTTGAGAAGTTTTACGGCCTGGGTTGTGCATGACGCGGGTTAGGAGGTTCATGCAGGTGTCGCGATCAAGTGACCGATTTAACGACTATTCGGTCGTCGCCGGAATGGCGGTGATCGAGTGTTTCTATTGAGTAACGAACGCCCAAAGCGAAAGGGCCGTGCCATGAGCCGTATCTTTGGCATCGCAACCACGATGATCGTCGTAGCAGCCCTTTGCGCTTCCGACGTTCGTGCGCAGGCGCCAGCCCAGCAGACGACAATCTGGTCGTTTCTCGGAATTCCTCAGGGAATTCGAACGGTTCGAGGCGCGCTCACGAATCGGCGAGGCAACCATCCTCGGATGGAACCTCACCCGGCCCGAAAAGCACTCAATGATCCGGCGAATCTTGCTGAGGGGATGCCACCGGTCATCCAGGAAGCCGCCAAGGTCAAGATGGCCGAAGATTTGAAGCCACAGAAAATCAAAGCGATCAAGTACCTCGCCCGGATCGGCTGCGGCTGTTACGACCTGGACGGCAACATCACGAAGGCTCTTGTGGAAGCGGCGAGCGATTGCACGGAGGAAGTTCGCTTGGCGACCGTGGAAGCTATCGCGGAAGCGGCGGCGGCCCAATGTTGTGCCCAGTGCGGTCAAACGTGCTGCTGCAAGCAGCCGATCCTGGAACAGCTCGCGAAAATGGCTTATCAACGCGACGATCATGGCTGCTATGTCGAACCATCGCAGCGTGTTCGGCAAGCTGCTGCTCGGGCCCTCATGATCTGCTGTCCGAGCACGGGTCCGGTGCCATTGGAGACGATTGAAGCGCCCACTCCGGTGGAAGAAGTCCCGAACGGCGAACTGATTCCTCCTGTGGATGAGGATGAGGATGAGGATGGGGAAGGCTCTTCGGCCGAAGAATTCGGAACGGAAACCGCAACTCTGCCTCCTGTTGTCAACTCCCGTCTCCTGTTGGCGATTCCCAGTCAGCCGTCGACCGGAGTGATATCGAAGTCCGATCTGCAACGGTTTCAGGTCGAACAGCCCTCGGTCCCACCGCTACCGGGGCTGGAAGTCGTGCAGTCGGCGGCGCCCGTGGTCGGAATTTCTGAGGTTCGGGGTGTGATTGTCACGACGCAACCGGAACGGCAGATCGCCCATGTTCATTTTGTAGATCGAGAGCGCCAAGTTCCGGTCGGCACACGGCTGACGGTTCTGCGGTCGGGCGAAAGCGGGCGATTGACGATCGGCCAGGTTGAGGTGGAACAATCCTTCGAGGGTGCATCCAACGTTCGGGCGATTGGAACGACAATGATCCACCAGCTCCAATCGGGCGACGTGGTTGAGTTGCCCGGCAGTCATCTCGCCAGCCGCTGAATCCGAGCCAATCCGCGGTCCTCCGAATCCTCACGATTCGGCTACCGGCCGTCGAGACACGCCTCACACAACGGCACCTCATGCCAGCTCACACGGTGTAAAATCGCTGGCATCTTCTTTGCGCAGTTGTCTCGATAATCGCGCTGTTATAATGGCAGGGTCGAAGCGTCGGCGATGCTGCACGGGCTCACATTTCACGCCGCGAAACAGTCGTTGACTAGAGCGCATTTCAAAACCGTTTTTGGGAGGGCGAGGCTGACCTGTTGAAGATGTTTTCGACT
>CAZFWV010000243.1:0-10507 GCA_964522605.1 uncultured Pirellulaceae bacterium
CCTGGCCGTGACCCAGAAATCGTCGGGAGAGACAGGGGGAGCCGAAGCCTCGGTCTGCCGAGCCGCTGCAACCGCAGATGTTGATAGGACTTTCAGCTCGGCAGGAGCTTCGCCCTCCCGAGTGGCGGGTCTCGCGATGCGCTCTAGTGCCTTGTCACAGCTAAGAACTCGGGTTACGTACCCCAATCCTAAGGAACGGCTCAGTGTTAAGGTACGGCTCAGAAACAGCATCCTCGTTTAGCCGCGCGTCTCCCTCGTTTAACCGCGCGGGCATCGCCCCGCGCGTAGCGAGGAACCTCCCGCGGCCCGCTGGGCACGCGGTTAAACGAGAGGACCGAGGTGCCGAAGTGATTTCTGAGTCATCCCTAAGCTGTGACACGGCACTAGCCGTTGACCAGCGCCGTCGAGGGCTGGCTCGTTTGGACTCCGGACATCAATCGCAAGACGACGTCCCGTGCCGAGTAATGGTCAGCGTCTGCATGGGGCAGGAATTGCGCGATTGCCACAACGTCGTCACCACAAGTCACCAACGGCAATTCCCACTCGCCGTCGCGCCGTCGCTGTGCCAGATCGATGTTTGCCATCAGGCCGTTGCAGAGACACTTGCGTCCCGCAGCATCCTCTGGATCCCCTCCCTTGCGAACAAACGCCTCGACATCCTCCGCTGGACATCGCCAGACCAGCGAGCCGTCTGCCTGTCGAAACGCTTGTCGCAGATAACCGAGATCACAGACGCGTTCCCGTTCTTGATACGTCGACAATTCCGAAAGCGTGTTGTCGAGGCTCAGGACCTTAAACGGAAACCCGGTCGGTGAAGCAACGGGATCGGTAAACACCTGCAGGTTCTGCTGCTTCACACGCCGGATTACTTCCCGCTTAATCTCGGGGTGTAAGCCTGACTCATCACAGAAGGCAAATGCGGTTCCGACCTGAACGCCGGCGGCTCCCGCCTGCAGCGCCCGCAGGACTTGCTCCGGGGAACCGTAGGAACCGGCTAACCAGAAGGGCAGTTGCAGCGCTTTCATCGCCTCCAAGTCAACAACATCGCGACGCCCGTAGACCGGTTCGCCGCGTGAATTGAGCTGCAACGGTCCGCGAGGCGGTGCATTATGGCCACCCGCCGTCGGTCCTTCGACGATGAACCCATCCACCTGCCCGTTCGCCTTGCGGGCCAGCATGGTGGCGAGCGTAGCGGAGGAGACGATCGGCAGAAAACGCGGTCGCTCCAACCACGGCGGGTCCTGTTCGAATATTTCCCGCGGATCGAGTCGCTGAAGAACCTGGTCTTCCCGGCCATCTCCCGTAACCGTCACCGGAAGCTCGGCCGCTTTCCCTTCCGCAAACTCATCCAGGACGCCTGGGATGTGTCGAGGAATTCCGGCTCCCATCAACACGTAGTCCACCTTGGCCAGCATGGCACCCAGAATGGCGGGGAGGATGGGAAGCTGAATCTTCTCCAAATAGTTGACGCCGATTAGTCCGCGGTGATCTTCCTTGGCCAGGTAAACCTCCACGAAATTGCCAACCAAAATCAGCTCGATTTGGTCCCGCGTCAGGGGCAGCGAAGCCATGGGCATGCTGCGATAGGGCGCGTCCGCGGCTTTGCCCCCCGGAATGTAGTAGCGAGACAGAACGCGCTGCGCGATCTTCGGAAACGGAAAATCATCCAGCGCTCGTTGAATATGGTCGCCCGGGTCGCCGTCCTGCAGCCGCCGGGCAAGAATTGCGTCAAGGGCCGTGCCCGAGACGACGCCCAATTGGCCCAACTGGGAGACCGTGCGAGCCAGCCGCCAGTCCGAGACACCAACGCCCATACCACCCTGAATTACTACTGGAAATGCACAACTGTCCATGTTCCTGCTTCCTCGCGCGCCTCGACGTCGTGACCCCTCACCGCCGCGCAATTCGCGCAGTAACAGTCTATCCGTTTGCCGCCCTCCCGGGGGACCCAGTTGAGTAATAATTGAGTAAAACCACGCCTGCGGCTCCCGACGGACTCGGAGTGCAAACCTAGAGGAACAGGCAGCTCAGGCAGTTCGAGATGATTGGGCGCTTTGTGGGCGGATCGCCCATCGAGACGCGCCGACAGCTCAGGAACCGTCGGCGGCCCCTTGGATTCGCCATCAGCTCGCGTCGTCCATGCCGTACTGCTTCAGCTTGCGATAGAGCGTCTTGCGGTCGAGCCCCAGGATGCGGGCCGCTTGCGTCCGGTTTCCACCGGTTGCTTCCATCACATGCAGGATGTACTGCCGCTGGACGTCATCGAGCGGAACGAAATCCAGGGGATCCTGACCAGAGATGACGAACTGCGACCCCTGATGCTCGCGGATTTTCTGGGGGAGGTCGGCAACCGTGATCTTCTCGAATTGGGTCAGCGCCACCGCACGCTCGATGACATTCCGCAATTCACGGATGTTCCCGGGCCAGTTGTAGCTAAGCAAGCGTTCGGCCGCTGGCTCGGCGATGCCCTTCACCGCCTTGTCGGACTGAGCGGCGAATTTCTGGAGGAAGTGTTGGGACAGCAGCAGGACGTCCGTCCCCCGCGCCCTCAGTGGGGGCAGTTCGAGTTGAATCACATTGATCCGGTAGAAGAGATCGGCGCGAAACCGCTTTTCTTCCACGGCGGATTCGAGGTCTCGATTGGTGGCCGAGAGGACGCGCACGTCGAAATCGACCTCCCGATCGCTTCCGACCGGACGTACGCGGCGTTCTTCTAACGCACGAAGCAACTTGGCCTGCATCGTCATGGGCAGTTCACCGACTTCGTCCAGCAGCAGAGTTCCACCGGCGGCCTGCAGAAACAGGCCCTTTCGCTCAGATCGCGCGTCCGTGAATGCGCCCTTTGCGTGGCCGAAGAGCTCACTTTCCAGCAGCGTCTCGGGCAGCGCCGCGCAATTAATCGCCACGAAGGGGCCGTCCGACCGTCGACTGCGTCGATGAATACAGCGGGCAACCAGTTCTTTACCGGTTCCGCTTTCCCCGGAAATCAGGACAGACGAGTCGGTGTCAGCCAGACGAGCGAGTTGGCCGTACAATTCCTGCATGGCCACGCTATCGCCGATCAGTTCATCGAAACGACCGTTTCGTTCGGCGGTTTCGCTCAACCGCTGGATCTGCTGCTGCAACCGGCGATGCCGCACGGCACGCTGCAGGGCGATCGCCAACAGGTCCATCTCGATCGGTTTGGTCACAAAGTCGTAGGCGCCGGCGCGAATTGCCGCGATGGCAGTATCCAGGCTGCCAAAGGCGGTCATGACGATGACGGGGATCTCGGGCCGACTGGCGACAATTTGTTGGCACAGTTCAATTCCGCTCGTCCCCGGCATGCGGACATCCGTCAGCACGACGTCGAAATCCTGGCCCTGGATGGCCCGGTAGGCTTCGGCGGGTGCAGTATGCCATTGAACGGAAAACCCTCTGAGTCGCAGATCGGTTTCCAGCAATTCGCACATGCTGCGTTCATCGTCGACGATTAGAATCGTTCCGCTCACGAGGTGGACTCCTGCGGCAAGAATACCGTAAAACAACTGCCCTGGCCCTGCTTGCTGGTGACCTCGATCCAGCCTCCGTGTTCCTCGACGATCCCGTAGGCGATCGACAGTCCCAGGCCGGTTCCTTCTCCGACCTCCTTCGTCGTAAAGAACGGCTCAAAGATCTGCTCCAGGTGTTCCTCGGCGATCCCCGCACCCTGGTCGCGGATTGCCACCGTCGCGAAGTCCTGGAGTTGCCGCTCGGCCGTATCCGGGAGAGAGCGACGCTGCTGACGGAGCTGGACCGCGATCTGTCCTCCGTTCGACATGGACTGAATCGCGTTCATCAACAAGTTCGTGAGGACCTGTTGGATTTGCGCGGCGTCCACACGCGCCAGGATCGGTTCGTCGGGAGCATTCCACTGCAGCTCAATCTCTCGTTTATCCGCCAAGGGTTCAATCAGCGAGACGGTCCGTTCAACGAGGTCTTGCAGACGCACCGGGGTCCGCTGCGGTGTACGACGCCGCGCAAAATCCATCAGTTGCCGCACGATTTCCGTGATTCGATCGGCTTCCGTCTTGATCGCAGAGGCGCTGGAAATGACCTCCTCCGCGGAGAGTTTTCCGCTGGCGATCAGGGAGGCCCTCCCCGAGACCACGTTCAACGGTGTGCCGAGTTCGTGGGCCAATCCGGCGGCCAATCGGCCCACCGTCTTGAGTCGATCGGCGTGGCGCAGTTGTTCCAGGGTGGCGAGTCGGCCCGCCGCTTCTTCGCGAATGGTTTCCTGCTGCTGCGTGAGTTGATCGCACATCTCATTGAGGGCACCCGCCAACTCACTCAGTTCGTCGTGACCTTGAACGGGAAGCGGTTGCGTGAAGTCGCCCCGGCCGATTCGTCGCGTCTTTTCCATCAATTGATTCAAGGGACGAGCGACCCAGCGCAGACCCGCCAGGTAGACCATGCCCAGGGACACAAGTCCGATGCCGGCAATCGCGGCCAGACCGCTGAAGACCAGGTCGCGTGTCTGTCGATCCAGGGTTTCCAGCGAGCGCGTGAATTCCAGTCCGCCAGGTCCCTCCTTGCCAACAGCAATCGGACAGTACGTGTGTAACTGTCGCGTGCCCCCCTTGTTCTGCGATGTGACGGAGATGATTTGTCCCGAAATCACCGCTGACCAGTCGTCGGTATTGGCGTGGGGCCGCAGCGGGGGCGGTACGTTCTGTTGGAACCAGACCCAACGGACCTCGACGCTCTCGGCACGGTGTTCCGACTGAATCTGTTCCATCACGCGCAGGAGACCGGAAAGCCCTTCGCGACGCCAGGCCGTCACCAGTTGTTCGCGGGTGGCAGTCGCTGTTCGTTGCGCAATCTGCTGCTGGTGTCGTTCAAATCGGTCGAACGAACGCCGGACGGTGATATAGCTGGCGACTCCCGTCATCAAGAGCACGGCAAGAAAGAAGACCAACATCAATTTGGCGGCGAGTTTCATTCGTCCCTCTCCTGCACTGCTAACGCTGAAAATGTTGTTCTCTCGGCGAGAGATCGAGCGACCAACGGGCTCGACCCCTACCCGGGTGCGGTAGCACCGCGTTGGGTTCCGGCCCTGCCGCACTGCGGCGCGAGCTGCAGTCGCGACGGTCTTCGGCCACTTGTCTCACAAGTCTCGGGTTATGCGAATGCCCGGATTGGACCGGGGATTTTTGCCCCAGCGGGGCGTTTTTCCCCATCAGAAGCCCTCGTGTCAGGGGATCCGCGTGGGCGTTCTGCCTGCGGAGGACGTCTAAGGCAATTGTAATGCCACTGCGGCGAGAGATTGAATTCATCGCACAGAATACGGGACGCTTGCGGAAATCGGCTCGGGCTGCCGTTGCCATTGTGCCGGATCCCATCACTTCGGCACGCTGCATGCATAAGGTCGTCGAGTGCGTTGAAAAACATTCTTCGACTTGGTCGAACCACAAGGAGCAGAAAAATGAAATGGTCAGCCAAACACACCGTATCAACACTCGCCGTTGTGGCGCTGTTCGCCTTCGGGGCGGCGTTCGCGGCGCACAACGCGCGAGAACTGTCCACGACGACCACGGTGCCGGTCACACAGATCGTGCATCAAGCACCGCCTGTCTCGCCGGAGGAGGCGAGTCGAGCCGTGTCGTCCGCCAAGGATTTGTCGATCGCGTTCCGCGTCGTCAGCGAGCGACTCTTGCCTTCCGTCGTGACGATCGAGAATACGCCGAAGACGACCGTAGCGCGGGGAACCCAGCGGATGCCTTCTCCGCACGCTCTTCCTGATGGGCGAAATCCGTTCGAAGGAACCCCGTTCGAGGATTTCTTTAAGGACTTTCCTGGCGGGCAAGGTTTCCGTTTTGAAATGCCGCCCACACAGCAAATGCCTCAGCGGGGCATGGGATCGGGGGTCATTTACGATTCGTCCGGCCTGGTTTTGACCAATCACCATGTTGTTGCAGGGGATGGCGAAGTCACGGTTCGTTTAACGGACGGCCGCGAATTCGAAGCCGCGAAGGTCTGGAGTGATCCCAAGACCGACATCGCGGTGGTGAAGATTGACGGTGCAGACGACCTCGTGGCGGCGGATCTTGGCGACAGTGACGAAGTGTCCGTCGGTGACTGGGTGCTGGCCCTGGGCCAGCCGTTCGGTTTGGAAAGCACCGTGACTTCCGGCATCATCAGTGCGAAAGGTCGCGGGATCGGCATCACGCCGCGTGAGAACTTCCTGCAGACGGATGCGGCGATCAATCCCGGAAACAGCGGTGGACCGCTGGTCAACCTCGACGGTCAAGTGATTGGCATTAACACGGCGATCTCGTCACGCAGCGGCGGCAATGATGGCGTCGGCTTTGCCGTTCCCATTAACCTCGCGAAGTGGGTCGCCGACCAACTTGCCAGTGAGGGGATCGTGCACCGTGCCTACCTGGGTGTGGGGATTCAGCCTGTGACGGCGGCGCTTGCCGAGCAATTTCAGGTGAAGCCTCGACACGGTGTCGTAGTCACCGACGTTTATCCTGACACACCTGCAGCGAAGGCAGGATTGCAGAGCGGCGACGTGATCGTCGATTACGCGGGACTGGCGATCCGCAACCCGCAGGAGTTGCAGGTGGCGGTGGAACGGTCCGAGATCGGCCGTCCCCACCAGGTCGGCATTGTCCGAGACGGAAAGTCGATGAACCTGACCTTCACTCCGGAGGAGCAACCCGACAGTTTCGGGATGGTCCGTACTGGAAGGAGTCCGAGCCAAGGGGCGGAGACTCCCGAGAACTCGGAGTTCGGTAAGCTTGGTTTTCAGATCAGCGAACTGAATGCCGACGTCGCCGAACGACTCGGGCTGGAAGGCGTCGAAGGCGTCGTGATCACCTCCGTCGATTCAGGTAGTCCCGCCGAACAAGCCGGACTCGAGAGTGGCATGGTGATCACGCAGGTCAATCGACAGTCGGTCAAGAACGTGGATGAAGCGGTGCGTGCACTGAAGGATGCGCAGCCGAAGGAAGGCGTTCTGTTGCTCGTTCGCACAGATGCAGGGTCTCGCTTCCTCGTGATTCGTCCGTAAGGTTCGAAGTTGTTCCCGTAAGGTCACGGCGGACCTGTCCACTCTCGGCATCGGCCTGTCAGTTGCGGGCAGCCTGGCGGGCCGATTCAATCCTCCACAGCTGTCCGCATCGCTCCTTTCATCAAAGCCGGCGGCGGAACCCCTTTCCGTCGCCGGTTTTGTCGTTGGGTCCGGCGTTTCCCTGGTCGGCTTTTTGCGTCCGGTCCGATTTTCGTTTAACGGCAAGCCGAAGGCGTCGGCGGATGCGAGACAGTAGATCGACGCCTTCGGCTTGCCGTTAATCGAAAACCAGTCGCCTTCGGCTCGCCGTTAAACGAGTTGTGTGTGCCCACGCCGTCTCCGACGTACGCTACACTGGCCGACAGTGGCGGACGTTGTGTCCGGAGTCGACCAGGAGCGAATCTCGATGAGGCTTGACATGAACACGCGAAATGCAACCACGTTCGTTATCTCGTTGATGACGGTCTTCCCCTTGAGCCTCGTGCCGATGCAGCCGACCCGCGGCGCGGAACCAGATTCGCGCGGTGGTAAACTCTTTCTGCAAACGAAGACCTATTCCGCGGAGGAGGATCAGCGCATTCTGCAGATGTTCGCGGGGCTGCGCGTGGCGGACGTCTCGGATGGGATGGATCAAGTCGGACTGCCCGATATTGGGCTCGTTGCGCCCGCGATCCATCCGCTGTGGCGCGATACGGATGATTATCAGCATCGCTTTGTGGGGATTGCCGTTACGGTGCGTTATGTGCCCGCTCAACTGCCGCATGCGAGCGAACGGGATCCACAGGCCTTTGATCGTTGGGTCGGGGATTGGTACACACGGATCTCACCAGAGCCCTTCACGGAGTTGATTCGGCCGGGGACCGCCCTGGTAATCGAGGAAGCTCCGCTCACCGATGTTGGATCAATCGGCTCGAACAATATTCTCGGATGGAAGCTACGCGGTTGTGTCGGGGTCGTCACGAGTGGAACCGCGCGGGATACTGATGAGATCGCCGCACAGAAGGTGCCCCTCTATTTTCAGGGGCCCGGGCGCGGCATTCGTCCCGGACGGAATCAGGTCGAGTCGGTCAACCGTCCGGTCGTTGTGGGCGGTGTCACCGTCATGCCGGGTGATGTGGTCGTTGCCGACGGCGATGGTGTGATTGTTGTTCCTCGACAGCATGCCGAGGCGGTTGCTCGATACGCGCAGGGGATTCTGGAAGGCGACAAATCCGGGCGTCGTTCGCTGTACGAAAAGCTGGAAATGCCGCTGGATCGTTCCGTCGAGTGATGTGACGCCGCATGGCGAGCAAGGACAGGCTGGATCACCGCGATTTTTCGGCGAGTGATTTCAGCACGGCCAAGTCGGTATCCACTTGAGCCGGATCGAAGGCCAGCGACTGTTCCTTTTCCCGTAGATCCGTCAACTCACGGTCCAATTCCGCGCGCAGACCGCTTGCGGCGGACACGACGTAGATTCCGGCAACGTAGACCGAATCGCGGACCATAATCCCGTCGTCCGTCACAAGCGTTTCTACATCATGGGTCCCGTCGGCATCGAGTCGGAAGATCTCCGTCGGGGAGTCAATCCAAGTTGGCAGTGCGAAAATGAACCGGGCATCTCGCTTCCGAAAGCGAAACAGTTTCTCGTCGGAGTCGGCGGTGTAGTCTAAATCCAGCGCGAACAGCAACGCACCGCGGGGTCCGGCGACGGAGGCCAGATCCCAATCGGGCCGGCCGTCTCTCGTCAGACGTCGATACTCGAATGCGTCGCCTTCCAGCAACAACTGATCCATCAGGCGGATTTCTCGGTTCACTCGCGTAATCGGTTCGATCAGATCGGGGAATTTCACGAGTGATTTCAGGCTCAGGTTGAACCAGTAAAGCGACGTAATTCGGTGAGCGAGCGCATGATAAGCCTGCGCGCGCAGTTCCTCATCGGTCGGTGAGGTCCGGCTGCGACCGCCATACCGGCCCCAGCCGGAATGTGCGCCTTGCGACCAGTACGCGATGGGCCGGGGCCGATTGAGTTCGCGTAGGCTGCGTGTCATCGCGCCGATCGTTTCGAGTGGGGCGCCCCAGCGCAGTCGCTCGCCGCCCCAACGGTCATATTGAGACCAGGCATCGGGGGAAGGAGCCGTAATTCGGTAGGCGTCGTAGTGCGGGTAATCTGACAGGCCGGCGTAGTGCCGCCAAATCCGTTCCTCGCTGTGGGTGACGGTGGTGGGCAGTCTGGTGGGCTGATAGGGCGCAAATGCCTCCCAGACCTCTTGCGGTGGCACTGGTCGACCGCCCCCGTACTGCGGCTCTCCCAAAAACTCCACGGCGTGAATCCGCGGCAACATGTCATCTCGATCGAAGCGTTCCAGCGGCTGGAGCCGATTGAACAGCTTCAGTGGGTAACGCGCATACAAGGACGGATTGTCCGTGTATCCCGAGACTTCTCCGATGTGACCGGTGTCAATGTGCATCCGCATCAGGGTTTTCAAGTACGGTTCGTACGTCAGCGAACTGCGACCCTGAATGTCCGAAGAAACCCATCCACCACTGATGTCAAACGTCTCTCGCTTGATCCGCAAGTGCGCCCACAAGCTGCGTTCTTGCTGCTGGGGGTCAACCAGCTTAACTTCCACTGCGGCATACGTGAGAGGCAGTGGTCCGGTTTCTGCCGTGAAACCGGCTTTTCCCCGCGCCGGGACCATGCCGTCGGCGGGGAACGCCTGTAGTTCGTCTAGTGGAGCCTGGGCGGTTAGCGCGAGAAAGGATACGCCGGTCTGGGGTAGCCATAGACGACAACTGCGAATTGCGAAAGCAACTTCGGTGTCGTTTTGCACGTGTACGACCATCCGCGACGGCTGTACACGATCGTCACTCCCCAGGAAAGTCACTGCCGATAACCAGATCTGCGGTGGATCGATCGAGAAGGGCATCGACTCGGATCCACGGTCCAGGTCGACCTGTAGTGTGTGTTGAGTTCCCGATCCCCATTTGGCACCGCGGCCGTTGAATCCCCAAACGGTCACGGCGCCCGGCGGGAGACTGTACACGGTTTCAATGCGTGCCGATGGCGTATCGTGCCAGGCCCACTCGGCGGACGACAGCAACTCGGCAGGGGTCTGGCCATCGAATCGAACGGGCAGATTGGCATCAATCGACAACGGTTCGTCCGAGTTGTTTCGCAGGATCAACTCGACGCGAGCGCCCAAGTCCGGATCGGGCGGACGCCGATAGCGCATTTCCGATGACTGAATGTGCGGTGTTACGACGACACCGACCGCCTCCAATGTTTGGGTCTGTCCCCGCAGTGCTGCCGTGGTAGTCAACACGAGTGCAGCGAGGGTCAAGGTGAATCGAAATCGTGGGGCCCATTGAATCGTCATGACGCTACCTATCCTCTCGATCGGTGCTACGGAGCAGGGGAGCTTGCCTTTTGGTTAGAACGCATTTCAAAACCTGTTTTTCTCGAGGGGTGGCTGGTGGCAGAGCGCAGCGATG
>CAZFWV010000244.1:0-10454 GCA_964522605.1 uncultured Pirellulaceae bacterium
GTACCGAGTTCGTCTTCGCGACGACACCGGAGGCAGAACTCACCGACTATCAAGTTGGCTGTCTGATCGCCGAGAAGAACGAGGCGGGGCTGCAGGAGTTGATCGCCCGTAGCGGCGGTCGAATTGAGGGTTACTTGCGAACGCACTTCGGGCTGGCACAAGAAGATGTTGAGGAGGCTCTTCAGGATGGGCTGGCGAGAGTTTGGAAGTACTACGAGCCCTCGCGCGGCAAGAGTGTTGGGGCCTTCTTTGTTCTGTGTGCCGATAGTGCGGCGAAGGACATCTTGCGGCGGCACGATTATCCAGCCGATGCGATTAGTCTTTCCACAATCAGCAATCCCCCATTCTGTCAAAACGGTCCAAGTGTCGAGTCGCAAGTTGATCTCAAGAATGCGGTCACCGCGGCACTGGACCGCTTGACAGCACGCGAACGAGAAGTGATCCAGGCCGATCTCCAAGCCGGCGGGCGGGCGAGTAATAAGGAGCTGGCCCGCACGTTCGATCTCACCTCCGGCGCGATCACCCGCGCTCGGTGCAGTGCACACGCCAAGCTCCGGAGATTGCTCGCGGATTTCGCTCCCGCCATGGGTGATTGATGGCCGGTCGTTTGCGCCGGAATTCCGATCGACGCGCGTGGGCGAATGCGGTGCGCCAAGAACAGTTTTGAAGCGAATCGTTGATGCGGCGACGCGCGAGTACTTAGGGATGACTCAAGAACAACTTCGGCATTTGGGTGCCTGGGGTCGAGACGCGAGGAACGAGCGTCGAGCCCCCAGCCGCGTGATCTGGGGGCTCGCTGCGCTCGACCCCAGCCACCCTCGTTGGAAAACAACGAAGTTATTCTTGAGTCATCGCTTATGTGTCTGTCGATCTCGCAAAGAGCCCATCTTCCAGCAGATCCTGTACCAGACATTCCGCCTGTTTGCCGGATCTGGCCGACTCAGTCCAGAAGTCGGACTCACCTCGAGTTCCTGCGAAGAGCAAGCCGACGACAGGTCGTCCGCCGCAGAGCCGTTGTGAACGCCCGAGCGAATAGAATTTCTCACAGGGCAGAGGACACACGGATTCCCACTGCGAACGAATTGGAGCAATCGAAAACGGGTCCTTCGGGGGAGCGGCACGCTCGGCCGTCAGAGTCTCCACATCGAGGAAGTTACGGGCAACGCGCGTGCCACCCAATTCGCCAGCCACGATGTTTGTCCAGTCGATGATCGGAGCGGCTTGTTTCGCGAGGGATCCGGCTGTTCGCCCTGGCCGCGCCGCAGCGGATTCGTAGTTTCCTTGCTGTAACGCGAGTACAAAGTCACCCGTGTCGAAGTCTCCGTCCTGGTTCCAATCGCCTTCGGTCCAAGTCGAGTTGCCGGGTATACCATCTTCGTACTCGCCGATTTGAAGAATCTGGACCAAATCCTGCGTGTCGAATCGTCCATCCAGATTGGAATCTCCGGGCAGCGCAATTTGGATCAAGCCATTGAGAATATCGACCGGTGCGCCGATGAATTCGCTGTCCAAACCGAATTCGGTACCCGCCAGCTTCAAGTCGAACGTACCGGATTTGATGCCGGTGGTGTCCACCAGCAGTCGCGCGACGAGCCCGGGTGACGTGACGTTATCGGTGGGACCCTGCAATTCCACGGCTCCTTCCAGCAACTGTGAGGCGTCGGGCAAGATACCGCCAAACACCGTGTAGGCGAAATCCTCCCAGACGCCGCCAGTGTAATCCACGCCGTTGAAAACGGGTTCAGTTTCGGGTCCCCGGCCGTCTCCGATCTGGGCACGTAGCAGGATTCCAACTACCGGCGCGGTCCCCAGCGCGAAGATCTCAATCGGTTGGTCTGGTTGATTGGGAATCAAGACGCTGTGCGGCACATGGATCTCGCGCGGTTCGGGCGGGATGAAGTCAATCAGGCCAAAGTCGACTCCCGTCTTGTTCTCCGACGCCAAAATCGTGACGGTTCGCTGGCCATCCGCGGGAGAAAGGAAGGTCCAATCTGGTTGAGAGATCACGCGGACCGTCCAGACGCCAGGAGGAACCTGCGAGAAGGCGTATTCGCCATCGGAATCCGTGGTGACGATCGGGTCACCGTGCGTCAGGATGATTTGCCATCGAATCAGCTGACCGACGTCCAGGGCGGCGCGATCGCTCACTTGAAGGAGCCAGATTCCATTGGGGTTCTCTGATGCACAGCGATCCAGCTTCGTGAGTGGACGATACCCGTTGGGTTCGCTGAACGGGCCGACTCCCTCCGTGATGCTCTGTCCGGCTTCATCGTCGAACAGGGTATGCAGAAAATCGGCTCCCTGGCCCGTCAGATTGCCGAACAACTGAATTCGGGTTCCCGCGGGACTGACCAGGTACGCTTCCAGGTCTCCCACCGTGGGATGCTCGATCGTCAGCCGCACGTTCACATCCAGGATACGACCGGTCAGGCCTTCCACTTCGAGCATCGAGGTCATTGTGCCGTTGTCCGGAATCGGTTGACCCGACTCCGTCGTAAACACCTTGCCTGTCTCGCGATTTCGAGTCCCATTACCATCCGCGTCCAGGTACACTGGCCATCCCACAATCCCGGCATCATCCGCGTCGTAGGTCAGGTTTTGGTTCACATCCTTGTAGACCCGGCCCGAAAGCTTGCCCGACTTCGTATTTCCAAAATCAAGATTGGAAACCGTCTGCCCGTGGAGGACCACGACGTGAGCACCGCCGAGCGGAGTTGTTTGCAGCCAGTCGGCTTGATGCTCCTCGCGCAAGAAATGGGGACCGGGAGGCAGTCCGGTGATCTGATAACCGCTTGTCGTACTCTCGGCGTCCAGTTCGCCGGTGCCCAGGTTGATCAGGACGGTGTTCAAAAAGCCACTCGTGCCATTGGCTGTGTCGTCGAAAACTGAAAGACGCCAGACACCGTTGGGATCCTCACCACGCAGTAACGACAACGCTGATTCCGGCCGATAGGTCCCGGCGAAGGGGGCGGTTGCTGAGGTTATCGATTGGGGCGCCGAATCGTCCAGGCGTGTCATCTGGAAGTCGTCACCACTGCCACCCACTCGAGAAAACAGAGCAAGGCGTGTGCCTTGCGGGCTGGTCAGAAAGGCGCGCAGGTCACCGACGCTGCCATGGTCGATATTGATCGTCACGCTGACGTCACGAATCAGTCCCTCCAGTCCAGAAGTCGTGACTTCGGCAACCGTGACGCCCTTGTCGTTGATCTTGTGTACCAGCGTGTTGCCAAAAGTGGCCGTCTGAACTGCGTCGTACGAACCATTCTGATTCGCGTCGTCGTAAATTCGGAATCCGGGAAGCGTCCGTCCGTCATTGAAGACGCCGTCTCCGTTGCTGTCCTGGAACTTCACTCCAGTGACGATGCTGTCGGCTACACTTCCAAAGTTGACATTATGGGAATCGCCGGCCGGCACGAGCATTTTGCGTTCGCCGCCCCGCCGGATCGTGATGTGATCGACGTAGTTGGTCGTGCCCGAGGAAGGCAGAGCGCGAAAGGCGAGAGTGCCCTGGTCGGCGGGCCACAGGCCGTAGCCCGCAATATCAATCTCGTTGATCTGTCCTCCATCGGCCGTGAAGAGCCGGCCGACGATTGTCCCGTCGGTCCCCCAATCGATTTCAACGCGATACCACAAGTCGGCGGCAAAGCCCTGCGGGATTGCGGCCAGTTTGTGATACTTCGTGTTGGCATTGTCATAGCCGTTCAGCACCTGCAGCAGCCATATCTCACCGGTGCCGCCAAGTCCGGGGAACATCCCCAGCGCGAGTGTGCCCTGTTCGCTCGCGCCAAAGCCCAGGATCGTGGAACCCGAACTGCTGCTGCCAAACTTGACGTGCGCGGAAATCGTATCTCCCCGGTGGACGACGTGTGCATCCGGACCGCCATAAATCCATGCTCCTGGTGCCAGACCTTTTTGACCGTGGTAGGCGCCCTGCGCCTGCAGCGTGCTGGCTGCTCCGACTTCGGCCTGAATGTAGGCGGTCAGATCGGTTTCAAAATCTTCGAGTGTCGTTTCCGCAACCACGGAAGGCTCCGTTCGCGAGCGATGGTGCCACAAATCCTGGCGAAGAATCAGCGGTCGCGGTGGGAGATTCTCCAGTTTGTAACCGCCGTCCGCCCCGGTCGTGGTCACGATGTCTCCGGTCGTCAGTCCCAAGGTCCAATGGTTGAGCACACCGGTCGTTCCGGTGGCATCGTCGCTGATCTCAAGCGTCCACGTTCCGTTCGCGTCCTCACCGTCGAAGTCGGTCAGCGCACCCGCCGGACGATACGAGGCCGTAAACGGCGCATCCTGTGACGAGGCATCCGTGATCGCGGTGCTTGCTTCGTCATCCAGAACCGTGTCCGTCAGATGCTGACCGTCGCCTCCCGCATGACGCATCAGGGAGACGCGTGTTCCGCGGGGACTGACCAGCGTCAGGGCCAAGTCGGACACATCGCCGTGCGTAATGTCCAACGTCACATCGACGTCGGCCAGCGGTCCACGAAGTCCACTGACCAGCATGGTGGAGGTGACGGACGACAGATCGGGAATTACCGTGGTTGCGGCGGATATCCGTTCCGCGAGCATCGTGTTCAGCACGCCGTTCTGATCCAGATCGACATAAATCGTCGCTCCGGCGATTCCGGCTTCATTCGCGTCGCGCTGCCCGTCCAGATTCGAATCGTCATAGGCCGTGCCGCGAATCGTGACCGTGGGTGCCACTCCGAAGTCGGCACGATATCGCTGGCCGGCGAGCAAATTGACGAGGTGGTTGTGCTGCAAGGTCAGGCGGGGATAAGTCGTGTCGTGCAATGGTCTTCGCTCGAGCGCGACTGAATAGATGCCTGGCATGAGACTCGCAAAACTGTAATTCCCAAGTTTGTCGGTCCACCGATACGTTTCGCCCGTGTCGTACAGGCCGTTGTTGTTTTGATCGAGGAACACTCGATGTCCTTGTAGCCCCTCCCACAACTCTCGTGGTTCGAGGTGACCGTTGGTGTTCGTATCGTGAAAAACCGTCCCGGAAATGCCGACCACGTGCGATACTTGCCCGAAGTCAATTCCCGTAACGTCCGCGTCCGAGACGACGACCGGTCGATCGGCAAAGCCCTTTACAAGTTCCAGACCTTCGATCGCATACTTCGTTCCGTCCGGACTCGTTCCCATGGCGCTGAAGTCGAAATTGGGACCGATTCGCGTCTTGACTCCGGTCAGCGGACTCAGGCGGAATAACGCCGCTTCTGCAATCCAGAACTCCTGCCTTGCCGGGTCGTACTCCGCCGCCTCGTTTAAGACCTCCGCGGGGACGGTACTGGTAATCATCCCGGTCGTCTTGTCGAGCAGTCGCAGATCGCCACTGCTGTCGGCGCTGAATACATACAATTGTCCGGAATCGTCGAACTGGATGTCGCCGTTAAAGTAAGGCCAATTACAGTCGCACGACGGCTTTTCGAAAATGTTCACGTCGCCCGTGTCGAGATCGAACGTCCACATCCGGCAGTTGAGGTCCCTCTTATTGATGAGGTAGGTGTCGCCAAAACCGCCGTACAGCAATCGAGGATCCCCTGTCGGATCAAAGGCAACTCCGCCACCCGCCAGGCGATCAAGGGGGTCCGCGAGCGAAACAAACGTCGCTTTGGCGTACTCCGATCCGGTGGGCCAGTCAATGCGAGCGATCTGGACATCGGCATCAAAGAAGACGCCTTCGCCGGAGATTTGCGCCTGCGTCATATACAGGCCCGGCTGACCGGGAACGGCGGCCAGGCCGTTGAGGTTCACGTCATCCGCAACTAACCCGGTGGTGAACGGGTGCAGAGACGTTTCGTCGATCACGATCGGATGACGATTGAAGGCGAATCCGTTTTCGGGGTCGATTTCCCAGAGTGCGGCCCACCAGTCTTTGTTGTGCGAAGACATCGCATTGTCGTCTTCCACCCACGATCCAAGACCAATCAAACGATCGATCGGCAAGGCGCTCCAGCCATCACCGGGAATGGTCCGAAGGTTGTAGTTGCCAGACGGTGTATTCAGGAATGAGTACTGTCCGTTCGCATCGGTGACGGTCGAGCGTTCGCCGGCGTCGAGATCCCCATCGCGGTTCTTGTCCATAAAGACCGTCGTGGCGGGGACTCCCCATTCGCCCGGATTACGGATTCCATCTCCGTTGTTGTCCTGCCAGACGGTGCCACTGACGCTGGCTAGCGCGAGCCGACATTCGAGTCGCTCGAGCAACATGGTACGCCAGGAAAACTCCCTCGGACGATGGCGACAATTGGAACCTTGCATGATCGCGCCCCCTACTGCTTAGTGAGAAGATCGCAAATGTTGTGCGACCGGCCGCAACTCGCGTCCTGTTCTATAGAGTGCGGAAAAGAGGTCGCTGACGTTTACCGCAGGACTTCTTGCGAAATCGCAGATCGTTCTGGTCAATCACATTGCGGTGTGTCGAAGCTTACGCCGGCCAGGCCAGAGCGACAGGATGCCAATGCCACACGGTTTGGCTCGTCGCAAAAATCAGAAGGGGCGCTGCTCAGCCAATGACAATTGGCTCGCGTCGCATACGGGATGGACTGGCGCAACAGGTAGTATGAACGCTTTGGAATCCGTTCGCAACAAGCAAATTCAAAGGAACGCGGGTTGGGGTGCACGTCCGTTTTGCCGATTCGGGCTGCCGTCGAGAACATGAGCGGGAGAATTTGGAGGGCAGTGCGAAGTCCCACCGCAAGTCGAGTTTCCCCGCCTGTCGGCTGATGACCGCCCCCCGTTGGTTTGCTGCGACCGAACGGATGTCTCCGCCTTTTCAATCGCTGCGGGACGTGCCACAATTGACCGGTATTCAACCGGAGCACATTTCAAAACCTACCGGAGGGTGGCTGGTGGCAGAGCGCAGCGATGCCCCAGCAGACCGGCCACCCCTCGCGAAAAACGAGTTCGGAAATGCACTCCGGACGATTCATCCGCCACAAAAGGAGTTGAGTCATGGTCGGCACGCGCAGTCGCAATCGACGGATCGGAATTCGGGATCGACTGGGGCAATTGACGTACCGGGCCGCCTGCCGCTTGATGGGAGACGAGGATGGCGAAGTACGGCTGCGCCAAGGCGGACGGTTTGAGATCGACCTGGCGCGTGACGTCTATTTGGGCGGCGACACGCTCCGTGTGCGTGTTCCCGATCCGGAACTGCCGACGCTCGAGGCGATCGTTACGATCGTCGAGATGGTGAACCGGCCCAAAGGCCTGCATCTGTACTGCGAGCACTGCCAGACGTGTTGTGACCACATTGCCGCCGTACTCGGCATGGTGCTCGATGAAAAGTTGACGCTCGGTCTCGCGGCCCGTCCGGATCCATCCGAGCCGATCGAACTGTTGACGGAAACCGAACTCCTACAGAGGGCTTTGGCCGATCGTCAGGAACGTGCTGCGACAGAGAAGATGATCCTGCGGTCCTTGGATTCCTCCCAGCCGTGGACCGACTACACGATCACCAGCCAGCACTCGGGAAAGACTTACCGCGTTTCGCTGCGCGGTTTGGAGCCCGGGCAATCGTACTGTACATGTCCAGACTTTCGGACGAATCACCTGGGAACCTGTAAGCACATCCTCCACGCGCAGGCGAAGATCCAGAAGCGGTTTTCTCGCGCCAAGCTGGACAAACCGTACCGAAGGAAAACACTTTCTCTGCGCCTCGATTATGGCGAACAGCTTGGACTTCGATTCAACTTGCCTCATCGGCTCGATGACGATGTCGCAAGCATCCTCGGCTCCTTCCGCGATCGAACGTTTGATGATGTCGATGCGTTGTTGAAGATCATGCGGAAGCTCGAACGAGCAGGTCACACGCTACATGTCTATCCCGACGCTGAGGAATTCATTGAACAGCGGCTGCTGCAAAGGCGGCTGGCCCACGCCGCAAGCGAGATCCGAAAGGATCCGGCCAGCCATCCGCTAAGAAACGAGTTGCTGCGTGCCGAGTTGCTGCCCTATCAATTGGATGGGATCGCTTTCGCTGTTGGCGCGGGCCGTGCTGTCCTGGCCGACGATATGGGGCTCGGCAAGACGATTCAGGGCATCGGCGTGGCCGAGCTCTTGGCACGACTCGCCGACATCGAACGCGTGCTGATCGTCTGTCCCGCTTCGCTGAAGAGTCAGTGGCGCAGTGAGATCAATCGCTTCTGCGATCGCACCAGTCAATTGGTCCTCGGAAGCGGTGAAGAACGGAGTGCGCAATACCGGAGTGATACGTTCTTCACCATCTGCAATTACGAACAGGTGCTACGCGACCATGCGACAATCGAAAATACTCCCTGGGACCTGATCATTCTGGATGAAGGACAGCGGATCAAGAATTGGGAGTCCAAAACGTCTCAACTGATCAAGAGCCTCAAGTCGCGTTTTGCCTTGGTCCTGTCCGGAACGCCGCTGGAAAATCGTTTGGAAGAATTGTACACGGTTGTGCGGTTCATTGATGATCGCCGGCTTGGGCCTGCGTATCGCTTCATGCATCGACACCGCGTCGTCGACGAACGGGGACGCGTCGAGGGTTATCGCAATCTGGGTGAAGTGCGAGAATCCCTGAAGCCCGTTCTGTTGCGGCGCACGCGCAGTAGTGTCATGCAGGAGCTGCCAGAACGCAGCACCGAGATTGTCCGCATTCGTCCCACGGAGGAACAATGGAACCTGAGCGAAGAATACGTCGGGAGAGTCGGGCAGATTGTCCGTAAGAAGTATCTCACCGAGATGGATCTGCTGCGAATCCAGAAGTATCTGTTGATGGCACGAATGGCCTGCGACAGCACGTTCCTCGTGAACAAGGAGCCACCCGGGTACAGCAGCAAATTAGAGCGACTGCAGGAGCTGCTGGACGAGTTTGCCGCGGAATCGGACCGAAAGCTGGTTCTGTTCAGCGAATGGACGACCATGCTGAACCTGGTCGAACCGATCCTGTCGCAGGTGGGTCTGGACTTTGTGCGCCTCGACGGCCAAGTGCCACAGAAGAAGCGTCAGCAATTGGTGCATCGCTTCCAGAACGAGGCGGATTGCCGCGCAATCATCATGAGTAACGCGGGCAGCACGGGCCTGAACCTGCAAGCCGCAAACACGGTCATCAATCTCGATCTGCCGTGGAATCCCGCCGTTCTGGAGCAACGCATCGCGCGCGCCCATCGGATGGGCCAACAGCAACCGGTCCAGGTGTATCTGTTGGTTACCGAGGATACGATCGAGGAGCGATTGCTCGGAACCCTGTCGGCCAAACACGACTTGGCCTTGGCCGCTTTGGATGTGGACTCGGATGTATCGGAAGTCGAACTGCGTAGTGGCATGGACGAACTCAAACGCCGGCTAGAGCAATTGATTGGCCAAACGCCACCGGCTCCGATCGATCAGTCACAGCAGTCGGCCGTGGAGCTCGAAGCGCGACAGATCGCAGCACGGCGTGAAAAAGTTGCGGCTGCAAGCGGAGAACTTCTCGGCGCGGCAATCAACCTGGTTGGCGAGTTAATCGACAATGGCAAAATGCCCGACGACGGAACCGTGAAGCAGATTCGAGCCGGCTTGGATGAATGCGTCCAGCGCGATCCTGACGGCCGATACCAGGTCCGCTTCACACTGCCGGATGAACACGCTTTGAACAGCTTGGCCGCGACGCTGGCGAAGCTGCTGGTATCGAAATGAAAACGCGAGCCTACTATGCCGACACCGACGCAGGCGGAGTCGTCTATTACGCGAACTACCTGCGCTGGCTGGAAATGGCCCGCTACGAGTTTCTGGAACAATTCGGTAGGCCGCTCACCGAGTATGTTCGCCGGGGGTGTAACTTCGCGGTTGCCCACCTGGAGATCGATTATCTGACTCCGACCATTTTGGGTGATGAGGTTGAGGTCGAGACCCAGGTCGAACGGGTGCGGCGTGTGCGATTCATGCTCAATCAGAATGTAAAGCGTTGTGCCGATGGTCAAGATCTGGCGAAAGCCAAGCTGACACTGGCCTGTCTCTCACCAGAAGGAAAACTCACCGCTTTGCCGGATGATCTGGCCGACGCGATGCAGCGCCTTGTGGACCGGAGTTGAGGCGAGCGATACTCCTGTTGGACCGAAAGAGAAGAGGGAAACCACGGATTTGACGGAGTGTACGGATCGGCACGGACCGATCGGTGGACATCCGTCTCATCCGTTGGATCTGTGGTTTCTTCTGGGTCTTCGGTTCCGCTCGACTCGTGCACCACAACCAGATCGTGGCAGCGTGGGGAACGGCAAGGTGCCTGGAAGGATGAGAAGGATGATGCTTGATCACCGTCTATCGCGTCGCCGGTTTCTTCAGGCTTCTGCCGGAGTTGCCTGCGCTGCTCCGACTCTTCACGTGCGAGGTGGCGAAGCGACATCTCATGCGATGGAAGAATCTGGTTCGACTGACCATTTTTCGTATCGCCTGCAGTCGCCGGGAACCTACATGGATTCGCAATGCGATCACAAAGC